>NZ_JBBBNV010000001.1:0-325245 GCF_037137075.1 Paenibacillus sp. y28
AAACAAGTGTTTGCGTTTATCGACTACTTCAACTCCACCATGGCCAAGCCTTTTAAATGGACTTATAAAGGCAAGGTTCTTTGCTTTTAACTGTTGTTATATTTAAGTTTTAGTGCACTAGTCGCTGTTTTACGGAAAATAGGAAGGAGGCGGCTGCCTGACTGGATCTGGCGGTCCGGGACCGGCTGTATTAAAATGAGGATAAAACGCAGGATGTAAAGGAGAATCGCTAATGTGCCGCAGCATCAAAACACTGCATAACTTCGAACCGCCGGCAACGGAGGATGAAATTCAGGCAGCCGCGCTGCAATTTGTACGAAAGCTGTCCGGCTTCACCAAGCCTTCCAAGGCCAATGAGGAGGCCTTTAGCCTTGCGGTGGAGCAGGTGGCCGCCGCTGCCCGCAGCCTGCTGGATGCCCTCGTAACCAATGCGGAGCCCCGCAACCGGGAGACCGAAATAGAGCGGGCACGCGCCAAATCGGCCAAACGGTTCGGAACGGAAATATGAAACGAAATTCATCCGTCTGGCAGCGGCCGAATACGGCTTCAGCCTCCCTTGGGCCGCGTACTGTCATCGGATTTTTATAAGCCTCCTGCAAGAGAACACGCCTTGAAGGCAGCGTTGGCCGAGATCAGGCTGGGAAGCGGCGTGTTGCTGCCGGGCGACATAGCCATCGAGTGAACACTGGGTACGAAGCTGCAAGCGATGCGGAATTTAAAGGGTGAAAAACAGGAAGCTTCTGCAAGCTTCGCGACGTGAGGCGTGCTGCAGGCTTTGTCCTGACCTTGCCAGATTTGTGCTTCAGCCACATCTGTACCGGTACAGATGTGGCTTTTTTACATTGGGTGCAGGGAAGAACCTCGTTTACAATCAATGTACGCCGGCGGGAAGCATGCTGCGCAGGACGTAAACGTTAGTCAAATTCGGAGACTTTCAACAGTCCTGTAGAGGTGATTCGTCATGTACACACTGGCAAAAGAGGAAATCGTCGCGTATTTGCAAAGCATCGGCAGGTGACACTGCACCGGGCGGGTGTCCAGCCTCCGGGAAGCGAGCCGCGAATCAATTCCTTTCATCTGGGGCTGACGGTTCACCTGCCGGATGAGCAGAATGCGCGCAGGTCGTGGATTATAGATACCGGGCTGGGCGACATGCCCTATGAGCCGCTTCCGCTGCAGCCGGGGACGTATGATCAGGGGCCGCTTCAATACAAAGTGGCGGCATCCGGTGTTGCCGGGAATGGAAGCGGTCATTGGAAAACCGGTAACGGGACGGAGCGGCGCGCAGCTTCCAAGCGATAGGCTGTATACGGAGGACACAGCGGTCACTTACAGCATCATCCCGCACCAAAGCGGCTCGCGTTGCCTCCCTTCGTCAAGCTTGATCTTAAAAGAACGATCATTTACAATTGGGGCATGAGACATAAGGACGAAACGAAAAGCGAGGCTATTTTTCAGGCCACGATTGAACTGCTGAATGAGATCGGATTCTCCGACATTTCCATCTCCAAAATTGCCAAAAGGGCCAACGTCTCTCCTGCAACCCTCTACATTCATTTCGAAAATAAGGAGGACATGCTGGCCAAGCTGTACTTCAGGGTCAAAGAGAAAATGAGCCGGCAGTTAATCGTGAACCTGGACGAGTCGATGTCTATGGAGCAGCTCATCGGCGCGATGATGCGGAATCTGCTTCATTTTGTGATGGATCATAGAGAAGATTTCCTGTTTATGGAGCAAATCTCCAACTCGCCGTTGTTCGATAAGCTGTGTCTGGACGATACCAAATGGATGTTCAAGCCGCTGCTGGCCTACATTGAGCAGGGGATACAGAACGGGACGCTGAAGCAGATTCATACGTTTCAGCTGCTGTCGTATTGTTACTTCCCTGTTACGCTGCTGGCCAAGGAGTATTTCAAGGGCCGAGCGGAAATTACCGAGCAGGCGGTGCAGGATATGATCCGTATGAGCTGGGATGCTGTCAGAGCCTAGGTGCTCGCTTCGTCGCTTCCTGTCGGAACAATGCAGAACGGCGATTTTTCGTGAGAAAGAAATCAGCCTGACGGCGCGGCCGCAGGCTTTTTTTGTTATGCATAGATTGCGGTCCCAGCTTCGCGAAGCCGCTGTTTTTTTGATTATTGGGTTTCAGTGACTTCCGGCCTTCTAAGGCGAAGCGGTGTCGTGTGATCGACCGACCGCCGTCATGCAGCGAAGCACCGCGCGCGGTGCGGAGTGGTAAGAGGGAGTCAATTAGGCGGATCAACCCAAGTGCACCCTAACACTCGCCTAAAAGCAGACGCGGATGATAGCGGGGAGAACCGGTCAAACAAAGCCGCTGTGCTTCCAGCGGCAGTACCATACCGAGCGCGTATCTGCCCGGAGAGCCGAACAAGCGAGCTGAACCGCAGCACTCCCCAGCCCCGCCTAAAAGCAGATGCCCATTGCGATAGGGAGATTCGTTCAGGCCGGCTTGTCCGCAATGCTTCTCGTTCCGAAGTTGACCGCAGTCAACTGAGCAAGCCTTTGCGCGGATGGCTGCTTGAAGCAATTGGCTTGGCATCCACACCCTACAGCTTGCGCTCGTTCACCATACCGGCGAAGGCGGCGAAGGCTTTGCTGGTGTACTGATCCTTACGGCGGGCCAGATTCGTGCTGGTATATCTCAGCTTCTCCGGGATCGGATACGTTGCCAGCGTCTGATCGTCGCCTGTCAGTACAGATGCAGGCAGCAGCGTAGAGGCCAGGCCGAACCGCCCGCAGCCCGCCCGGAACCGTCACTAACGCCATTGCAGGGCGCAGTGAAGTGACGGGGACCTTCCGCGCCTTCGATATCGACGAGCGCGCCTTGCCGGTCAGCGCCCGTTTTTTTGCCGATTTGGCTGCAGCGGAGCTAATACGGTTGGCCGGTCCGGCGGTGAGCTAGCATGCGGTCCATCGGCCGGCTGCCGGGATGCAACAGAGCAATACGCACGGGAAGCTGTGCGGCTGCATGGATGGATAATTAGCAAACGGATGCCCGGTGTAATCCGGGCTGTGAAGCCTTTCTTTTCCTGCCAGACGGGGAAAGAGGGGCTTTGCTGCTTCCGAGGCATGTCTTCGCGCAGGCACGTAGTGGAGCCTTCGCTGCGGTATCGCCAGCGTATCGCCATTTCACCGCCGGGAAAACCCGGTTTACACAGCCGGGGGATGTGCTGTAAGCTTAATGGTGACGGAGGTGGATATGAAATCCAATTTTGTACGGACGATGCTGAAGCATTTTGCTTCCTATAAGCTGCTGTGCGTTGTCTTTGTGATCAGCCTTTTGGTGGAGGTGGCTTATGCGGTTGCGGCCCCCCTCAGCTTGAAATATTTAGTGGACGAAGCCTTCCTGCCGAAGGATTTTCAGGTGTTTGTTCTCATTCTGGTCATCCTGCTTGGCGGCGGCTTCATCAATATTTGCGCCGGCTTGTGCGGGGACTATTCTCTGGGCCGGCTGAGCGGCGAAGTCATTCAGAAGCTGAGAACCGAGCTGTTCCTCCACCTGCAAAAGCAATCGTTTTCATTTTACCGGCGCTACCGGGTAGGGGATCTGGTGACACGCTTTGCAGCGGACATGGGCGCCATTGAGAGAGTCATTCGCGTCTCGTCGCCGTTTTTCCTCAAAGAAACGCTCAGCTTGCTGCTGGGGCTGGCAATGCTGTTTTCCATTGAATGGAAGCTTACGCTTGCGGTTCTTCTAGGATCCATACTTCTGTTTGCGGGTCCCAAGCTGCTGCAAAAGCGGGCGGAAACCGCAAATACAAGCTACAAGGAAGCCCAGGAGCGCTTCTCCAATACGATTGACGAGATGGTCAAGGGGCACAAAACGATTAAAGGCCTCCACCAGCAGCAGCGGTTCGAGCAAAGGGCCCGCATGCATATTCGGGAGCTGCTTTCCTTCGGCTTTCATCTGCATTTCATCACCTCGCTGATGGAGCGGCTGCCGCTGACAGCCCTGCTCATTCTGAACGGCATCATGATGGGGCTGGGCGGGTATTTCATTTTTCATGATGAAATGACGATTGGCGGCTTCATGGCTTTTTTCACGCTGTTTATGGGGGTCGGTCAGGCGGGATCAAACTTGTCGCTGCTGCTTCCGAACCTGATCGATTCCAGCATCAGCTTCCGGCGGATCGGTGAAATTGCTGCGCAGGAGCCTGCCTTGAAGGAGCCTGACAATCCGGTAGAGCTAAGCTCCCCCATCACTTCCATCCGGATGGACCAAGTCACCTTTGGCTACACGGACGAAACCGACCAGCTTCGGGAAGTCAGCCTGTCTATCGCGGCGGGAAGCTATGTCGCGTTTGTCGGGCCAAGCGGATCGGGAAAAAGCACAGCGCTTCAGCTGCTGTCGCGGTTCTATGATCCCGGTCACGGCACGGTCGCGATTAACGGGGCTGATCTGCGAGGCGTCAGTGAAGCTTCCTTAAGAAAGCTGTCGGCTATGGTGACGCAGGAAAGCTTCCTGTTCAATACAACAATCCGGGACAATCTGCTGCTTGACGGGGCAGATGTGACCGAGGAGAAGATGGTGGAAGCGGCGAAGCAGGCAAGCATTCATCAGATCATCATCAGCTGGCCGGAGGGCTATGACACACCTGTTCATCATGAAGGGGGCTCCTTGTCGGGCGGTGAACGCCAGCGGCTAAGTATTGCGCGGGCACTGCTCCGCAAGCCGGAGCTGCTGCTGCTCGACGAGGTCACGTCCGCGCTCGATCCTGTGACGGAGGCGGAGATTAACGGCCTAATCCAGCAGCTTCGCGGCGATAAAACGATTATATCCGTAACGCATCGCCTGGACGCGGTGGTGAACGCCGATCACATCTATGTGTTCAAGGAAGGCCGGATTGTTGAGGATGGCACGCACTCGGAGCTGTTGAAGCATAGCGGCCTTTATCATCAGCTGTGGGAGAAGCAGCACGGGTTTCATTTGTCCAATGACGGGCTTCATGCCACAGTGGACGGCGAGCGGCTGGCCAGGCTGCCCTTCTTCAAGGGGATTGCCCCGTCGATGCTTCATGATGTAGCCGCGCTTTTTTCAACGGAAACCTTGAAGGAAGGCGAGACGGTCATGCATGAGGGAGAAGAGGGGAATAAGTTCTACATCATCGTCCGCGGGAAGTTCGAAATACTGAAACGGCTTCCCGGAGAAGGGGAGATGCGGGTAGCGGTGCTCCAGGACGGGGATTATTTTGGCGAGATTGCCCTGCTCCGAAACATCCCCCGGACCGCCACTGTCAAATCGCTTAGCCATTCGGTGCTGCTTTCTATACGGCGGGAAGTATTCCACCGGCTTACCGGAGCATATCCGCAGCTTCTGCATGCGCTCGAGCAGACGTTATTACAGCGGCTTTGAACAACGTTAAACGAACCGGGGCATTATGCTGCTTCGGAGAATGCGAACCGGAAAGGAGGTTTAAGCAAGTCGATGCATTTCAAGCCATGCACCAGCGACGAGGATTTCGCCAATTTCAGTCTGTTTTTTCTTGAGAACAAGCATGATTTGCACCCTTCTTTAAGTGTGCTTGATGGGGTAACACTTATTTATTCGTACTTGACCGAAGGCTATTTGTGCCAGATCGCCGACGAGAATGGACGAGTGAGGGGGATATCGGCGTATTACCACGGAACCCGGGAGAATGAATTTCTTGATAAAGATGTGGTTTACTTCGATATGGCTATTCTTGATCAATCGCTCCGGCGTTCCAGAGTATTCATGAAGTCGTTCAGTTCGATGGTATTTCATATTGCCGAGACGCACCCGGAGGTACAGGAATTGCGACTGGCTGCGCTATCGGACAACGCGTATTTGTGCGGGATGTACGCCAAATTGACTCGAAGTAGCTACAAACGGGAAGGCGCCATAGGTGAAGAAACGGTGTTTTGTGTGAAAATTAACGAAATTTGCTCTATGCTAAAAAAATACAATCGCGTATAATATGAAGCAAGGAAGTTCCATAATTTTTACGTGAAAAAGGAGGCGGGTCACATGATCCCACCACTCGGATTTGGTCAAAAATCGACCAAAGGCAGCGGCTTTGGCAAAATCGTTATTATCAATGATTCTTTGAGAGCACAACCGAAATAACAGTGTACTTTGAATTTCGTCCTTGTGAATTGGAGAAGCACTTTGACGCGTATGTCAGGTTTTTGATTCAGCATCATGCTGAGTTGAACCTGCCATACGCGTTTCCCGTGAAGCTGAGCTTTTTGTGCAGTCCGCTGATGTTTGGCAAGGCGTTGCGCATTATGGATGAAGAGACGTATGAAATGGTTGGAGCGGCGGGCTTTGTGCTTGGCACAGGAGCCAACCATTATGAGGATCGGGAAATATGCCAGGTGGAGGTTGCCTTTATCCGGAAGGAGTACCGGTCATCGCCCTTGTTTGTCCAATTGCTGGAATCGCTGGTAGCCACAATGAAGGAAGCCAATCCCGACTTGGCGCAGGTTCAATTCTGGGTCCCTGCGGAACAGAAGGATCTCGATCGGCTTTGCTCCAAATTTCTCGCTTTGCCCGGTTCAGTCAAATCCGTTGTGAACAAGTTGGCGTTTTATACCGTTCCGTTTCCAGCGCTGGAGGCATATTGCCGGCGTTTGAAACGGGCTTAGCCATCAGTATGAAGAGACCTTCCGAAGCTGCGAAGGTCTTTTTGTGTTTGGTCCTGCATGTCATGAGAAAGCGGCGCCGTAAGCCAAGGTCCTGTATCCATGCATAATTCGGGGAAAAAGGGTCTTGTTTCCCCCGCCCGCCCCGATTATAGCTCTGCAAATACGACGCTGCACCGGGTAAAGGTTATCCTGCTCTATCTTTCCCGTGAACGAATGCTTGTCAGCTTAAACAGAATATAAATCGCCGCCAGGGTGCTCAGAAGCCACAAGAAATAAATCCCGTATTTGTAAATAAGCATTCCGACTTGCGGGACATCGCTGCCCAGGAACCGGCCGAGCATAAAAAACAGCAGCGTCCACACAAAGCCGGTGATGTAGGAGTAGCATGCATACCGCCAAAAGCTCATATTGTTAATTCCGGCCAGATACGGGACCACATGCCGGACGACAGGGAGGAAGTAGCTGAAGCTCAAGGCGAAATTGCCGTATTTTTGTATCAGATTTTCGGAGATGCGGATGTACTTGTCCATATTCTTTTTTCGTCTGATTTTGTCCAGGATCGGTGCGCCTGCAAATTTGCCAAGCACGTAGCCCAAGGATAAGCCGGTGACTACCCCCAAGTAGGTGACTAGAAAGGCGGGAACCGGTTTCAACAATCCCATCGTCGTCACGGCGCCGCCGGTCATCACGATCACCTCGTCCGGTATCGGCATCCCTACAATGCCCAGCCAGAGGGCGAAGAACAATGCCGCATAGCCGGCATGTTCTATCCATTCCAGCAACTGGCTATATTCCATGACCAGTACCTTTTTTGCGGCAAATATAGATGAAGGCTGGCGGGATGTTCAAAAGCACCATTCGAATGGCTTCAACATCGAAATAGTCGGCTAGCTGCTCCTTCATTTGCAGGGAATATTGGAAGGCGATAAATTGGCCGTTCGGCTTCAGCGACAGCTGGATTTGCTCCAATAATTGATCGCGGATCGCCTGAGGGAAATTAAAGTAAGGCAGCCCGCTAATAATACAGTCAAGCCTGTCGACCCCTTTTTCCTTCAAGGCGGAGGTGAGCTCCGTGGCTTCAGCATAGTGATGATAATGCGGGTAGCTGGCCATCAGTCGGCTCCTTAATTCATAGTCCTTCTCGAACAAGAATACATGGGCGCCCGGGGTTATAATCCGGTACAGATACTGGGTGATGGCTCCGGTACCCGGTCCCAGCTCGGCCACCTTCAGGGCTGGCCTGGAATCGACGGCGCTGAGCATGCGATGGGCCAAAAATCTGGAGCTTGGGATTACGCTTCCAATTTGCTTCGGAGATTGAATGAATTTTTGCAGAAACAATAGCTTGTTCTGGACATAGGTAGACATGGAAAGCAACCTCCCAGGGTCGTGGTATCCGGTAGACTGGCATGAATGTGTTCATCTTAACGGAATAATCTTAAAATGATATGAGTTTTATTCTGAATATTTTATAAATGATGAAGAAAATTATTGAAACAAAACCGGACTGGCCCCGTGCAGCAGGGGGTCAAAACTTCAATATATCCATCATAAGAGAGAGCAGCGGCTTGCAAAATGAACTTTGGTAGTGTTTTCCTTTAGACCAAGGTCCTAATCTGGCCTGGACCTTGGTCGCAGCACGGACACGGGACAAATGGAGATTCTACGCATTTCACGAAGCCTGGACATAAATCGACTTTTACCGGCGGCAGGAATTGGAGAAGCAGGGCGCTGGAATGCTGTGCCGGGGATTACAAAAAGCCCAAAGCAATCCTGAAGGGTGACGGTAGAGAATGTCTGTCAGGATTGCCCGGGCTTGCCGAAGCTGCTTTTAAATGAAAGGCATGGCTTTAATACACATCTCGTGCATAGCGTTTGGTTTTTGTCATTTCCTTAACATAGGCTTCTGTTTCGCGGGCGCTCATTCCGCTGTGCTTTTGAATGATTTGTTTGAGCGCTGTATCTACATCCTTGGCCATTTGGCTTGCGTCCCCGCAAACATAGAAGTGGGCGCCTTCCCGAATCCAGTCCCATAATTCCGCGCCATACTCGATCATCCGGTGCTGGACATAGACCTTCTCAGGCTGATCGCGGGAAAAAGCGGTATCCAGCCGGTGAAGAACACCGGCTTTCAGCATCTCCTCCAGCTCTTCCTTGAAATAAAAATCGCTTGCGGCCCGCTGTTCGCCAAAAAGAAGCCAGTTTTTCCCTTTCGCGCCTGTCGCCTGACGCTCCTGCAGGAAGCCGAGAAAAGGGCCTACGCCGGTGCCCGGCCCAACCATAATCATCGGGGCATCCGGGTTGGCTGGAGGATAGAAGCTCGCAGACTTTTGAACAAAAACCGGTATCTCCGTACCGGACGCAGAGCGGTCGGCAAGAAAAGCGGAGCAAACTCCGTTCCTTGCTTTTCCGTGATGAGCATACCGTACGGTGGAGACCGTAATATGAACCTCATCCGGGTGTGCCTTGGGACTGGAGGAAATGGAGTACAGACGGGGCTGCAGAGGCTTAAGCTGCTGAGTCAATTCCGCTGCGCTCACAGTGATCGGGAACAGCTGCAGCACATCCGCCAATTGACGGCCCCAGAGCCATTTTTTGAGCTCGGCTTTGTTATCGCTTCTCAGTAAATCGCCCAGCACTTCACTGCCGGAGCGTTCCCGGATCAATTGAAGCATGGATGGTGTAATGCGGGCAATTTCGAAATGCTTCAGAAGCGCTTCGGTGATCGTCATTTCTCCGCGATCCTTGACTGTTACGGGCGTGGACGGCTCCAGGCGGACGGCTGCCAAAATCTCCGCAACAAGCTCCGGACAGTTCGTCGGCCATACGCCCAAGGCGTCTCCGGCGTTATAGTGTAACCCGCTGCCTTTGAGGTCAAATACATAGTGGCGGGTTTCTTTCTCGGAGCCCTGTTGGTTCAACAGCCGATTGCCAAGAATACGTGTCCGCAAGGGATGGCTGCGGTCATATGGTTTGGGGACCATGGCTTCTGCTGCTGCAGCCGTTTCAACAGCGCCGGCCTCGACCTCGGCAGTGCCCTTGGAAATGGTGCTGCTGATGGCGGCGTTCAACGTTTGCTCGACTGTGGTCATCCATGCCGCCGCCAGCGCCTGAAATTCCATGTCACAATCTGTGCGTTCCATGAGCCGCTGCCCGCCAAGCTGCTCCAGCCGGGCGTCAAGATGGCCTCCGAACCCGCAAAATAAATCATAGCTGGAATCGCCGAGCCCGAGCACCGCATAACGAAGATCCGGCAGACGGGGGGCGCTGTCGGCTTGGAGAGCCTGCCAGAAGCCTGAGCCGTTGTCCGGCGGGTCGCCTGCCCCGAATGTACTGGCTACAAATAGCACAAAACGTTCCTTGGGCAAGTCTGCGAACGGATAAGCATTCATATTGACGAGCCGGATATCGTATCCGGCGGCCTTCAATTTTGTGGCGCAGTCAATCGCCGCGCCTTCGGCGTTGCCGGTTTGCGAGGCCCAGAGAATGGTGACCTTGTATTTGCTCGGCACGGCGGCTTCCGGCTCCGCCGCCGTGCCGCTGCCGGACGCTGCCGGCTGAAGCTCCGCCGCCGGGCTCGTTCCTGCATCCGGCAAGTAGGTCCGTGAGAACAATCCCGCCAGCAGGCCATCCAGCCAGAACCGCTTGACCGGCTCGATCGGAGCGGCAGGAGGGAGGACCGGGATGCCCGGGCTTAACCGGGATTCCTCTGTGCGCAGGCTGGTTATAAAGCCTGAAACGTACATTTTCTCATGATGATCCAGTGTCATGCCTGAGGTTGACGGAATGCCGAGCATCGTTGCAAGCGTATCAATTTGAGACATATACACTTCCTCCTTCTCTATAGGAACTTGCTGATTGGCAGCAGCTTGCTTCGGGATATTCCCGCTGCGCGAACCGGATATCGCTGTATCGGCCTGTACGGCAGCGCGTGTGAGCGAGACTGCGCAATATTTGAACTCGGGCTGGAATGATATCGGATCAATGGAATCATTAGTTACAGCATTAATGGCAAGGCGGCTGCCGAAAACATCGTTCCAGTGAAAGGGGGCAAAGCAGTTGCCGGGTCGGACCCGATCGGTTACAACAGCTGGCAACATAGCGAGACCCCGTCGTGAACGAATTTCTACCTGGCTCTGATCCGTAATTCCCAGCGCGGACGCGTCCTCCGGATGAATCTCGATAAATGGCCCAGGATTCAGCTTGTTCAGGGCAGGAATTTTACCGGTCTTGGTCAGGGTATGCCATTGATGCTGTACACGCCCGGTATTCAGGACGAACGGAAATTCAGCGTCCGGCATCTCGGCGGGAGGCAGGTAGGGGCGGGGCAGGAAATTTCCTTTTCCGCTTTCCGTCGGAAATACGATGCGCGGGCGTTTGCCGTCCTCCGTGACCTTCAGTGTCTGGCTGATTCCGTTGTTTAAATAACGAATCGGATTTCGATCGCTCCCGCTGTCCGGGGCACAGGGCCACTGCATGGGGGTTTCAAGCAGGCGCTCATAGGAAGCGCCCCGGATGTCATATCCGGTTTTAGGATTCCAGGCCCGCTGAATTTCCTGGTAAACCTCGGCAGAGGAGGTATAGGTGAACGCTTCGGAATACCCCATCTCACAGGCTACCTGCGCAATGATTTGCCAGTCCGGCAGCGCTTCCCCAGGCGGATCGACCGCTTTTCGCATCAAGGTCAGGTTCCGCTCAGAGTTAATCATGACCCCTTCAGCCTCCGACCATAACGCCCCAGGCAGTAAAATATCCGCATACCGGTTCGTCTCTGTATCAAAGAACGCATCCTGAGTAATAACGAGCTCCGCTGCTTGAAGGCCGGCGATTACATTTTGGCGGTTAGCAACGGAAGCGACCGGATTCGTGCAAATAATCCAGCATGCTTTGATGTCTCCGGCCTGCATGCTTTGGAACATCGATACGGTCCCGGTGCCTGCCTCCGTTCGCAGGGTGCCGCGAGGCACGCCCCACATGTCTTCCATAAACGTGCGCTCGGCTTCGACGAGCACCGAACGCTGGCCGGGCAAGCCCGGACCCATATAGCCCATCTCCCGGCCGCCCATCGCATTCGGTTGACCGGTTAAGGAGAAGGGGCCGCTGCCGGGACGGCAGATAGCGCCTGTGGCCAGATGCAGGTTGCAGATGGCATTCGTATGCCAGGTGCCGTGGGTGCTTTGATTAAGCCCCATCGTCCAGCAGCTCATCCATTCCGCAGACTCTCCGATCCACCGGGCAGCCTGGCGAATGTCTGCTTCCGGGATGCCGGTAATCTCGGCTGTTTTCTCCGGTGAGTAATCTTCCGCAAATTCGGGCATTGCCTCCCAGCCGGACGTAAACTCCGCGATAAAGGCGGGATCGGTATGGCCGTTCTTGATTAACAAATGAAGAATACCGTTCAGAAGAGCCAAATCCGTACCGGGTTTAATCTGCATGAAAAGAGTTGCCTTGTCAGCAGTAGCGTTGCGGCGCGGATCAACGACAATCAGCCTGGCTCCGGCTTTGACCCGATCCATAAGCCGAAGGAACAATATCGGATGGCAATCGGCCATATTGGCTCCGATAACAAAAAACACATCTGTCCGGTCTATATCCTGATAGGAGCCCGGTGGACCATCCGCACCAAGCGAGAGCTTGTAGCCGCTCCCGGCGCTTGCCATGCATAGACGCGAATTGGATTCGATATTGTTGGTGCGAATAAAGCCCTTGGCCAGCTTGTTAATAAGGTACTGAGCCTCCAGCGACATTTGACCCGAGACATAGAAGGAAATCGCATCGGGACCATGCTGATTCAGAATTGTACGCAGCCGGATTGCCGTTTCCCGGATTGCAGTTTGAATCGGGGTTTGGACCGGTTCGTTCGCCCGTGAAGGACGCTGAAAGGCATATTCCAGCCTTCCTGAATCCGTAATGGCCTGCGCACAGGTGCTGCCCTTGGTGCAGAGCCTGCCGAAATTGGCGGGATGCTCCTTATCGCCGGTCACTTTAACGACCCGTCCGTCCGACACCTCCAGCACGATTCCACAGCCGACGCCGCAGTAGGGACATACACTTTTTACTTTTTCTGATGTCATGTTATCTCACCAACATTAACGTGCACAGCACGGATTGATTTGTGTTTATAGATGGAACAAAACGAAGCAGAGGAGAAACCACCTTATTTATGCTAAATATATATCGTACTACGACCCAAGTCAAGGTTTTATGTAATATTATATAACATAATAATAATGATTTTTGCAGCTTTTTTGTGGGATAATCAATTTTTGTGTAAGGTAATATGACTTTGGTTGGCTTCCCCATCATTGTCCCGGCCGGGTGAATGCGGTACACTAGGTTTAGCAGGTTTATTCTGACATTGCAAGGAGTCTGGAATGAAGAAACAGCCATTGCCCAAAAATGTGTATGAGCAGCTCGCATGGTTCCGGTACCGCATTCGCAAGTTCATCCGGTTCAGCGAGGAAGCAGCACGCAGGAAGGGATTAACCCCTCAGTTTCATCAGCTGATGCTGTCGATCATGGGATTTCCTGACCGGGAATACGCTACCCCGAAGGAGCTTGCCGAACGTCTGCAAATTACCCGCCACGCCTGTGTAGAGCTTATTAAGCGCTGTGAGGAGCTTGGCTTGGTACAGCGCTTCCCGAATCCGAAAGACAAGCGGAGTGTGTTTATTACGTTAACCGATTATGGAATGGGCTTGCTGGAGGAGCTCTCCGAGATTCACCGGGACGAATTGAAAAGGGCGGGTCTGCTGGAGTTCCAGGATGAACCATAAGCGTCTTTTTGTTTTGCCAATTTATTTGGAGAAAATCGCCTATAAAATGAAGCGATTGCCCCTATATATTGGCATGCGGAACCGGATACATTTAAATGTAAACGCTTACTTATCTGGCGTCTTCTTGGTAGAAGGGGAGGAAATGCTGCCGAATGAAAAAACTTCAATTCACACGCGTGTGCTTGGCCTGTCTTATCCTGCTGGTGCTGGGCGGGTGCGCCTTTGGCTTCGGAAGTGAACAAAAAGGAGGGGAAGCAAGCCCGGCATCGGCTGACAATGAATTGTTCATTTATACCGTCTGGCCTGCGTTCTATGTCAAGGAAGCCGTCTTTGAGCAGCAAATCGGCCGTCATCTCAAAAAAAAGTTCCCGGAGCTCCAAATCAAGCATGTTCACTGGGACAATCCGGGCAGGCAGTATAAGGACCTGATTGCGGCAGGAACGATTCCGGATATCATTATGGACGATTCTCACTTTAATGTGCAGCGTTATATCATAGACAATGATTTGCAGTATGACATGCGGGATTTAATCAAAAAGCATAACTTCGATACAAGCAAGCTGGATTCGACGATGATGGACCGCATGAAATCGTTATCCAAGGATGGAGCGATCTACGGATTGCCGTTTCATGTTGGAGATTATCTGCTGTACTATAACAAGGATATATTCGATAAATTCGGAGTGGATTATCCGAAGAACGGCATGACTTATGATGAGGTCTACGAGCTGGCCAAAAAGCTGACCCGAGTGGAAGGGGAGATGACGTACAAGGGCTACTCGCAAAATCCGGGCCATTATATGAACTATAATCAGTTATCGCTGCACCCGCTGCATCCGACAGAGGACCGGGCCAATATGACGGGCGACGGCTGGAAAAAGCTCGTCGATAATTTGCGCCGGTTCTATGATATTCCCGCCAATCAGTTTACTACGGTTGAGGACTTTTACAAAGGGAACATCGCCATGGCTGTGGCGGGAACGGACCGGATAGTGAAGTTTTATGAAAACAATAAAAATCTCAATTTCGATATTGCCTCTGTCCCGATGTTCAGTGATGTGCCGAATACGAAATACCAGCCGAACGTCATGTCATTGTATATTTCGAAGCAGTCGGCCAAGAAGGATATGGCCTTCAAGGTCATCGAGTATTTGGTCAGTGAGGAGATGCAAATCGAGCTGGCTAGGGAAGGGAATCTTGGGCCGGTTCAGACCGCGGCCGTCAAAGAAGCGTTCGGCAAGAACCTGCCGCAGCTGCAGGGCAAAAACATCGAGGCGCTGTTTTATGGCAAATACGCCCCGGCTACACCGGCACGCAATCCGGGGCTCACGTACATTCTTGTAAACACACAGTATGCGTTCGATCCGCTTATTTTCAAGGAATCCAAGGATTCTGTTACCGCGCTGCGAATGACGGAGGAGCTGGCGACGAAGCAAATTAAGGACGCCAAGGCGGCAAAGCAATAGCCAAAAACGACAAAGCCGGCGGCGAGCAGGCCGCAGCAAAGGCACCCCTTGATTAAAGGGATTTTCAAGGGAATCGGCAGAAGCTGTCTGCAGTCACGATTGAACGTCCATTCCAATTCAAGCAAAAAGGCTTTCCGACGCAGGGGTCGGAAAGCCTTTTGAGCATTGGATTAAGGGTTTACCCATTCAATGTATGCTTCCCCTTCGCTGCCATATCCGTTCGTGCTGTAGAGCACGACTTGAATCGGATGAGCATAGTCGGTGAAGTGGTATTCGCGTGAAGTGTAGTAGTCGCCGCTTTGCAGATTATTCACATAGTCATAGTACGGAATAACCGTTCCACTGTCAATTACTCCGTTCCATGCATCAACGACCTCAAAGTAAACATTGCTCCGGTTGCTGCCGGCCGCCATGTTCTGCACGTTCACGTAAACGTCATAGCCGTATCTGCTATACGAATCCTTCGACGAGCTGAAGTAATCCAGAGTTACCCATTGGTGGGTGGAGGTGCTTGCTTGAATTGGAAGGGCAGCGAAAAAGAGTGAAACAATCGTAAGTACGGTTGCCATCAGACGGCGTGTTTTCATCATTCTCATCCTTTCATTCCTGTTTTTTTGGAATTTCTGTGCAGCAGCCCCGTCCGTTCTCGTGTTGGGGGCTTGCCGATTTGCAAGCTGTAAAGGCTTACACCTCCTGTTGGATAAAATCTTGCTGTACTGCAAAAGCATGTATTGTAAAGGCAAGAAAAGCAATGCCTTACAACCGGCGGGGAGGTACTCCTACTAATGAATGTGGCAGAGAAGCTTTCGATCAGGATGAGTTGATACATCCTTATCATAACGGTTCAGTAAAAAAGTGGGAATAGGTCGAAACGACCGAAATGTGCGGCTTTTACCGTCGATGCCGAGTCGGTTAGAAACTATTGTGCAGATCCCTATGGGCAGCTCGCCGGAGGCATCCATTCTCAAGACTAGCCTTTGCTTGTCATGAGCGGAAAATTTAGATTAATTACGAAATTTCACGAAATCATATTTACCTGAGCGCGTTTTTTTGATACTATTATCGCACACATGAAAATGCGATGAAGAGACGAGTAGATAGATGAATTCATTCACAGAGAGCTCCGTTAGCTGAGAAGGAGTAAGAATTCTTTATTGAACAAAGACTCAGAGCAGCACATCGGAACCCCAAGAATGGATATGATGTGCCAGGAGCTCCTGTTACAGAGCTAGAGTATACGCATGATGCCCTGGAAGGCGATGCCGTACTTAAAGAGGCTGATATGGCGACATATTGGTGAATCTGGGGTGGTACCACGAATGTAAATCTCGTCCCTAAGGCTATTGTCTTGGGGGTGGGATTTTTATTTTTACCAGCGCATGTCGTTTTCGATGCACCCGGACTACACCGGAATAGGAAAGTATTTTATTATTCTTCAGGGAGAGAGGATTGATTGTCTTATGGCACAGAAATTAAAGGTTGGTATTGTTGGAGGAACTGGCATGGTCGGCCAGCGTTTTGTTCAGCTCCTGGATGGTCATCCATGGTTTCAAGTAACGGCTATTGCTGCAAGCAGCAGCTCCGCAGGAAAAACCTATGAAGAATCGGTACAGGGCCGCTGGAAATTGTCCAGCCCGATTCCGGATGCTGTGAAGGGCATCGTTGTACAGGACGCTTCCAAGGTGGAAGAGGTTGCTTCGGCTGTCGATTTTATTTTTTGCGCAGTCGATATGAAAAAGAATGAAATTCAAGCGCTGGAGGAAGCATACGCCAAAACAGGCACGCCGGTAATCTCCAATAACTCGGCGCATCGTTGGACTCCGGACATTCCGATGATTATTCCGGAAATTAACCCGGGTCATATGGATGTCATTGCCGCGCAAAGAAAACGTCTCGGCACCTCGACCGGATTTATCGCGGTGAAGCCGAACTGCTCCATCCAGAGCTATGTGCCTGCGCTTCACGCCCTGCTGGACTTCAAGCCGACTACGGTGGTGGCTTCGACATATCAGGCGATTTCCGGAGCGGGTAAAAACTTTACCGATTGGCCGGAGATGCTGGATAACGTAATCCCTTATATCGGGGGCGAAGAAGAAAAAAGCGAGCAGGAGCCGCTGCGCATTTGGGGCAGCATTGTCAATAACGAAATTGTTAAAGCGAGCGCGCCCTTGATTACAACCCAGTGCATCCGCGTTCCGGTAACTGACGGGCACTTGGCGACAGTATTCGTTTCGTTCGAGAAAAAGCCGTCCAAGGAAGAAATTCTTGCCCGCTGGCAGCAATTCAAAGGACGTCCGCAGGAGCTGGGTCTGCCTAGCGCGCCGAAACAGTTTATTACGTATTTTGAAGAAGAAAATCGTCCGCAAACGAAGCTTGACCGTGACATTGAACGCGGAATGGGCGTTTCTGCAGGCAGACTGCGTGAGGATTCCCTTTACGATTTCAAATTTGTAGGGTTGTCCCATAATACCTTGCGCGGTGCGGCAGGCGGCGCTGTTCTGATTGCCGAGCTGCTGAAGGCGGAAGGCTATATTCAGGCGAAATAAGTTTGCGCGGCTCAAGCTGCGCTAACTACGGAAACAGCTGGAATCAAGCTGAAGCAGTAGAAATAGCAACAGCAAGCCCTTTGAATGCGGGGCTTGCTGTTTTTTTTGATGGGATGGAAGCTGCTTATCCGGGTGAGGTGCCGGACTCTCTAGCAGTGAACTGCCCCCTCTGGAGTCCTTCGTTTGCGATGTCATGATCCCGCTCGTCCATTCCATAAACGGGACACGCCGCGCTGACAGGAGCAGTCCGAGCGGCTGTTAAGCTGGACACAGCGAAGGCTAAAGCGATGAATTAGGGCGTCCCGCAGGTTTTTTGTTGCCAACCGGAAGCCATGCTGTGAAATTTAGGTATAATAAGAAAAGAAGGAAAGCGATAAGGAAGCATCGATAACAAAAACCATGGGATAAGAGGAGATACAATGACAGAGAAAAAATCAATGCCGGAAGCGGGCTGGCGCTTCGATAACAGCTATTCCGTTCTGCCGGAATTGGCATACACCAAACAAAGCCCCACGCCGGTACAAGCGCCGAGGCTTGTTGTGTTTAATGGCCCCCTGGCGGCTTCGTTGGGGCTGAATGCCGGTGCGCTGCGAAGCGATGAAGGCGCCGCTGTGCTTGCCGGCAATCACATCCCGGAGGGCGCAGAGCCGCTTGCCCAGGCCTATGCAGGGCATCAATTCGGGCATTTTACGATGCTGGGGGACGGCCGGGCCCTGCTGCTCGGCGAGCACATGACCCCGCAAGGGCAGCGATTTGATATTCAGCTCAAGGGGGCAGGCAGAACGCCGTATTCCCGCGGAGGAGACGGCCGGGCGGCGCTTGGACCGATGCTGCGTGAATACATCATCAGTGAAGCGATGCATGGACTTGGTATTCCGACTACCCGCAGCTTGGCAGTAACGGCCACGGGAGAGCCTGTGTACCGCGAGACGGAGCTGCCCGGGGCAATACTGACCCGGGTGGCAGCCAGCCATTTGCGTGTGGGTACCTTTCAATTTATGTCCAGATGGGGCACGGATGAACAGCTGCGCGCCCTGGCTGATTACACTTTGCAGCGGCATTTCCCGAACGCACAGGCGGCCGGGCAGCCGTATTTATCACTTCTGCGTGAGGTTATTCAGCGTCAGGTGCAGCTGATTGCCAAATGGCAGCTTGTCGGCTTTATTCACGGGGTGATGAATACGGACAATATGGCTCTCAGCGGTGAAACGATTGATTATGGCCCATGTGCTTTTATGGACGCTTACGATCCGGCTGCGGTATTCAGCTCAATTGATGCTCAGGGACGGTATGCCTATGGCAATCAGCCGCGTATTGCCGCCTGGAATTTGGCAAGATTCGCCGAAGCCTTATTGCCGCTGCTGCATGACGATGAGGATCAGGCGGTGCAGCTTGCGGAGGGTGCGCTTGCGGATTTCGTTCAGCTGTACCACGGACACTGGTTTACAGGGATGAGAGCCAAGCTGGGGCTTTTTAACGAAGAGCCTGAGGATGTAGGCCTGATTGAACAATTGCTCGGTATGATGCAGAAGCACCGTGCCGACTATACGAATACGTTCCGGGCTTTAACGTTTAACAAGCCGGAGGAAACGGTCATGTTCGGCGCCGCAGAGTTTGCCCGGTGGCAGGAGCAATGGAAGGCCAGACAAAGCAGGCAGCCGATGCCGCATGAACAGGTACAGCAGCTGATGCAGCGCAGCAATCCGGCCGTCATCCCCCGCAATCACCGGGTAGAAGAGGCGCTGAAGGCCGCTGTGGAACAAGAAGATTATACTGTCATGGAACGGCTTGTAGACATATTGTCGCGACCTTACGATCACGACGCAGAGCAGGAGGCTTACTGCACGCCGCCGGAGCCGTCAGCGCAGCCTTACCGGACCTTTTGCGGGACGTGATGAACGGAACAGCAGGCGAAAAAAATAAAAGACGCATCCCTAAAAACACAGCAGCGGAAGCCTTGCGAGCAGCGGTCTTGGACTTCATATCGGAGTCCGGGACCGCCGTTTTATTTATTCGCGGGGGGTCATTTTACGGATTGGAATAAACAGCGGCGTGACGGGGGAAGCTTTAATTTTAACAGGTCTTGACAAAAATTGTTTCAGGATTAATAATGAACATATGAACAGTTATTCATATATAAGTCATTGCACATGTTCTTATGTGTATAGGAGGTAAGCGTATGGAAGCAGTTAAGCATAGTCATAATCATCACGACCATCAAGAGCATCATGACCATGATCATCAGGAGCATCACGGTCACGGGCACGGCCATTCACATCATGGACACTCCTACGGTCACCTTGGGCATCATCACGCTGACCCGAACGGCAACAAAAAAGGGTTAACGATTGCATTAGTCATTACGGTCGGGATTATGTTTCTGGAATTTTTCGGAGGACTGATTACGAACAGCCTCGCTCTTTTATCCGATAGCGGCCATATGCTAAATGATGCGAGCTCCCTGGCATTAAGCCTGGTCGCGGTCTGGTTTGCGGCAAGACCCGCCTCGCCGGATAGAACCTACGGTTTTTACCGTTTTGAAATTCTCGCTGCGCTGTTGAACGGCGTAACGCTGTTCATCGTGGCTGGATTTATTATTTGGGAAGCGGTGGAGCGGTTTACACAGCCTCCGGCAGTAGCCAGCGGTTCGATGATGCTGATTGCCTGCGTGGGCCTGCTGGCCAATATCATGAGTGCCTGGGCCTTGATGAGAAAAGGGGATGTCCGAAATAACATCAACCTTCGCAGCGCGTACCTGCATGTCATTGGAGATGCCTTGGGCTCAGTAGGGGCCATTGCTGCCGGTCTGATCATGTTGATTTTTGGCTGGTACATCGCGGACCCGATCATCAGCGTCGTGGTTGCTCTGATGATTCTCAAAGGAGCCTGGGGGATTATTAGAAGCACCATCCATATCCTGATGGAAGGCACACCCGCAACAATCAATGCAGCCGAAGTGAAAAAAGCCTTAGAAAGCATTGACGGCGTCCGGGACGTTCATGACCTGCATATTTGGACGATAACCTCAGGTCTGGACTCCCTCACTTGCCACCTCTTTATCGATGACAATCAGGACAATCAGCATATTTTGCAGCAAGCCATCCGGTTAATAGAGGACAAGTTCAACATCCAGCATACAACCATTCAAATCGAGAGTGCCGCGATCCAGCACGGACCATTGAAGGTGTAGCCGCTAGTCGCACACATCCAGTCATGCTTCAACGTCACCGCCACGGAAGTAACCCCATTGGTTAGCTGCCTAGCCATTGGAGGGTGAAGCTTCCGGGCGGTTTTCTGCTTTCGGTTAGCCATCATGCCAATGAAGCTGCAGGCTCCATGCTCTCGAGCCGCTGCGACGACTTCTCGTTGTGCGCGCTGCCGTTTTATTTTATAATTACCTCGGTATGGCTGATAACGATTCTCAAAGAAGGGGAGCCTGATGAAAACCATTTTGCTCATTGAAGACGAAAAAAATATGTCGCGCCTTATCGAATTGGAGCTTCGGCATGAGTCCTTTGAGGTGACAGTTGCTTACGATGGGACGCGGGGACTGGAGCTGGCCTTGCAGCAGGAATGGGGGGTTATTTTATTGGACCTCATGCTGCCGGGTATAGATGGCATTGAAGTATGCCGCCGTATACGTGAGGTGAAGAAAACACCGATTATTATGCTAACGGCCAGGGACAGTGTTCAGGACCGGATCTCCGGACTGGATAGCGGCGCCGATGATTACCTGCCGAAGCCCTTTGCGATTGAGGAGCTGCTGGCCCGCATACGGGTCGTATTCAGAAGACAGGAGGATGCCGCCGGGAAGTCGATGCAGTTTCTTACCTTTCACGACATCATGATGAATCTGGATACCCGGAGTGTTACCAAGGGCGGAAAAAGCATCGATCTGACCAAAAGAGAATTCGACCTGCTTCTCGCCTTCATGAGGAATACGAATCGGGTGCTCGCGCGGGAAGCATTGCTGGATATGGTATGGGGCTTCGAGGCAGTGGTGGAAAAGAACGTGGTAGACGTGTACGTGCGGTACCTGCGGAACAAAATGGACAGCCCCTCCGGGGATAGCTGTATACAGACCGTACGCGGTATTGGCTATGTGATGAAGCGATGAAGCGATTTCCCTTGCGCTTCGCCCAAATCCAGCTGAAGTGGAAGCTGACGATATGGTCCACTCTCCTGCTTGTTTTGCTGTTTGCTGTGTATAATGCCGTGCAGTATGTGTTTGTGGAACGATGGATGATTCAGCAGGAAGTAGCGAACACACAGCAGGATATGAGGGAAATTCTGAACTACTTTCTGGAAAATGAGGTGGCCTTTGATGAATCGAAGTCCATGCAGGTACGTAATTTCCTGGAAAGAATCAACCGCCGCGACCAGCTCATTCGGGTTCTGAATGAGAAGGGGGAGCCTATCCTGACCGTATCGGATGATATTCCCGAGCAGTGGGTGGCGCCCAAGGCTGTAACCACAACGGAATGGATTGGGCTGAGGCATGCCAATGATCGCTTAGTGATTATGCGAAGCCCGCTGACGATTTTCAAATTCAACGGAACGATTGAAATCATTACAAATATTGTCAATTTCGAGAAGCTGACGAGTGCGCTGTTCTATGTGATGGCGCTGGGCGGCCTGGGGGCCGTAGCGGTCAGCGCACTGGGAGGACGGCTGTTGGCGGGACAACTGCTAAAGCCATTGCAGACGATGGCCGAAACGATCCGGAACATCAAGAGAAAAGGGCTGCACGAACGAATGCAGCTGAACGATAACAAAGACGAGATCGCCACTTTGATGGTCATGTTCAATACCATGATGGATCAAGTGGAGCGCTCCTTTCAACAGCAGCGGCAGTTCGTCGAGGATGCCTCGCATGAGTTGAGAACCCCGGTAGCGATTATAGAGGGTCATCTTTCCCTTCTGCAGCGGTGGGGCAAGCATGATCCAGCTGTATTGGAAGAGTCGTTGAACGCCTCGATACAGGAGGCCGCCCGTCTCAAAATACTCGTACAAGAGCTTCTGGCGCTTAGCCGTGCGGAAAAGCTGGATCAGGCCTATGTCTCTGAAATGAACGATCCGGAGCCATTTATTCGAACGATACTCCGGAATATGGAAGTGCTTCACCCGGCGTTCCATATGGAAGCCGAGCTGGATGCACTAAAGCCGGTTTCCCTGGCGATACCGGCCCAGCATTTGGAGCAGCTTCTTCTCATCGTGCTCGATAATGCGGTTAAATACTCGGGGGACAGCAAATCGGTTCGTTTATACGCCACAGTGAATGAAGCTGCAGCTTGTATAGCGGTGATGGATTCGGGTATCGGAATCCCGGAAGCCGATTTGCCTTATGTCACGGATCGGTTTTATCGTGTAGATACCGCCCGCGGCAACGGGCAGGGGGGGCATGGGCTTGGTTTAGCTATTGCCAAGCGCTTAGTAGAAGTGCACAACGGCACCATTGCCTTGAAGAGTGTTGAAGGTAAAGGGACTACAGTTTATATTTCTTTACCGATTAGGTAAAGAAATATTTTTTTCTCAGAGAATTCTCATTTTCGTCAGCTATAATGTTTAATAGTCGAGCTTGAACGGTAATGATATTCATTATCATCATTGGCGCCTAACCGAATTGACCGTACATAGGGGAGAGGAGTTTGTTCTTTTTTTTCATTCTCTACCGAGAATGAGTCTTACTATCACATTAATCAACGGAATGGAGATGCAGATTTCAAATGAAAAAGCAAAGTATGTTCAGCACTATGCTGCTGATTTTCCTGTCATTTCTTGTAGCCGCATGCGGCTCCAGCTCCTCCACAGGCGGGACGGGCTCCAGCTCGTCATCGCAGCCTAAAACAGAGAACGCCAGCCCGGCCGCTAGTCCTTCTGCAAGCAAGGAGCAGGTCGTGAACATTTATACGGCGAGACACTATGAAGTGGATAGTGTATTATACGATGCTTTTACGAAGCAAACCGGGATTAAAGTAAACGAGATCAAAGGCACAGCCGAAGAGCTGGTTGAACGCTTGAAGCGTGAAGGCGCAAATTCAGAGGCTGATTTGTTCGTCACCGTTGATGGAGGCGTGCTGAACTACGCGAAACAGAACGGCGTGCTGCAAGCGCTCCAGTCTCCGGTTATCGACCAGAATGTGCCCAAGCAGCTGCGTGACAAGGAAGACAACTGGATTGGCATCGCTACACGTGCCCGGGTAATCGTATATGCCAAGGATCGGGTGAAACCGGAGGAATTGTCCACTTATGAGGATTTGGCAACTGAAAAGTGGAAAGGAAAAGTGCTGGTCCGCTCTTCAACCAGCTTGTACAACCAATCTCTTGTCGCTTCTTTTATTGAGCTTAACGGCGAAGACAAGGCTGAAGCTTGGGCGAAAGGCATCACAGCCAATTTGGCTCGCAAGCCGGAAGGCGGAGACCGTGATCAAGCCAAGGCGATTGCAGCCAAGGTCGGTGATGTCGCGATTATGAATACGTATTATTTAGGTCAAATGCTCGTGTCCAAGGACGCGGAAGAAGTGAAGGTAGCGCAAAACATCGGCGTCTTTTTCCCGAATCAGGCGACAACAGGCACGCACCTTAACATTAGCGGCGTAGGCTTGACGAAGCACGCCAAAAACAAAGAAAACGCAATCAAGCTGGTGGAATTTATAACTTCGAAGGAAGGGCAATCCCTTCTCACGAAAGGCAGCTTTGAATTCCCGGTCAATGAAGCGGCGGACAAGCCGGAGCTGTTAAAAGCGTGGGGGACATTCAAATCCCAGCAAATCGATTTTGCGAAGCTCGGAGAGCATAATAAAAAAGCGACTGAAATTTTCAACAAGGTAGGCTGGAAGTAACATGGTTATCCCGACTTGGCTGCTTAAGCTGAAGAGGCAAAGTAATGGATGGAACGCACTAAGCGTATTAGGGGCCTTCGTGGCCCTTATTCCTTCTTTGTATATTATTGCCGGTCTCTTTCGCACTCCGAATGAAAATTGGCAGCATATTAAGGAATATTTATTGCTGAACTATGCGCTGCAATCTTTATGGCTTGTGCTCGGAACAGGAGCCTGTACCGTGTTGATTGGGGTTACGCTTGCCTGGCTTACCGCTGCTTACGATTTTCCGTTCCGGCGGTTTTTTGCTTGGGCTTTTGTGCTTCCGCTTGCCGTTCCCCCGTACATTGCGGCCTATACGTACGCTACGATGCTGAGCTATACAGGCAGTGTTCAGACTTTCCTGCGTGAGGCTCTGGGCTGGAATCTGAAGCAATCCTACTTCGATATCATGTCGATGAAGGGCGCTGTTCTCATTTTCAGCTTGTTTTTATTTCCTTATGTGTATCTCATTACGAGGACATTTCTGGAGAGACAGAGCGCCTCGTTTATTGACAATGCGAGATTATTAGGGAAGCATCCGCTGTCTATTTTTTTCAGAGTCGTGCTTCCGCTATGCAAGCCCGCCATTATCGGGGGCGTAAGCCTTGTTTCCTTTGAAGTATTGAATGATTATGGGGTTGCCAAGTACTTCGGGATACAGTCCTTCACGACGGCTATATTTCAAACCTGGTTCGGCCTGTACGACGTAGAATCGGCAATGCGGCTGGCTGCCCTGCTTATGAGCTTTATCATCGGTTTATTCGTCATGGAAAGAATGGTGCGAAGGCGAAGGCGGTATCATGCTTCAACAAGCAAAAGCAGTCCGCTTCGGCGGAGGAAGCTCCGCGGAGTATCGGCGCTTGCAGCCGTTTTATTCGGCGGGCTTGTGGTTTCCTTTTCCTTTGTGATTCCGATACTGCAATTGACGGTATGGGCGGCATGGACGTACAAGGAGGTGTTAAATGCCCGATTCGTGAAGCTTTTGTTCAACACATTTTCCATCTCGCTGGTTTCGGTTATTGTGCTGATGCTGCTTGCTGTTGTGGTAGCTAACGCCTGCCGCCTGCAGCGATCTGCCTTTACATTAACGTTATCCAAGCTTATTTCCTCGGGTTACTCGATTCCTGGCGCCGTTCTCTCGATTGGGGTGCTCGCCGTATTTATTTCCCTGGATGAGCGACTTGGCGGAATATATGAGCAGCTCGGATGGGGAGCCGGCAGGCTGGTGCTGAGCATGTCTATCGTGATGCTAATTTTTGCTTATGTGATTCGGTTCCTGGCCGTTGGCTTTCATGCTGTGGAGGCCGGGTTCGACAAAATCGGGAACCGTTACACGGAAGCATCTCGTCTGCTTGGTTTGGGGCTTACAAGAACCTTTTTCAAGGTTGACCTGCCCTTAATCAAGGGGGCTGTATACACGGGCTGTATTTTGGCATTTATGGAAGTGGTCAAAGAATTGCCCCTCACGCTGCTTTTACGGCCCTTTAATTTTGAGACATTGGCGACAAAAGCTTATCAATACGCCAGTGATGAACAGATTCATCAGGCCTCCGTTCCTTCGTTAGTGATTATTGCTGTCGGCATGATATCGGTTTATTTCTATTATTGGTTAGGAGAGAAACATGCAAAATGACTTTTTTTGAAATGACCGGGATTTCTTTTCGTTATGCCCATGGCGGCGATCGTGTGCTGTCCGATTTCTCCATGCAGCTGAATCAGGGCGAGGTCGTAGGTATACTTGGACCGAGCGGATGTGGAAAGAGCACGCTGCTTCGGATTATATCGGGGCTGGAATCGCCGGATTCGGGCAGCATAGTAATCAACGGCAAAACAGTGGTGAGCGATCAGGTGTTTATCCAGCCTGAGTCTCGCGGGGTCGGGATGGTTTTTCAGGAGTATGCGCTATTCCCTCATCTAACGGTGGCCCAGAATATGATGTTCGGGTTGCATCGGTTATCACGGGCAGAACGCAAGAAACGGCTGCAGGCGATGCTGGATCTGGTCCAAATGTCCGGCTTTGAAAAGCGTTATCCGCACGAGCTCAGCGGGGGACAGCAGCAGCGTGTAGCTTTTGCCCGCGCATTGGCCCCGGAGCCGGCGATCCTGCTTATGGATGAGCCTTTTAGCAATCTGGATGCCGGGCTGAGAGGGAAAATTCGTGAAGATCTGCGCCATTTGCTACGGGCAGCTAATATGACTTCAATTCTTGTTACGCATGACAAAGAGGATGCCGTCGCCATCTGTGACCGGATTGTGCAGATGACAAATGAAAGGTTGCTTATGGAAAAAGCTTGAGAAATCAGGCTTTTTTTCTATATTGGCATGACAGACAGAGGGACTGGAGGAAGCCAAGTCCTTCGGTATTGGGCGAAGGCCCCGGAAGCTGCCTGGAGCTGGAAGCGGGAGGGAAGAATCCTCTGGCGTTAGAGGAGCGGCATGGCGTGCGGCTCCATCTTGTCTAATTTTTCGACAGCGCTCGCTGTTTTGAGAGAATTTTGAGAGAACCGTTTGATACAATGGGCTGCGATAGCAGGGGAGGGGAGATAGGCGTGTCGTCTTTAGACAAAAAAGTAATGCAAGGAGGGTGGACGGCTTCGAGTACAGCGGAAGGGTTGAAGGCCATCCGATTGAATCCGGGGCTGCGATGAGCGGCTATAACCACTGGCCTTCCGGATTTCTTATCCTGCACGAGATGGCCTGTTCGTCTGTGGCGTTCATGGCGGCGAGAACATCTGGATGGTCCCATGGGACGCCGATGGTGTAAGCCGAATGGGGCTGACTGACCGTTTGATCAAACTCGGATCGTCCTATAACAGCAGCAAGCGGTTTAACCGCAACATGAATTCTAATGAAGAGGTGAAGCATCTTGAGGATTGTAAACTATAAAATCATATCCGTTATCATGACCCTGTGCCTACTAATTTCTTTGCTCTCTCCATTCAGTGCCCTGGCAGCGCCGTCTAATCCGGTAGTCGCCGAGGTCGGGCAAGTCACCGGAGTGAGGGGCGATATTGTTCATGTTCCGGTCTATCTTGATCCGGGCGATTATCCTTTTTGGGAATATTCACTGAATGTGTCCTACGATCCGGCCGTTCTTGAGCTGGCATCAGAAATGGAAGTAACGAGTGAAATCGGGACAGCTAGCTTTGAATTCGACACGGCCACTAGCGGAGTTGTGAATGTGGAGGCCTCGAACTTCGGAAGCACTTCCTTCCTCTTTGATAAGCAGAATGTGTTTACAATCCATTTCAAAATCAAGGAAACCGCCGCTTCCGGCATTTCAAATGTGACGATTGACAACGGCACCTATGTAGATGATGAGGATCCTATTGCAATTCCGGCCGTTACACCGGGAATGGTGCAGGTTGCTGACACTGGAACGATTACGATTCAAAGCAGCAGCGCATCAGCCGGGAGCACGGCGGATGTAGCCGTATATCTGGACAGCGCGTCGGCAGGCGTAGGCTCATACGGGATGGACATCAGCTTTAATCCTACGGCGCTTGAAGTGAGCGGCATTACGGGGAATTCCGGCGATGTCTTTATTTCCAGCTATGACAACACCTTGGGCTCGCTGAGCACAGCATGGGCGGACATTACAGGTGGCGATCAGCTTGTTAGCGGAGGACAGGAGCTGTTTACGATCCAGTTTAAGGTAAAAGAAACAGCCAATGCTGGCGATCAGCTCCCATTAATGGTTACGAACGAAACTGATCTGGATAGCTTCAGCTTGACAGACAGTGACGGTACAGAAATGATTAAAACGTTACACCCGGGTAAAATTGTTGTTCGTTTGACTGTCACAGCCAGTGACCCGACAGGAGCAGGCACGGACGGCAAGACGAAGGTGAACGTCGCACAAACAGCAGGAACGGGCAATACGTTCAAATACAAAAACTTTGCGGGCACCGCCGTAAGCCTGCCGAGCGTTGGGGACAGCATCGGATCGGACTATGCGGCCTTGCCGTCAGACGGCATCATCACAGCAGCGAACGGAGATAAAATTGCTGTCGTGGAAGTAGATGCCGCCGATCAAGTCGTAAGGTTCGGCCAAACGACGGCGGTGGTAGCCGACGATCCTGTAACTGCTGGCGGCCTGACTGTCACAGCCAGTGACCTGACAGGAGCAGGCACGGACGGCAAGACGAAGGTGAACGTCGCACAAACAGCAGGAACGGGCAATATGTTCAAATACAAAAACTTTGCGGGCACCGCCGTAAGCCTGCCGAGCGTTGGGGACAGCATCGGATCGGACTATGCGGCCTTGCCGTCAGACGGCATCATCACAGCAGCGAACGGAGATAAAATTGCTGTCGTGGAAGTAGATGCCGCCGATCAAGTCGTGAAGTTCGGCCAAACGACGGCGGTGGTAGTCAACGAACCGGTTACAGGGCTTGCAGCGCCGGCCAATCTGACGGCAGCGGCGGGCAGCGGACAAGCTGTACTGAACTGGAACAGTGTGACAGGAGCAACATATTACAACATCTATATGAGTACTGCAGCCGGCTCCTATACCGAGACTCCTGCAGCAACCGTTACTGGGGCGACATATACCTTTACCGGGTTAACGAATAATCAGACCTACTATTTTGTGGTGAAGGCAGGCAATGCCGAGCAGCTCAGTGCTTATTCCAATGAAATTAGCGTCACTCCTGTAGCTGCAGTGAACCCAAGCAAGGGCAGCAGCAGCCGGGGCAGCTCGTCATCCTCCAGTCAGTCCATTACAATAAATGTACAGAATGGGGCTGAGCAAAACGGGACAGTTGTTACAACAACGGTTATAAAGCGTACAACGGCCGCCGACGGCAGCAAGAAGGATGAGGTCACGTTTACACAGGAGCAAGCGAATAAATCCGTTGAGCAGCTTAAGGAAGCCGGCTCCAATTCAGCCAAAATTGTCATTTCGGATGAGAAAGACGAGGTTGCAGAATTGAATGTCAACCTTCCGGCTGCATCCACCGAGCGATTGGCCAAGGGTGAGATTAGCTTGGAGATTTTTACCGATAACACCCGAATCGTCATTCCGAACACTTCGCTGCAGGATTTGACAGACCAGGTATACTTCAGACTTGTGCCGATGAAGCAGGAAGAAGCTCGCAAGGAAGCCGAGCAGCGTCTGCAGACAGAGCAGCTGGTGCGTGCAGCAGCAGGCAGCAGTCCTGTGGAAGTCATTGGCCGTCCGATGAAGATTGAAACGAATATGCAGAGCCGTGCGGTAACGCTGGTGCTGCCGCTTGGAGACACTACGCTTGAACAGGCGGAGCTTAACCAGTTGCGCATCTTCATTGAACATAGCGACGGTACGAAGGAGCTGGTTACAGGGGAGATTGTGGCCTACAATCAAGCAGGACAGCTTGGTATCCGTTTTACGGTCCACAAATTCAGCACCTTCACCATTGTACACCTGCAATCGCCAGCTAACGGGAATAACGCAGATAAACTGCACAATGCATATATCCAGGGGTATGAAGACGGTACATTTGGACCGGAAAGAAGCATCACCCGCGCTGAGATGGCGGCGATCTTGACCCGGGCATTAAGCCAGCCGGAAAAACAAGCAAGCAAGAGCTACACCGATGTTAGTGCGGGTCATTGGGCAATGGAAGCGATCCAACAGGTGACAAAAGCGGGCTTGATGGACGGTTATCCGGATGCCAGCTTCAAGCCGGATCGGACAATTACACGCGCTGAGATGGCGGTCATTGCCGTTCGGACACTTTCGGCGGCTCCAAGCGGCAGCGTTGAGAGCTTCCCGGATGTCACCGGACACTGGGCGCAAACCGCTATCGATCAAGCTCAATCAGAGGGCATCCTCAGCGGTTATGCGGACGGCACATTCCGTCCGGATCAAACGCTGACCCGCGCAGAGGCGGTTGCCATCATGAACAAGCTGCTCGGCAGGGGTCCGCTGAACGGCACAGAGCCGAAGTGGAGCGATGTGCCGAAGGAGCATTGGGCATACGGCGCTATTCAAGAAGCATCGACAGATCATGCTTACGAAAGCAATGCAGCTGGGGAACAATACGTTCCCCAGCCGTAAAGCAGGGCACGCGAGCACAGCTTGAATGGAAGCTTCTGCAGCAAGGAAACGTAACACCGATTAAGGACGCCAGCCACTCGCAGGCGTTAGACAAGAGCTTTTGCGTACTTCCGCAAAGGCTCTTTGTTATGAGCAGCAGTGCCGCATCAGGAGGCGCTCCCGTGTATATATGAGCCAGGAGCAAGGCGTTTGTATCGTACTTCGGCGTTGCAAGACGACGGCTTCACGGCTTATACTACTAATACAAAGTTAAAGCTAGTCCTGTATATGAACCAGTGAGTTCAAATCATAGATTACGGGGGCCTTGTTATGAATCTGATACAGGTGGTAGAGCAGCTGTTGGAGCAGTACGGATACCTGGTGCTGCTGGTCGGACTGCCACTGGATTTTATCGCTTCGCCGATTCCTCCCGGAAACAGCACATTAACCTATACGGGCTACTTAGCCTACCGCGGCATCCTCCAGACGCTGCCGTCGCTCGCATCCGCACTGACGGGAGCTCTGATTGGAGTGACGGTCACTTATTTTCTCGGCCGTAAGCTGGGAACACCGCTGATTGAACGTTACGGACGTTATCTTCTGTTGAAACCATCGGTGGTTGAAAAAACAAAACGATTCTATGACAAGTACGGGAACAAGCTGTTGTTATTCATTTTTTTTGTACCGGGAATTCGGCAGTTTATCGGTTATTTTATCGGCATTATCGGCGTTCCGTTCCGCACCGTCATCGTTTATGCATATACAGGCGCGGGGTTTTGGGTGTTGTTTTTTTTCGGCATCGGCTACATATTCGGGGAGCAGTGGCAGGCTGCGTTCGACTTGATTGAGCGGTATATCAAATATGTGCTTCTTGCAGCCGCCTGCACGCTTGTCAGCTGGTTCCTTGTGAAGACCGCTGTACGGGCAAGACAATCATAATTGGAGGGAAACCGTTGAAGAAACCAATCATCGCTGTCGATATGGACGATACCATCTGCCATCTCGTCAAGCGGGCAATTTATCATAATAACAACGAATTTCCAACGCATCCGCTTCGATATGAAGATATGTTTGATTGGAATACGGATCATCTTCGTCATCCGGACAGTACGCATGAGGTGTTTTTCGGTCGGCCGGGCCTTTACGAGGAGCTGGAGCTGCTGGACGATGATGTAGTAGGGGAAATGGAGAAGCTGCACGCGGCTTATGATGTTATCATTGTTACTGCGGCCGAGCCAAGAACGGTTGTCGAGAAATGGAACTGGCTTCAAAAGCATATGCCCTTTATCCCTTTCAACAATTTCTTCACGTGCCGCCGCAAAAATTTGATCGAGTTCGATCTCCTCATCGATGACGGCCCCCATAATCTGATTCCCGCGCAGGAGGAAGGGAAGAAGGTGCTCTGCATCCCGCACCCGTGGAATCTGAAAGCCCGGGAGCAATATGGATTCCCGATCATGGCCGCATGGGAAGGGGCAAAAGAGCGAATTGATCAAATACTGAGGACAACCGGATGATTGCGATAGGTCTCATGAGAATGGAAGGAAGCTGAGAAGATGAACGGCTGACACGAAGCATGAAATAGGCTTGGCTTTGGGCGTTGATTTGAGGAAAACCGCGTAAATCGCGGTTTTTTTGCTGTTGATTGTTGTCAATCGTTGTCAAATCTCGCTATTATAGAGGTAGGCGTGTTATGTACTGGAATGAAAGTAAAATGTTGAATACAAATGGACGCAAGCAACGTATTAATGCATAAGGCTCGAAAATTTGTATTTTTGAAAAACAATGCCGTCCACACGAAATGAAAGCAGGGAGGTTCGGACTGATTTGATGCTGTTAAAATATATGAAGCTATGTGGACTTATTGTCGGTGTTGTTGTATTGAACATTTTGGTGCTGTCACCCGGCTTTTTGGGGGTAGAGATAGGGGGGAGTGCGTTTAGCACAGCTTTCGGGGTCTCTATTCTGGTCGCGAGTGTCATTGCAGTACTTTACGGCTGCTACGTCTGGTTTTATCGGGTGCCCGCTGTACTGCCCGTGAAGCAAATGAAAACTCATGAGGATTACATGGAGGCACTGACACATTACAGCTCTGTGAAGGGGCTGGAGAACGATGTGAAGCTTGCCCTGGGGCAGCTCGATCGGATGCGAAGGAAGAAAGAAACGCTATTAGAGGTGTTGAATCAGAGATTTGACACCACAGAGTTAAGCTACAATAAATTTGTAACGGTCATCCAGGCGGTAGAGAAGCTTTTTTATCTGAATTACAAAAGCATGCTGAATAGACTTCGTGTGTTTGACCAAACCGAGTTTGAGCAGGCGATAAACCCGAAATCAGCGCACATTTCGCAGGAAATTGCGCAAGAGCGGGCAAAGCTCTACCGGGACTATACTTCTTTTATCAGGAATGGTTTAACAACGAACGAGGAAATTATTTTGAAGCTGGACAAATTGCTGCTGGAGATTTCCCGTTTAGACAGCTTTGAGCCAAATGAGATTGAAAATATGCCCTGCATGCGCGAAATTGACGCCTTAATTAATCAGACCAAATACTACCGAGACTGAGAGGTGCTTTGAATGAAGAAAAAGAACAATTTTTTTCTTGTATCCGTTTTAATGGTTGTTGCTGTGTTTGTTCTTGTTTATGCCGGGGTGTCGCTGACTTCGAACATGGGGAAATCCAAAGCGCAAATTACGGCAGAAGACGCGGAAAAGCAGCTAAACAAGCTGTACGCCGATATTACCGTGAAGACAGAAGAGCCGGTTAAGGGCCAAATTGATATTAACCCGATCGATGTTGCCGGCTCGCTGCCGGATATAGCCAAATTTCCGATAACCGTCGACAATACCAATGATCATTTCGTCGAAATTTTTTCCTCTACCGAGAAGGCGGGCACTGGAATTGACGGCTGGCTCACAGAGGCCGGAACCGAATTTAACAAAGCGAATATTACAGTCAACGGCAAGCCTGCTTCAGTCAAAATTCGAAACATTGCGTCCGGAACAGCAACGGACTATATCCAATACGGAAAATACATACCTGATGCGTTTACGCCTTCCAATGAATTTTGGGGAGAAATGGTCAAGGCCAGCGGTGTCAAGGTGCAGCTCGTCTCCAAGCGTCTGGTTGGCAACGTGCCCGGCATCGTCATCAAAAAGTCCAAGTATGATGCGCTAGTGGAAAAATACGGCTCCGTCAATGTGAAAACGGTGACGGAAGCGATTGCAAACAATGAATTTGCGATGGGCTACACAGACCCGTTTGCCAGCTCGACAGGCTTAAACTTCCTTGTAACCGCTCTGCATACGTTTGACAGCTCGAACATTCTCGGTGATAAAGCGGTGCAGGGCTTTGAGAAGTTTCAATCCAATGTGCCGTTTATCGCCTCCACTACAATCCAGATGCGCGATGCCGCGAAATCCGGTATACTCGACGGTTTTGTGCTGGAATATCAAACCTACATTAATGCTGCGGATTTAAAGGGCGGCTATGTGTTCACTCCATTCGGGGTGAGGCATGACAGCCCGCTATATGGTTTAGGGGACCTGCCGCCAAATAAACTGGATATTCTTAAAGCCTTTGCGCAATTTGTGACCCAAGAGAACTATCAAAAGCAGGCAAACGAGAAGGGCTTTAATGCGCTGAATGACTATAAGTCCGAGCTTGCTGAAATCGATGGGAATCTGCTCTCCTCTGCACAAAAGGTTTGGAAAGAAAAGAAAAACGGCAGCAAGCCGATAGTCGCCGTATTCGTCACGGATGTATCCGGGAGCATGAACGGGGAACCGATAAACCGGTTAAAGGAATCCTTGCTCATGGGCCAAAAATATTTGGGAAGAGACAACAGCATTGGGCTCGTCTCCTACTCCAGCGATGTAACCATTGAGCTGCCAATTGGAAAATACGATACCAATCAGCAATCCATGTTTGTCGGGGCGGTCAACAGCCTGCAGGCTAACGGAGGAACGGCCACCTTTGACGGCATAGTGGTTGCTTTGAAGATGCTTCAAGAAGAGCTGAAAGCGAACCCGTCGGCGAAGCCGATTATCTTCGTGCTCAGTGACGGCGAAACGAATGAAGGGCATTCCCTCAAGGATATCCGAAGCCTGATTGAAGCCTACAAAGTGCCTATTTATACGATCGGATACAATGCCAACATTAAAGCGCTGCAAAATATTTCAAGCATTAATGAAGCAGCCAGCATCAATGCGGATACGGACGATGTTGTCTACAAGATTGGAAACCTGTTCAATGTTCAAATGTAACCCATTCTAAGGAGGAATCACCATGTCATTTTCAATGGAAATCCCAAATCCCGAAATCATTAAAGCCGCGATTGAGCAGGAAATTCAGCCTGTGCCTGAAGATTTGGCGAAGCTGAAGGAAGTGGCGGATAACAATGTGGCAGCCATTATGGCGCTGGATGTCGATTCGCTTGAAAAACGCAAGGAGATTCTGATGTCCATCGATTCCTTCGGCGTCAATACGATGCGATCCTCCTCGGATAAAAATGCTTTGCTGCATGTCACCGTAGGGAACCTGTCTAAAACCGGAGACGATGGAGGAATCGTCGCCAGAGGCTTAACGGAGCTTCATATGCAGCTGAAGGATTTGGACCCCAGCGTCATCGATTTTGCCAAGAGCGGGTTTCTGGGCAAGCTGTTCAATCCCGTCCGGGCGTACTTCCTGAAGTTTCAAAAGGCGGACATTGTCATTGCCGACATTGTCACATCGCTGGAGCGGGGGAAGGCAACGCTGAAGAATGACAATACAACGCTGGAGATCGAGCAGCAAACGCTGCGGGATTTGACCAAGCGATTGAAAAAAGAAATCCAGCTGGGCTCCTTGATGGACGAATCCATTGAGGCGCAAATCGAAGCGGCCCGAATGCGGAATGAGGACCCGGACAAAATTCGTTTTATTACAGAAGAGGTGCTGTTTCCGCTACGTCAGCGGGTGATGGATTTGCAGCAAATGATCGTCGTGAATCAGCAGGGCATTATGGCGATCGAAGTTGTCATCCGGAACAACAAAGAATTGATTCGAGGCGTTGACCGGGCGAAGAACGTGACCATTTCCGCTCTGAAAATATCTGTAACCGTCGCCAGCGCCCTATACAATCAAAAAATTGTCCTGAAAAAAATCGAGCTCTTGAATCAAACGACGAACGAGCTGATTGCCAGCACGTCCAGAATGCTGAAAAATCAGGGCGCTGCCATTCACAAGCAGTCGCTGGAAGCGAATATTTCCGTTGAAACGCTGAAGCAGGCCTTTACGGATGTTATGCTGGCATTAGATTCAATCAGCACCTTCAAGCAAGAGGCCTTGCCGAGAATGCGGGATACGATTACGCAGTTCCGCGCATTGGCCGAGGACGGGGAAAAGCAAATTCAACGTCTGGAAAAAGGAAATAAACTGGGACTTTAAGCGTTGAATTTAACAACCGGGTATGATAAGATGACTTTAATTTAACGATTGGGGTTGAAAAGAACATGTAATTTTTCTTGCTGATGTTGAACCGATAAAACATTCGAAGGCGAAGTATTCGCTCTCTGTTTTATTCGTTTTAAGCAAGAAAGTTACTGATTCTTTCAACTCAAACGAATGATCCTGATCCATCTCCGGGCGTGAGCTGGGTTTGCTGTATCTATTTGAGCTACAAGAAAGTAACTTTCTTGTGGCTCTTTATTTTTTTACAGGAGGATCACGGGATGTCATTAATACAAGTTTCAAACCTGACGTTTGCCTATGAGGGCAGCTACGATAATATTTTTGAAAATGTCAGCTTTCAGATGGATACCGATTGGAAATTAGGCTTTACAGGAAGAAACGGCAGGGGGAAGACGACTTTTATGAATCTGCTGCTGGGGAAGTATGAATACAGCGGTCATATTTCCGCTCAGGTCGGTTTTGAATATTTCCCTTTCCATGTGGAAGACAAGGAGCAGAATACGCTGGATGTCGTCAGTGAGATTTACCCGGACTACGTTCATTGGGAGCTCGTGCGTGAGCTTTCCTTGCTGAAGGTTTCGGAGGATGTGTTGTACCGGCCCTTCGAATCCTTGTCGGACGGCGAGCAAACCAAGGTCATGCTGGCCGCCTTATTTCTGAAGGAAAATTGTTTTCTGTTCATTGATGAGCCAACGAACCATCTGGATATGAATGGAAGGAAGCTGGTCAGCGAATATTTGAATACCAAGCGCGGCTTTATTCTGGTCTCTCACGACCGGGCGTTTCTGGATCGATGTGTGGATCATATTTTGTCCATTAACAAGACCAATATTGAGGTTCAAAAAGGAAATTTCTCGGATTGGTTGGAAATGAAAAGAAGGCAGGATCACTTCGAGCTTGCGGAGAATGAGAAGCTGAGAAAAGATATTCAGCGCTTGTCGGATGCGGCGAAACGAACGAGCAATTGGTCGCATGAAGTGGAGAAGACGAAAAACGGCACCAGAAATTCCGGCTCCAAGGTCGACAAAGGGTATGTCGGCCACAAGGCCGCTAAAATGATGAAGCGCTCCAAATCCATCGAGAACAGGCAGCACGCCGCCATTGAGGAACGCGCCGGACTTCTTCATAACGTCGAAAGCTCGGAAAGCCTGAAAATCTCACAGCTTGTTTATCATAAGCATCAGCTTGCCCAGCTGGACAAGGTTTCAATTTATTACGGGGAGAAGCGGGTCTGTCACGAGGTCAGCCTGACGATCGAGCAGGGAGACCGGATTGTGCTCTCAGGTAAAAACGGCTCCGGCAAATCCAGCCTCATCAAGCTCCTTTGCGGCGAGCAGTTGACGTACACCGGTACGCTTCATATCGGAAGCCAGCTCAAAATATCCTATGTCTCTCAAAGCACCTCTCATTTACAAGGGAATCTGACGGACTATGCCCAAAGCTGCGGGATTGAAGAAAGCTTATTCAAAGCGATTTTGAGAAAGCTTGATTTCTCCAGGGTCCAATTCGAGAAGGACATGTCGGCTTTTAGCGGCGGCCAGAAAAAAAAGGTGCTGATTGCCAAAAGTCTCTGCGAGCAGGCGCATTTGCATATTTGGGACGAACCGCTTAATTTTATCGATGTCATTTCCCGCATGCAAATCGAGGAGCTGCTGCTCGAATATCGTCCGACGATTCTTCTGGTAGAGCATGACAGCGAGTTTTGCAAGCATGTCGCTACCAAGGTGGTGGAGCTATAAGCTGCGCTTTTTCCTTACCAGCCGCGCTGCAAATCGCGGTTGGCTTTATTTTATAGCGCGAGCGCCTGCTTCAGATATTGATAAAGTCTATGGCTTGCCGGTTGAAGCGGGTATGCCGATTGCTTGCGGACGATGCCGAATGTCATATGAACGAGGCTTCCGCTGAGCGTTCAGACTGTTGTCCCTGCTGCCGGCTCTCCAATCATAATGCGGGGAATAAGGGCGATCCCGAAGCCGTTCTCCACATAAAATTGTAATGCGGTCATACTTCCGATTTCCATCGTATCCAGTGCTGCAGCTCCTTGCTCCTGCATAATGATCTCCAGCTTTCTGCGGTAGGGGCAAATATTCGGATACGTAGACATGAATTTGCTCAGGATGCCTGGCAGCCGGTAACTGGCTGTCGGCTCGGTGACGCCTAAGCGTATATGACTTCAAGTCCGATAAGCTGGTCTGAAGGTGCTCCATATTTTTGACAATATGCAGGCTTTGATCGTAAAACAGCCTGCCGGCCTCCGTCAGCCCGATTTCTTTACCGCGCTCAAGAAGCTGGACACCGAGTTCAGATTCAAGCCTCTGAATTTGCATCGTCACGGTAGATTGTACATAGTTCATCTCTTGCGCCGCGCGTACAAAGCTTCCGTTCTTCACAATCAGGTATTACAATAATACTGTGAGGTGACGACAACTTTCCGGAGGAGCGGATGAACTATGGAATTAAAAAATAAGGCTGCGCTTGTAACGGGCGGGGGCACCGGGATTGGCAGGGCCACAAGTCTCATGCTGGCGGAACGGGGGGCTGCCGTAATCGTTAATTATTCACGTTCCAAGTCTGAGGCGGAAGAGACGGTTCGACTGATTAAACAAAAGGGGGGACAGGCCGCCGCCATACAGGCGGATGTGTCACAAGACGAACAAGTCCGCTCGATGATCTCAGCCGCCGTGCAGCAATTCGGTACCGTGGACTTGCTCGTCAATAATGCCAGTATAACCAGGCATATTCCCATGAACGATTTGGAAGCGGCCACCGGGGAAATATGGGACGATCTGTTTGATGTGAATGTGAAGGGCATGTTTTACTGTGCGCGGGCGGCAGCCTCCTTCATGAAGAGGCAGCGAAGCGGGGCAATAGTCAATCTCGGCAGCATTGCCGGGCAAACCGGAATCGGCTCTTCACTGCCTTACGCCGTTTCCAAAGCAGCCGTTCACGGGCTGACCAAATCGCTGGCTCGCGCGCTTGCTCCCGAAATAAGAGTCAACTGTATCGTGCCCGGTGCTGTTGCGACCAGATGGTGGGAAGGCAGAGAAGCACAGATGAGCCGGCTTGCTCCGAACCTTCCGCTGCAGCGTATTTCCACACCGGAAGACATCGCAGCGATGATCTGCTCCGCTCTGGAGCAGGAGGCTATGACCGGCCAGATCATCACGGTAGACAGCGGTCAAACCTTGTAAGTCTGGCTTTAAGACTTGCTTTTGCTTGTTAACACAGCGTGAATACATGAAAGGGATGGTGACCGTAACACTGGAAAGCCTGGCCTATTGGCTGCAAGTCATTGAAAAAAGATAACGGGTAAAGGGAGTAGACGGAGAGTGGGGAACCGTACAGGCAGGATCAATAAGATTTACATGATGCAATTGGTGACTATTTTTTTAGGATTTATCATTTTCGGATTTTCGGAAAATAGTAAAGGACCTGCCATCCCGCGCATACAGTTCGATTTTATGCTGAATGAATCACAGCTGGGCACCTTGCTGTCGCTGAATGCGCTCGGCTATTTAATCGCTTGCTCTTTTACGGCTTACCTGACGCGAATATGGGGCATCCAATCGGTAACCGTGATTTCTTTTGCGGCGATGGCGTTATCAGGCGTTTTTATTTTTTTCTCGGCAAGTTATCCGCTGTTTTCCGCGTCTTACTTCCTGATGTACATCGGCAACGGGATGCTGGAGATTGGCCTGGCAATTCTAGGCGCACGTATTTTTGTAAAAAACACGGGTACGATGATGAATTTGTCCCACGGCTTCTACGGCCTCAGCTCAACTGTCGCGCCGCTTATTGCGACGGGGCTCATGGAGGTTACGATCAACGGGTATACCCTCGATTGGCGCGGCATGTACCTTGTCATGCTGATGCTGTCGGTACTGCCGATCATCTCGGCCTTTTTCAGTAAGTTTCCGGGGGACGAGATGAAGCAGGAGGAGCGTGTTCCTCTCACAACGTTTCTTAAGGACCCGGTATTATGGCTGATGGTATGTATTCTCTCGTTCGGTGTCGTATCTGAACTGGCTGTGGGCGGGTGGCTTGTAAACTTTCTGGAAAAAGCCTACGGCTGGGACGCGGTTTCGTCCTCCGGGATGCTGTCTGCCTTCTTCCTTTGCTTTGCCCTGGCACGGCTTTTGCTCGGTCCGTTGACGGATAAAATGGGCTTTGTTTTATCGCTTATTCTATTTTCCGGCACCTCCGCCGCTTGTACGTTCGCCGCGATTGCGGGCGGAGAGCGCCTCGCCTTTTTGTTCGCGGCAGCCGGTATCGGCATTGCGATGATTTATCCGACCGTGATGGCGTTTATTGCCAAACGGTATCCGAATGGCAGTGATACGGCCATTACATTTACGGTTACCCTGATGGGTCTTGGCAGCGTCATCGGCAACTATGTTATTGGGGGCGTTATCGAAGTGGTGAAGGGTATATTCGGAGCGGATTCGCCGCTGGGACTGCTGCGCGGGCTTCAGGCCGGTTACGGCGTTATCGGTTTGTGCGCGGCACTAAGCACTGTTTCGGGGATTATATTATATGTTTATTTATTCAAACGGAAAGAGACGATATAGTCTTCAAAATGAGCGGGACGAGACGGCCTTCCTCGCAAAGCCCATAAGGCGCTGCACAGGAAGGCTAATCCAAGAACAGCAGTATACGATAAAAAAAGTATTTTTCTGGATTGAATAAAAGGAAATTTTATGAAGACCGCGAATAAGTAACAGAACCAGTATTTTCTTGGCTAATTTTCATGCTTTCTGTCTAAATTTATCTAAATTTATGTGGCAATTCAAGCTAAATTGTAGGCCGCTGGCTCACACGGGAGAAGGAGAAGGCAGCGGGAAATTATGGAAGCGCTTTTATGAAAGGGGGTGGTGGTCGATCTGAATAGACCGTCGTAACCAATTCTGAATAGACCGTCGTAACCAATGTTGAGGATAGATCACATTAAAGGAGGAATTGATTCATGTTTAAGAAAGCTTTAACTAGTTTAGTCATGGGAAGTCTCTTGGTGACATCTTCTTTCATTGTGACCGGCAGCCCCGTTAAGGCCGCAGTCATTACTTCAATCCCGAACACAACCAAGGTTGAAAAGAGCTATGACACCAGCTTCTTATCCGTTCCGGGCTATGCATCACTAGGCGTAAGTGATCGAAGCAGTTATGTAGGAACATCTTATTATCGTACCGTCAGTACCGGAAGACAGTTCCTGCAGGCGATCCTGGATGCAAGCAACGGCTCTGTCAAAGTCATTGAAGTGACCGATGATATTAACTTAGGCTGGACGGAGCTGGCGCTAACTTCAGCGGAGGCTGCCACCTACAGTTTTATTACGAAGTACCCGAATCCTTCAAACGGATTCACGAATCCGCTGCTTATCGCCTCCGGCGTATCGAAGCTGAACATCTCCAACGTAAACGGACTCACGATTTTCTCGTCGACGGGCAAAAGCATTAAGCATGCCGAATTGAAACTGCAGGCCTCCGTCAATGATATTGTCATCCGAAACCTGAATTTCGATGAAATGTGGCAGTGGGATGATTCCGGCCAGCAAAAAGAGGTAGGCTGGACGTTCATCAAGATCAACGGGGCCAACAATGTGTGGATCGACCATTGCAAATTCTCCATCGCTGCAGACGGAATGATTGATATGGAGAACGGCTCGACCAATGTGACACTTTCCTGGAATGAATTCGGACTGGCTGCGAACCCGAATCCGGCGTCGAATAGCTCGATTTACCAATCCATTGAAAACATGGAGCAAAAATATACCGCAGGCACACTGGACCCGTCAACCAGCCTCTATTACAAAATGAGAAATGGAGGCGCTACCAAAAATCAGATTATGGCCTATGCCGCATACCACTCCAAGGTGCATTTGGTCGGCTCCGGCGATAAGGATTACACCAACTATGTGGGTTCAAACGGCGTGGAAGTGAAGGACGGAAACCAAAGACTGCGGCTGACGATGGCGTATAATAAATATACGAACGTTGGGCAGCGGCTGCCGATGATTCGTCAGGGCACCGGGCATTTGTACAATAACTCCTTCGATAATTCCACGCACAAGAGTGCAACCGACAGTGTTGCTGCTATTTCTCAGTATGGGACTTATAAATTATCGCGTGGAATCAATGCCAGAAACGGAGCTTCCATTGCAGGGGACACCAATGTGTACAATGCGATTTCTGAGCCGCTGATCGGTGCGGAGCGTCAAGGTGATGATATCTCGAATATGAGTGCGCCATGGAGTACGCTGTTCCAGGATGCGATCAACCATAGCTTGCTGGTCAATTCCAAAGTAATCAACAGCAGCGGAACCTATACGGGCAGCAGCTGGGACAATAACGGAAATAATGCGTTCACTAGCGGCTTCAATTGGGATGACAAATCAAGCATCGGGAACTGGGCGTGGTCTTCACATATCGTCGGGGTAGAAAACATGAGCAAATCGAATCCGCCGACATCGCCGCCGTTCACTTTTACTTACGGATATAACGAGCAATTGCCCTACGCGTATCAAACGTTTCCGTTAGCCGATGTCGTCTCAACCGTCAACCAGCACGCCGGTGTTTCCAAAATCTCTCTCAGCAACGGGGATTGGCTCAAAGTAAATTATTGATGCTTCAATTTAAGCGTTGTGTTTTCAGCAAAGGCCGCGAAGGATCGCGGCCTTTTACTTTTGCTTCGGCTGCTTGCAGGTGCAGTTCTTGAATTCTCTTGGGGACATGCCGTATTTCCTGTGGAACACGCGGTTAAATGTGCGCTGGCTGTCAAAGCCCGCATTGCTGCAAATCGTAGTAAGCGAGGCGTCGGTGGTGCGAATCAGCTTGGCCGCATATTCGGCGCGCAGCATGCCGAGGTAATTTCTGAAATTCATTTTGATTTTTTCTGAAAAGATGTGAGAAATGTAGTATTTGCTGACACAAAATTCAGCGGCAAGCGAATCAAGCGTTATCGGCTCCGTGAAATTATCAGCCAAGTATTCTATGATTTTTTTCGACATATCCTGGACAGGAATACGCTGCCGCTGCTTCAGTTCGATCTGCCGAAGAAGGTGAGAGAGGATGACATAGGTCCAGCCGAGCTTAACGGCAAATTCCTCCTTCTTCTTGATATGCCGCAGCGCGTATACCGCCTCTTCATGGATGCCTTCTTTGGGGATAAAGGGCGTTACCGGCTGGAAGTTTTGGAAGTCCGGAAAAACGCCCTTCAGCAGCTTCGGATCGCATAAAATCAATAGAAAATCAGCAGGATGTTCTCCAATTGAATCAAAATGATGAACAATATCCGAGAATATAATTGCCGCATCGCCTTCACGGATGTCATAGCCTATGCCGTCAATTGCAATATGCTGGACTCCGGAAAAGACATATACAATCTCGATATTGCGATGCAGGTGGGCGGGAAAGGTCAGCGGTCTTGAAACACGGATGAGTCTTAAATCTTTAGCTTGTATCTCATAAAACGGAAGCATCATTTATCCATCCCCAGTACAATATTTGGCTAAATTCTTATGTTATATGTCTAAATTTATATCATGCGGTGTGTTAAGATTCAACTGATTCGCTGAAATCGCTTACATAAAAAAGGAGGTGGGAAAATAGCAAGCGGTTCGCCGCAAAAATGAGCTGTCACCAGATCGAAAGAAATGCCTACCAAAAAGGAGGAAAGTAATGATGTTTAAAAAGGTTTTGAGCAGTTTGGTTATGGGTAGCTTGCTAGTGACAACGGCTTTGTTTGATGCCGGAGGTTCAGTAGAAGCCGCAGTCATTAATACAATCCCGAATACAACGAAGGTTGAAAAAAGCTATGATACAAGCTTCCTGTCGGTTCCGGGCTATGCATCGCTAGGCGTGAAGGATCGAAGCAGCTACGTAGGAACGTCTTATTATCGTACCGTCAGTAACGGAAGACAGTTCCTGCAGGCCATTCTGGATGCGAGCAACGGCTCTGTCAAGGTCATTGAGGTTACTGGCGATATTAATTTAGGATGGACCGAGCTGGCTCTAACCTCAGCGGAGGCTGCCACATACAGCTTTATTACGAAGTACCCGGATCCGAGTAAAGGATTTACGAATCCGCTGCTAGCGGCCTCCGGAGTATCGAAGTTAAACATCTCCAACGTGGACGGATTAACGATTTTTTCGACTACGGGGAAGACCATTCGGCACGCTGAGTTTAAATTGCAGGCATCCGCCAACGATATTGTGATCCGCAACCTGAGCTTTGATGAAATGTGGCAGTGGGATGATTCCGGACAGCATAAAGAGGCGGGCTGGACCTTTATTAAGGTCAACGGCGCCAACAATGTTTGGATCGACCATTGCAAATTTTCCATTGCCGCAGATGGATTGATTGATTTGGAAAACGGCTCCACCAATGTCACCTTTTCCTGGAACGAATTCGGACTGGCTGCGAATCAGAATCCGGCCACAACCAGTTCGATTTACCAATCCATCAACTTTATGGAACAAAAATACGCAGCCGGCACACTGGATACAGCAACCAGCGTTTATTACAAAATGCGCAATGCAGGCGCTACCAAAAATCAGATCATGGCTTATGCCGCTTATCATTCCAAAGGGCATCTGGTCGGCTCTGGCGATAAGGATTACACCAACTATGTGGGTTCGAACGGTGTCGAAGTGAAGGACGGAAACCAGCGGCTCCGCTTGACCATGGCATACAATAAATATACGAATGTCGGATCGCGGTTGCCGATGATTCGCCAGGGCGTCGGGCACTTGTTTAACAACTCCTTCGATAATTCCACACATCTGAGCTCCTACACGAGTGTTGCTGCAATCAACACACATGGCTCAGATAAGCTGGCACGCGGCATGGATGCAAGAAACGGGGCATCCATCGCGGCGGACACGAACGTCTATAATGCGATTACCCAGCCGATTATTGGCACAGAGCGTCAAGGTGACGATGCCGGCAGTTTGAACCCGCCGTTTGATGTATTGTTTCAAAATGTGTTGAACCGCGCTTTAATTGTGAATTCAACGGTAAGCAATAGCAGCGGCACTTTCACGGGTAGCAGCTGGGACAATAATGGCGTTAATTTATTTACAAGCGGACTGACCTATTATAACAAGTCAACCATTGGGAACTGGGCCTGGTCGTCTGCTATTGTCGGGGTGGAGAACATGAGTAAATCGAATCCGCCGACTTCACCGCCGTTTACATTCACGTACGGATACAACGAGCAATTGCCATATTCGTATCAAACCTTTCCGTTATCCAGTGTCGTATCTACGACAAATCAATACGCCGGTGCTGCCAAAGTAACTATGAGCGCCGCAGATTGGTTGAAAAAATCGTACGGCTCCGGTTCCAGCTCTGGTTCGGTTGATGCATATTCTACAATTGAAGCTGAAAACTACACCAGCATGCTGGGTGTACAAGCGGAAACAAGCTCTGAAGGCGGTCAAAATGTCGGATACATTCATCATGGCGATTATCTCGTTTTCAATAATGTGAACTTCGGGTCGACAGGACCGACACAATTTCAAGCAAGAGTTGCTACGACAACAGGAGGAAACATTGAAGTCCGGCTGGGCAGCCTGACGGGAACCCTGCTGGGCACTTGTCCGGTAACGAGCACCGGCGGCTGGCAGACCTGGGCCACCCAATCGTGCACAATAAGCGGAAGCAGCGCAACCGGGACGAAGAATGTTTACCTGAAGTTTACAGGCGGGAGCGGGTATCTGTTTAACATCAATTGGTTCAAGTTTGTAAATTAAGACAAAGCCGAATGTCGCTATCTGCTGCAGGGTTCAAGTCCCGAATGGCGAACAAAGGCTGCTACGGCTTTTCAACCGCCTTATTGCCGCGTGTAAACGCGGCTTTTTCGTATTTGTCCCTACCCTGACAGGGAATAGACATCCAATTTTAGAGATATCCGGCTTATAACTGCCTATATCGGAAGATGCTGCGCACATTTTAAGTATGTTCCAGCAAGGGTTTTTCACTGCGCTTCTTGTCGTATCGCTTATAACTATCATATAATAGTTTAATGAATATTGAATGTATAGGAATGTAGTATCAATCTTATTCATATCAATCCAGAAAAGGTGTATGACAAGGCCGGTCCTGGCTTGCTGTATCGCCGAAGCGGAAGCGCCTGCATCCTTTCTGCAAATTTCAGGGTATAAGGACGGTTAAAATGAGTAACAGACAAACAACAACAGATGTTATCTTAATTGGTGCTGGAATCATGAGTGCGACTTTGGGGACCATTCTCAAGGAATTAGTGCCGGATTGGAAAATTAAGGTATTTGAGAAGCTTGATCATGCGGGAGAGGAAAGCTCTAACGAATGGAATAATGCGGGAACAGGCCATGCTGCACTGTGTGAGCTTAATTATACTGTCGAGAAGCCGGACGGCACTGTAGACATCAGCAAAGCGATAAACATTAATGAACAGTTTCAGCACTCCTTGCAGTTCTGGTCTTACCTTGTAAATCATCAATTGATTCGTAATCCGCAGGACTTTATTATGCCGTTGCCCCATATGAGCATGGTTCAGGGGGAACAAAACGTATCGTTCTTGAGAAAACGTTTCGAAGCCCTGTCAAAAAACCCTCTCTTTAAAGGGATGGAGTTTTCCGATGCCCCGGAAAAGCTGAAGGAATGGATTCCGCTTATGATGAAGGACCGTTCGTCGAACGAGCCTATCGCAGCAACCAAAATCGACACGGGTACCGATGTCAATTTCGGTGCTTTGACGCGTATGCTGTTTGAGCATCTTAAGAAGAAAAATGTCGATATTCACTATAAACACAGCGTCGATCATATGAAACGTGCCGGCGATGGCTCATGGGACTTAAAAGTACGCAACGGCAGCGGGAACGTCGAACGCTGTAACGCCAAATTCGTCTTCATCGGAGGCGGGGGAGGCAGTCTGCATTTGCTGCAAAAATCAGGTATTCCTGAAGGAAAGCATATCGGAGGCTTCCCGGTTAGCGGATTGTTTATGGTCTGCAAAAATCCGGAGGTCGTTGCGCAGCATCATGCCAAAGTTTACGGCAAGGCCAAGGTCGGGGCTCCTCCGATGTCCGTGCCGCATCTGGACACCCGGTTTATCGATCATAAAAAATCGCTGCTGTTCGGACCGTTTGCCGGGTTTTCGCCGAAATTTCTCAAAACCGGCTCCATGTTCGATTTGATTACCTCCGTGAAACCGGATAATCTCATCACAATGCTGTCCGCAGGCGCCAAAAACATGGCTCTGACCAAGTACTTGATCGAGCAAGTGATGCTGTCGAAAGAACAGCGCATGGAAGAGCTCCGGGAATTTATCCCGAACGCAAGAAGCGAAGATTGGGATTTGCTGGTAGCCGGACAACGTGTACAAGTAATCAAGGATACTCCGGCCGGAAAAGGAACACTGCAATTCGGTACGGAGGTGATTAGCGCGGCTGACGGCTCGATCGCCGCACTGCTGGGCGCCTCTCCGGGTGCTTCTACCGCTGTATCGGTCATGCTGGAGGTCATCAAAAAATGCTTCCCGCAGCGGTTACAGGAATGGGAACCGAAAATCAAGGAAATGATTCCTTCCTATGGCGTGTCGCTCGTCAAAAATACAGAGCTTCTTCAGGAGATTCATACGTCCACAGCGCAGACGCTGGGCCTCAGTGCCAGCGCGTCATTACAGAAAGCGCGCCGGACCGTATCCTAGAATCCAGGTCATGTCAGGGCTGGCATCACATGCGGGCACTTCTTTAGGGTGCTGCTAACCAGCCCCAATTATTTTGGAAAAATAAGACTTACACTTTCAATTGTCTCCTGAAAGATGGGTTGGCCAATTTAATTGGTTAACCCGTCTTTTAGTTTGCAAATGATTTCAAATGGAGAAAAGGAGACCTGGTTCATGTGTCGAAATGGATGTATAGGGAGAAAGGAGTTGGAATAACAATAAATGGAATCTTTCTCGCAGAGCAGGTGCTCATGCAGCTGCTGATTCATTGAAAAAGGAGGAGAATGATGAAGAGAAAGCTGCATCAGGAGGACGCGAGTATCAGTTTTGCCAGACTGAAAAATGATCAATTCTCTTTTCAGATACATGGCGCCCATAGCCATCATGTGGCAGGTGGCTGGTCTTTTCCGCTGCATGAGCATTCATTGTTTGAACTGAATATGGTTGAAGAGGGAATACAATATTTTACGCTGGCGGAACGAAAGATCGAGATGCATCCCGGCGATATTTTGTTTATTAAGCCGAATGAAATCCATGGCTGTGATGCGGATCTCAACCTTGGAATGACTTCTGCCTGTATTCATTTCGGTGTGGATGACCCGGAATTGAGGCAGTCGCTATACAAGCTTAAAGAATCTGTGCATCGGAAAGGCAGCCCGTTGTGGGAAGTGATTTATCCGTCCATGAAGCGGATTGTTGAATTCAGATCCATTCCGGACAGTGCGCGCGGCTTGGAAAGTCTCTCCATTTATTTGGATTTGATTTCATCGATATGCCGACTGCTGGCCAATCCGCCTTCTAACCTTTTGGAGGATACGCTCAGTTATGATAGATTGGCCTCTCGGATTGCCGGGAAAATTAACAGCTTGGTAGACGAGCAATCGGGCAACAATAATCCTGATTTCACGGACCGAAGAATTGCACAAATCGCCCATGAGCTCGGATACCACCCTTCCTATTGCGCGCAAATTTTCAAGGAGTCATTTGGCATCTCGCCCCGTCAATATCTCACCACGATTAAGCTTAGAAAATCCAAATTGCTTCTCATGGATCGTACTCTCACGCTGGAGCAGATTGCTCTGCGCATGGGATTTCGCGATGGTTCACACTTCAGCAAGCAATTCAAACGATGGACCACCTTTTCCCCGTCGGAATATCGGCGGATGTTTAAACAATCCTAAATTTTTCATATTGGATTTGTACAAGTTCAACTGGGATTTGTCCATGGAAAAGCGAATCATTTGATCTAGAATAAAAGTTGTAAAAGCTTGCCAAACAAGCTTTGTACACATTGAACCGCAAAAGCACGCGCGTACAATCATCGATTGGAGTGGAGCCGCCTTCTTTATTAGGAAAGGAGGAATGACCAGCCAGAATTATTGTAAACGCTTTTATTAGAATTGAAGCTGCTGATAACCAAGAAGATATCTTGTGTACGTGTGAACATCCCGGTCCATTCCCAAAAAAGAATAGGAGGAGCTGCGGTGCTTAAAATATACGGAACCAAGCTAAGAAAAGCATGTGCAATTGCAGCAAGCTTCGCGTGCCTTGCTTCAACTGCCTTGTATTCATGGCCAGGTCAGCCGGTATCCGCTGCAACGAATGTAATTGCTTTTCCAGGTGCGGAAGGAGGGGGCAAGTTTGCCACAGGCGGAAGGGGAGGCCAGGTCGTCTATGTTACAAATCTGAATGATAGCGGGGCAGGCTCGTTCAGGGAGGCGGTTAGCGGCTCCAATCGAATTGTTCTTTTTAAAGTAGGAGGTACTATCGAGCTCAAGAGCGATGTCGTGGTCAGTTCAAATGTGACTGTAGCAGGGCAGACGGCACCGGGCGGCGCGGGCATTACCTTGAAAAATTATAAAATCGGTCTCGGCGGCAGCAATGTTATCCTTCGCTTTATCAGTTCAAGGCCTGGTGAACGGGGCACCTCTGCGGATTACGATGCGTTTGGCGGCGCTAACGGCAGCAATTCCATCGTGGATCACGTGTCAATAGGCTGGGCGAATGATGAGCAATGGGGGCTGTATTCCGCCAATGATAATTACACCGTGCAGTATTCGGTCATCGGCCCGTCAAATTCATTTTCCTACCATTCCAAAGGCATTCACGGATTTGGCGTCATGCTTGGACGCTCGAATGCTTCATGGCATCATAATCTCATCGTTCACAACGTATCCCGTAATTTCAGGGGAAAAGTAGTCGGGACAGGTAAGGTGGATTTCACCAATAATGTCATTTATAATTGGGGGTCGCAAACAGCCTACGGTACGATCGGCCAAGTCAATTATGTCAATAATACGTTGAAAATGGGCAATTCTACAATCAGCGGCAAAAACTATGTCAGTGTCGGTGACAGTGGAACGGACCCTCAAAATTATTCCATTTATTTGACCGGCAATCGTTTCCTGAATAAGGATAACAGTAATTACAGCACCTTTACTGCAAATAACTGGTCCGGCATGACATACAGCGCCTCAAGCGGGAAAACAGAGGCGAATACCCGCTCCGATGTTCCGTTTCAAATGCTTGTGAACGGCGTGAACGTGTCGACGGTAGCTAATGTAGAGAGTGCGGCGAATGCTTATAACCATGTGCTGGATTACGCCGGCGCGGGTATCAGTCCGACGCAGAGAACTGCGATAGATCAGCAGGTGGCAACCGAAACAAGAACCGGCACAGGCACCCTGACTGGCGCAAGGCCCTATTCCCAGGCATCCGCAGAACAAAAGGCAACGATTGATTCCTACCAGATGGCAACCGGGGTTCAATTCCAATATCCGAGTGCAGTTTTAACCGGCGCGCCTCTTGATACGGATGGAGACGGGATGCCGGATGATTGGGAGATTGCCAGAGGGCTGAATCCAAGCAGCAGTACCGCAGCGGACGGCACCTTGGAATCCAGCGGTGATTACAGCGGTCAGGGGTACACCAATATTGAATATTACATCAATGACCTTACGATCAATGCGTTTCCGCCCAATGTAGTCACACTTTCCCCGACAGTCACGCCAGCTGCTCTGAACGCTTTTTCTACGATTGAGGCGGAAAGCTATAACAGCATGTCAGGCGTTCAAAAGGAGACCAGCTCCGAAGGCGGCCAAAATGTCGGTTATATTGAGCAGGGTGATTTTATCGGCTTTAATAACGTTAACTTCGGGGCTGGCGCGACAAGCTTTGAAGCCCGGGTAGCCTCGAACACCGCAGGCGGAAACATTGAAATCCGCCTTGATAGCCCGACAGGAACGCTGGCGGGAACTTGTTCAGTCGCTAATACCGGCGGCTGGCAGACGTATGTGACTCAGTCTTGTCCTGTAAGCGGCGCCACGGGTACACGCCAGGTATACCTGAAGTTTACCGGCGGCAGCGGATATTTATTTAATATCAATTGGTTTAAATTTAGTTGATGAACGAGTACGCCTCCCATTCGCCGATAGGGCCATGGGGGGCGTTTCGATTTTAAAAACGCTCCCTCTGATCAACAAGCAATGATGAGCATTTGAATGCATCCAGCTCTCCAGCCGCGAAATAGTATGGTTTCACTAATTGATAGTAATGATTACGAAAAAAAAGATTGACACCTCCGGCGGTTCTAATTATGATAATTGTAATCATTACTATTTATTAGATACATATTGGAGGTTTGACATGACAAGAAGAAGGCTTGTATTATTCTCTGCTTTCATGGCTGCAATGGTACTGCTGGCAGGCTGCAGCGGCAGCAAGGATGCAGCAGAGGGGACAACATCGAATCAAGAGAAAGAATTGGTGTACGCCGCTACCAAAGATATTGATGATATGAATCCTCATCTATATGCAGGGTCAATGCCGGCTCAAGGAATGGTGTATGAATCATTGGTTGAAAATACGGAAGAAGGGATTAAACCATTACTTGCTGAATCCTGGGAAATCTCAGCGGATGGACAAGTATACACCTTTCATCTAAGAAAAGACGTGAGCTTTCACGATGGGGAGCCCTTTAACGCCGAAGCAGTGAAGAAAAACATAGATGCTGTGCAAAACAACAAGCAAAAGCATTCCTGGATTAAGCTTTCAAAAAAAATAGTCGAGTGCAAGGTCATTGATGAATATACCGTTGCCCTCTTGTTGTCGGAGCCTTATTATCCAGCTTTGTCTGAATTATCGATGACCAGGCCTTATGTATTTATCTCTCCCCAAAATTTCATTAACGGGGAAACGAAAGACGGCGTAGCTGGTTATAATGGCACAGGTCCCTACGCGCTCAAAGCACATGAAAAAGAGAAGTATGCAACGTTTGAAGCCAATGAGAACTATTGGGGCGGGGCGCCAAAAATAAAGAAGATTACAGCTAAAGTTCTGCCCTCTGGAGAAACGACCTTTTTAGCCCTGCAAAAAGGAGAAGTGAATACGGTTTTCACCGATGATCGGGGCGCAGTCAGTATCGATGATGAGGCTATGAATCAGTTAGCTGCATCAGGCAACTATCAATTGGTGAGAAGTAAACCCATGAATACCAAATTGATTGTAGCCAATAGCAGTAAAAAGGATAGTCCTGTCAGTGAAGCAACTGTCCGCGAAGCCATTTGGTACGCAATTGATAGAGAAAGCATCAGCCGGGATCTGTTACATGGCAATGAAAAGCCAGCCGATGCGCTGTTTTCACCTAACGTCAATTATGCCCATGTTGATTTGAAGAAACGCGGCTATGACGTGGGAAAAGCCAACCAGATTCTCGACGAATCGGGCTGGAAATGGGAGGCTGGGGGGGAAGTTAGAACGAAAGCCGGAAACAAGCTAGCGATGGAATTTTATTATGACAGCAACTCCCCTTCTCAAAAAACACAGGCTGAATTTATTCAAAATTCGCTAAAAGAGATCGGTATTCAAATCAAGATTATTGGCGAGGAGTCACCGTCAATCGCAAATAGAAGAAAAACAGGCAACTATGATCTGTTGTACAGTCAGACATGGGGGCTGGCCTACGACCCACAAACGACAATCTCGGCTTTTACGGATGTGTCCTATAATTTACATGCAACCAGAGGGATTGCAAAGGCAGATGAATTGTACAAGAAAATTGATGAGGTCATGGTATCCTCAGACGAGAAGACGCGAAAATCATTATACGCCGATATATTGACTATAGTTCATGATGAGGCTGTCTTTATCCCCCTTACACATGGTGGTGTCACGATTATTGCTCCCGCAAATGTAAAAGGGATTTCCTTTAAGCAGACACAATATGAACTTCCCTTTGAACGTATGTCTATTGAATAGAAATGGAACTGGGGGGGCGTCCCCCCTTTTATTTATGCGTTCCATTCTATTGAAAGGAGCCTTCCATGGGAGCTTATATCATAAAGAGGCTTTTAGCGCTTATTCCCTTGCTTCTGATTATTTCCTTCCTTATGTTTGTTTTTATCCATGCTTCTCCTTTTGATCCCGCCGAAGTGGTGCTGCAGGCACAAGGGGTTCCTACGATAACCGATGAATTAATTGCCCAAACGAGAGTAGAGCTGGGGCTTGACCGTCCATTCCTTTCTCAATATTTCCATTGGCTTCTAAACTGCCTGCAGTTGGATTTTGGAAATTCATATGTCACCAGAGAATCCGTTTGGACATTAATAGGCCCGGCTTTTTTAAATACGTTCAAGCTAACGCTTGTTTCATCGGTTGTTATTATTGCTTTATCCATCCTGCTAGGTGTAATTTGTGCCATGAGGGAGGGCAAGGCAACGGATAAAACGATAAGAGGTGTTTCATTTTTTCTCATTGGCATGCCTCCCTACTGGCTTGCATCGCTAATGATCTGGTATTTTTCAGTCAAGCTGGATTTGCTGCCAACAAGCGGGATGGATTCCTGCTTGCATTATATTTTACCCGTCTCAGTGATTACGATCAGCTATGCGGGCATTTATTTTAGAACGGTGAGAAGCTCGATGATCAGCAATTTAAATGAGGACTATGTATGGTATGGAAGGGCATCCGGATTACCGGAAAAGAAAATCATTCTTCATATTTTAAGGAATTCCTTGCAAGTGGCGATTTCGATTTTTTGTATGGGAATACCGACAATATTGGGCGGCACAGTCGTGATTGAGAATGTTTTTGCTTGGCCAGGCTTAGGGAGCTTAAGTGTGAAATCTATTCTGGGCCGAGATTTCCCCGTTATTCAGGCCTATGTTCTTATTCTGGCAGTGGCTTTTGTCTTGTTTAATACCGTGTCCGACATCATCAATGCTGCGATGAATCCTAAATTAAGGAAGGGCGCATAAATGAGCGTATTGAAAAACGTATGGAACGATAAAGTGGCCGTGCTCTCTTTGCTCGTTATTGTTGGAACCATAGTCGTTGGTGCATTTGCCCCTTTCTTTGCCCCGCATGCTCCTGAGCAGGTACACATGGGCCTTCGATATGCCGGTCCTTCATGGGAATATCCATTTGGAACCGACCACTTGGGCAGGTGTGTGTTATCCAGAATCATCTACGGCATTCGTCCCAGTGTGATTTGGGTTTTAGTTGCGTTAGTGATCTCTGTTTTGATTGGTGCTATTCTGGGTTTAATCTCGGGCTATTTTAAAGGAAAAGCAGATGCTTTCATTATGCGGATTTGCGATATTATGCTTTCCTTCCCGGGATATGTTATGCCTCTGGCTTTTGTTGGCATTTTTGGCGTGGGTCTTGAGAACATCATCATGGCCTTCATTTTGATGAAATGGGCATGGTTTACACGAGTGATCCGAACGTCAGTGATGCAGTATTCCGAACTGGAATATGTGAAGTTTGCCAAAGTCCTGGGGATCGGTCATCTGAAAATTATTTACAGACACATCGTCCCGGTCGCATTTGCAGATATAGCGGTGGTATCAAGCAGCTCGGTATGCTCCATGATTTTACAAATATCAGGCTTTTCATTCCTGGGCTTAGGGATACAGGCTCCCCATGCGGAATGGGGGATGATGCTAAATGAGGCAAGGAAAGTCATGTTTTCAAAGCCGGAGCTAATGATAGCCCCTGGTCTGGCGATTATTATCGTGATTTCGGCCTTTAACTTCTTGTCGGATGCGCTGCAGGTAGCGTTGGACCCGAAGTTGATGACGGCCAGGCATAGGCATGAAGGACAAGTAATTGCCTCAACCTCCAGCCTTCCGGGAAAAGAGGTGGCCTAATCCACTGATGAATATTGTAGAGGTGGCCAATTTGAAGATTTGGGATAGCCGCAACGGGAATGTCATTGTTCCGAATAGCTCGTTTCAGGTCAAGAAAGGAAGCTGTCTCGCTGTTGTAGGGGAAAGTGGCAGCGGGAAGTCCATAACATGCAGGGCGATTATGAGGTTGAATCAACCTGCTATCCGTCAATCCGGGCAAATTTTGTTTGACGGGGTCGATTTGAGTAAGCTTACCGAGAAAGACATGCGGAAAAAAAGAGGGAAACAGCTGTGCATGATTTTGCAGCATGGAATGCGGGCCTTTGATCCTTCCTGTGTGGTCGGGGTTCATTTAAGGGAGACGCTCGCCTGGCATTTCGGCTGGAGTCGCCACCAAATAACGGAGAAAATGAAACGTGCGATGGAAGGTGTCATGCTGAAAGACCCGCTCACTGTAATGAATCAATACCCGCACCAATTGTCCGGCGGTATGCTGCAGCGGATCATGATTGCGCTGGCTATCGTGATGGAGCCGGACATCATTATCGCTGATGAACCCACCACGGCGCTCGATACCATTTCCCAATTCGAGGTGGTCGAACAGTTTATACAATTGCGGGAGAATATGGGCTGCTCCATGATTTTTGTTTCGCACGACCTGGGCATTGTCAAAAAAATAGCGGATGAAGTTCTGGTCATGAAAGAAGGGGAAATCGTAGAGCGAGGGACGACCTCTGCCATCTTCACTGGTGCCCAGCATGAATATACCCGCTATTTGGTATCCTCGAAGCTGGGGATGAATCAGCATTTCAAGAGGATCATGGGGGGGAGCGGCGTTGCTGAGGGTTGAACAGGTTGAAAAATCCTATAAAAAGGGCGGTTTAATGTCCAAGGAACGGCAGAAGGTATTACAAAATATTAGCTTCGTATGCCAACAGGGGGAATGTCTGGGCATTATCGGGGAAAGCGGAAGTGGCAAGTCCACCCTGGGACGATTGCTTCTAGGCATTGAAAAGCCTGACCGCGGAACCATTCTGTTTGAGGGGAAGAGCGTAGAAGAGCCAAAGGTGAGATTGGGTCATATCAGCGCTGTGTTTCAAGACTATACCTCATCCATTAATCCGTTTTATACGGTCGAACAGGCCATGATGGAGCCCATGAAGCAGCAGAGAAAAAGTAAGCAAGAGGCGCAAAGCAAGATCGATCAGCTCCTGCATCAAGTCGGCTTGAATTCGTCCTATCGAACTAAATATCCGCATGAGCTGTCCGGCGGGGAGGCGCAAAGGGTGTGCATTGCCAGAGCCGTAGCCACGGAACCGAAATGTATTCTGCTGGATGAAGCCATTAGCTCATTGGATGGTTCTATTCAAATTCAAGTGCTTGAATTGTTGAAACGTTTAAGGAGCATCTACAATATGGGATACATCTTCATTACCCATGATATCCAGGCAGCCGCGTATATTTGTGACAGAGTCATGATTATTAAAAGCGGTCAAATTGAGGAAATGGTCAGGATAGAGCATTTAAAGGACGTCCAATCCCCTTATGCAAGGAAATTGCTGCAGATGATTATAACGTAGGGCTGCAGCCAAGCATGACCTAAGAGAATAGAGGAAGGAGCGAGCGGTTTGAGAGGAGCTTTGTCATGGCCTTTTTTGCGGTTGTATCTGTTGACCCTGTTGTATTTTAGCGCAAACTCGATATTGAATGTTATCATTCCTTTAAAGGGAGAGTCGCTGGGCGCTACCAACACGACGATCGGAATCATTATGGGGGCGTATTTGTTTACAACGATGCTTTTTCGGCCGTGGGCAGGCCAAATGATTCATAAGTATGGGCCTATTCAAGTGCTGCGCATGATTCTTGTTGTCAATGGATTCGCTCTCATCCTGTACACATTTACCGGATTGGGTGGCTATTTTGCTGCGCGTGTGCTGCAAGGCGTCTGCACAGCGTTCTTCTCCATGGCCCTGCAGCTGGGGATTATCGACGCACTCCCGGAGAAGGACCGTTCACAAGGCATTTCGATGTATTCCTTATGCGCTTCCATGCCGGGTGTTTTTGGTCCCTTGCTGGCTATAGGGATGTGGCAAATCGGAGATATGACTGGTTTTACAGTCGGTATGATCGCGGTGGCTATTCTTACAGGAGCCGTGGGCTATAGTGCCACGATAGACAAAAAAGAGGCAGATCCTGCCTCAGCGGGCCAGGGCGCAACGATGCTACAGTCCTTCGCTCAATTGGTCAAAAACCCTCACTTATTCAAATGCAGCATGCTGATGCTGGTGGCGTCGCTGGTTTTTGGAGCGGTGACCACGTTTATACCGCTGTACGCCGCACAAATCCAAGGCGGGAACGCGGCCGTATACCTCATGCTTCAGGCGGGCACTGTTGTCGCGGCCCGGTTTGTTTTGCGTAAGAAAATTCCCTCGGATGGAAAGTGGCACTCGGCTTTTGTCATGACGACGCTGGTTATTTTGGCGGCAGCGGCTCAGGCTGTAAGCTTCTCGGCCATGGGCGGAGCCGTGTTTTTCTACATCGGCGCACTTCTGATGGGGCTTGCTCAGGCCCTATTGTATCCGACCTTAACGACGTATTTGACGTTCGTGCTGCCCAAGGAAAGCCGTAATGTGCTTGTTGGATTATTCATTGCCACGGCGGATCTGGGCGTATCGCTGGGCGGTATTGTGATGGGGCCTGTTGCAGACCTTTCCTCCTATTCTACGATGTATATGCTTTGTGCGCTCCTCGGCTTATTCATGCTGCTTTTCAGTAGCAATCCTAAGCGGCATAGCGGGGAGTACAGCAAATCGGCATAGCGAGTACAGCAATGAAACTCGGGACGCGGCCTGGGTCCTCTCAAACAAACGGAGCTGGAAGAAGAACGCCGCTTTGTGATTGCTGCCGTTGTCAATGGAGGGGCCGCACAGTTCCTGCAAGGTGATCCCACTACGATGGACAAGGAAGACATCTATCAGACCTGCCTGGCCGCTCCGCAAGCAACGATTATCGTGTCCCATATGGAAGCCGTAAACCATTGTTTATTGTCCAGACATGATTTGACACGCTTTGACATGATTTGACACGATTTATTGAGGAAAAAGGCCTTGCCTCCAGTATTTTCGTACCTCAGGATGGGGAAACGATCGGCTGCTAGTCAGCAGTGTGCTGCAGAAAGGAATCGGGCTCGGCTGTTGTGGGCCTAATTGCCAGCATGCACAAAGCTGCGAATCTGATCGACAACGACATCCAGTGTGTCCAGGACAGCCATTGACGAGCTTTTAAGTCGTTACTGGCTATTTTGTATGCTTAAAATAGGCTGTGTTTTATTCAAAACACAATTCTCTCATATACGTTCGATGCCAAAAGATGTTACAATAAATTCGACAAAATTAGATAAATTTCACGGTTTTCTAGTACATTCAGGGGGGCTCCTTGGTGAGCGAACATGCATCCGCAAATCGGACAACTGCTGGTCAAACCACAGCGAAAACAAATTCAAGCTCAGCCAGGACGGACCATTCAAGCCTGTCGGCTGCCGCGCCTTTGACACCTGCGGGAATCATGCAATTGCAAAAAGCACTTGGCAACAGGGCTGTCCAAGGGTTAATTCAAAGAATGGCCGCTGGGCAAGCTCCAGCGCAAAGGGCGGGCGGAGGCTCAGGCGCATCCAATGCTACGACGCCTTCTCCGGCAGAAGAGCGTAAAACACAAATGAATGCTGAACGCGATGTAAAGGTCCCGGCACTGGTTGATGCTTCTTTTGCAGATAGCAGAACGAAGGTGAAGAACAATCTCGAGACGTACTTGACTACAGCGTCAAAGGCGGAATTTATTCGCAATCACGTGAAAGCCAAAGCGGTGTCGGAGATTGAGAATAGTATGACTCGGGGGACGGCCGAGCAAAGGCAGGATGCATTGAAATATGCAGTGCTCAAAGCGGAAGGCATTATGCTGGACAAGCTGAGAGCCTATGCCTCGGAGGTAGCCGCAGCCCAATTTAGTGATGCTAAAAAAATCGTTATGACGGCTGAAGCGAATAAAGCCTTCGATTTGGTCACCCCCAGCTTGAGCCAGGCAGCCTTTGAAAAACAGAAGACGGGGGCAGCGGCCGACTCGCAGAAAAAGCTGAATACGCTTGCCAAGACATTGATTGCTGAAGCGGTAAAAGATGCGACTGCCGTGATCACAGCCAAATTCACGCCATCCGTACCAGGCGGCGCTGCCGGCTTCGATCATATTGATGCAGGAACGGCCGGCACAGATGAGCTTGAGCAGCGAATGAATCTGGACGGAGACCTAGTCAGAGACATCCGGGATATGGAAACCGTGTATCAGACCTCGCTTTTTAACCCCTTAAAAAATGAGGTGTTATTAAAGCTGGGCGTAGGACGGCGCGCCTTCAGAAGATCGAAAGAGCTGAACCAGTACAGGGAAACCCTGAAGGAAGCCGCCCGGACCAAGGTCAGGGCTGAAATTGATACGGAAATCGCAAGCCGCAACGGCGGCGCGTCCTCAAGCACCCCCATGAGAGACGAGTATTTGAAAATGGCCTCAAAAGTCATGGCCCATCAGGAATCCAAAATCCTGGTAGACAATGTCATGAAGGATGAAGCGGACACTATTCTGGAACGGATTATACCGAAGGATCAGACGGTGGAGAAGCTGACAGCTGCGGGAAAAAGCTCCGCGTACGACATCGCCCGAAAGGATCGTACCCAGCGGGATAAAATTCAAGCCGCAGGTATCGCCGCGGCCAAAGTGCTCGCCGAGAAAATATTGAAAGAAAAGAAAGAAGCGGCTATTCTAGAGGCGAGGAAGCTGACCAAAGGAACGAAGCAGACGGGGACTACGACAGCTGCCCTGCCTAATGCAGCAAAAACCGCGGAAACAATTGGTGCTGTCGAAGATACAACGAAAGCACAGCGTGTTGCCCGGACTGTCATTGATAAGTCCATTGTTGCCGGTGATATGAATAGCGGCTTCAACAAGGTAGGCAAGCTCATCGATCTGTCTACGCCGAATCCGGGAGACTCCAGCGCGCTGGAGGTCGAGCTAAAGATTCCGTTTGCCTCTGCCGCCGGCGGAGGACAGGGGTATTTTCTATTCGGCTTCGGAGGCGAAGCCGAGCGGGAAACCGGTGAATTGACCGTGAATACGCAGGTCACCTTCGGAGCCGGCTTCTCCACCTTCGGCTTCGATGTAAATGCGCGTTTCGGTCTCTTTTTAGAAGGAAAAGGGAAAGATACATCTAGTGTAATGAATTTGTTGTCGTATGGCTTATACCGGAATATGACCCAAATCTCAAGCGCGGCGGCCGGACATTTCTGGGGTCAAAGCGGGAAATCCGGCGATTCCAAGCTTGTTGAGGCCGAGAAGTGGGCCATGATGATCGAAGAACAACATCTGGATGATACCGCCGAGGTTAATGTGGGCTCGCTTACAAAGCTGGCTATGGAGGCTAATGTGGGCGTAGCCGGGTTTTCAGGAGAGCTTGCCTATAAGCGGCTTAGCGCCTACCGGAAAGAAATTATCGCGGAAAAAGGAAAGGATGCTGCAGGAAACCTGCTGTCAGCAGCCGATCGGGTTGCCAACAACAGTATTGGCAGCGGTGAATCACGGAGAGTGTATGAAGCCGCTACGGAGATCGAAATCGGGTTCGGCAAAGATAAGGTTGCTTTTGGCGTAGAAGGGGCAATGACCCGGGTTGGCGGCACCCTCAGAGAATTGAATCTGGAGCTGTCGGCGAGCATTCCGTCACAATTCGGAGAAGAAGCCGGAGATTTGACCCAGTATGCGGCCAAAATCGTAACGGCGGCTCTAGGCGCGGGTAAAAACCTTACCGCATTGTTTAAGAAAGCTATGGCTGCGGAGCCGGAAAGAGCGGCGCGCACAGGCGGAACCATGCTGGATTTGGGAAGTGATGCGCTCTTTACAGGAAATTACTTCGACCGTATCGGGGCTAGCTTTGCAGAGCAAATCCAGGGAGATGAAACGATAAACGACACGATGCGCTCCTGGCTGCCCGGGCAGGATTCCGGCGCCTCAGCCATTGAGCAGGTGAACAAAATCGCCTTGTCCAATGCGCTGAAGCTGGCGGCCAGCTTCAAACGGCAATACGATGAAAGCGGTACGCCAAGCGAGTGGGAAATCGCTATTGAAGCAAGCCAAGTGAAATCACTGGAAGTTGATGCCGAGATCGCTAAGGTAGCCATCGAGAAATCAAAGCGGATTGGCAAAGTCGAATTCGCCAAAGGAAAGACGACCAAATACGAATTCCTCGGCTTAGAACGCGGAGGTACCTAAAGGAGGGTAGCGCATGGCTGGTAACGGAACTGGCGCTAACGGGAAGTCCCAGTTGGATTTGGATCAGGAGATCGTATTCACTACATTAACCGGAGACAGACTGAAGACTGCCGTCAAGCGGATGTCCTGGGTCGAAACGGAGGGCAGCATAAGCTGTATGCTTTCACTGGAAGCGGAATGGAGCGTCTATCAGCAAATGTTATCGGGAGAGTGGATGGGGCTGTTTGCGCGGGCGAGAAACCAGACTGCCGAAGCGGGCTTCGAGCCGGAGCGTCCTGTAGAGCTTCGAATGATACTAAGAAACAGTCTGCTGCCTTCTGCCATGCGTTATGGCGCGGAAATTGAACAGGTGCTAATCACCTTGTTGGAGGACGCTCAAGAAGCTCGCGCGCTTGGGCTGAGTGAAAGCTGGCTGGTAACAGAGGTGAAGCAGCAGGTCCACTTGCCGGAGGAGCTTGGAGCCGGATCTTTAAGAAGCGGATACCGCACCTTTTGGTCGCTGCCTGCGGATGTTAACCTGCCGCCGGCTGCTGCAGCGACATCGACCTTACATGAGGTTGTGGAAGGCTACCTGAATAAAATGGAAATTCAATACGAATGGATTCAAGACCATATTGCCCGAATCACTTATCGTGGTGAACAGGGAGCCTGGATCGTCTTAATCCGAACGGATGAAGCAAAGCAAGTATGCGTAGTATACTCGGTCTATCCGGTCCTGGTGCCGAAGGAACGGCACCAGGACCTGGCCGTATTTTTAATGGAAGAAAACTATGACTTGGCCGTGGGAAGCTTCGAGCTGGATACCTCTGACGGAGAACTGCGCTTCCGTACAAGCGTCGATGTTGAGAACGACCGATTGACGATAGAGCTGCTGGGCCAGCTGTTCATTTCCAATATTGTGGTCATGGACCACTATTATCATGCTATCGGTGACGAAATCAACGGGATGCTTGAATAGCAGTCGCTACCATTCACGGCGAAAGCTGGTCCCACAAGGAGGACCTATCTAAAATCCAAACCCGCCGAAACCAATGTCTCGGCGGGTTTTTTTATACATTTATGCACGTTTGAAAATTAAATACCCGTCATCGACCGGAAGAGTCTGGCCGTTAATGGCCGAGGCTTCGCCGGAGAACAAGAATGCTACAACATCGGCAATCTGCTCGGGCTGGATGAGCTTCTTGCTCAGGTGCTGGTCGGCAAGGAAGCTTTTGAAATCGTCCCCGTCTTTAATGATACAGGCAATCGCTTGACTCTACTCGATATCAACCGGATGACGTATAGCATCATCATGCAGATCGAGATAAAGCTGGCCATTGCTTCCTCGCACGGCATAGAATACATCCTCGGCTTTTTTCTTTCGTGACTGCAGCTCCTTCTGAAGCCAGTTGCGGGGGATCTGACTAGCCTCTAGATTGCTATACAAGATCTTCCCCTCCATAATAAGCTCAACCGGGAACTGCGGCTTCCCGTTACCCTGAAGGTTCAAATCCTTCAGGGTGACGTTCCGATGCTGTTCCTTTTTCATTACGGATAATTTCCCGTTAATTTCCATTATCGCAAATTCCACCTCAGTAATATCGAAAATATCCTTCTGGCGAAGCAGTTGATTTAGGGTATCCAGCGTTAAATTGTTTTTTTTCAGATTACCCTCCAAAATTTTCCCGTTTTCAATCAGGATAGACGGGGTACCTTCCGTCCATATACGCATTTTTCTGTAACGTACAAGAAGCTTGGACAGCAAATACGAGGTAAACGTAAAGACGACTAGCGAAATGATGAGGTGAATGACCTGCATTTTATCATTGAATGCGAAGTTTGCGGCAATGGCCCCGAGAATGACAGCAGTAATAAATTCATGGAAGTTCATGTTGGACAACGTCTGCTTCCCTAATAATCGGGTAATGCCTAGAAGAATGATAAAGGCGGCCATGCTTCGGATTAATATCATGATGTGTTCGATCATACACATCTAACCTCCTTCATTTTTTATGCATGCCATATTTTTCCGGGACATGATTCATTTCCGCCCAATCCGATATATGCTGTTATGGAAAAGTCAATCGAATCGGAGGGGTACACTTGGTTTATGATAGTTATAGAATGTCCTTGTCTTATTGGCCGTATTATACACCTGCGCAATTTTACATGCATGCGCCGATGAGACGACAGGAGTCAGTGTCCTATAAATCCCTTGAAGAGGCGCTTGAGCTAATCAAGAAGGCGGTTTCGGGCGAAAGGGAAGACGAATTGTTCTACGATTATTTGATTTCCGTAGCGCCGTCTGAAGAAGAAAAGGAGATCATACGTGGAATCCGTGATGATGAGCGCAAGCACAATCAGATGTTTCGCAGCATTTACCAGCATTATACAGGACAGACAATAACAGCTCCTGCCCATGTAGAATTTCAAAAACCGAAGTCCTACATGGACGGAATTCGGAGGGCATTCTTTGGCGAGCTGTCGGCAGTGGAACGGTACCGCAATATTCGCGCGGGCCTGCCGGATCGTTATTATCGGGATATGGTGTTCGAAATTTTGACGGATGAGATCAAGCATGCCAGCAAGTATAACTATCTTATGAATTTGGATGTGCGAAGAATGGTTGAAAGTAAATAAATGTGAAGCAGCCCTTGGATGAGGGCTGTTTTTGTTTTGCTGGCGCTTCGCTGTTCAGCATATTGGAAAAAATTATAAATATAATGGTGAAGAAAGGGTCCTGTCCAAGACGATGAGATAAACCTGTATAGGGGGATGAATATATGATGACACCGGCAGCTCCAATTGTTGCCATACTAGGGATCGGTACAGCCGTTCCGGACTATCGGTTAGATCAAGCTGAAACCTCGCAGCGATTGGTCCAGGCTTTAAGGGATACTCCCGACTCGGCCCGCTGGGCCAAAAAAATATTCAAGCAATGCGGGGTGGAGGTCCGTTATACTTGTGAACCGAATCTGCTTGAAGCGGCAGAAGAATGCCGCTATTTTCCACAAGACACGCCGCATCAGGCGCCTTCGACCGCAGAGCGCATGGGAACCTATAAGAGAGAAGCGGTGCCGTTAGGCCTGAACGCCGCAAGAATAGCAATGGCAGACGGAAATGTAGACGCGGCTGATATCACTCATCTCATCACCGTTAGCTGCACCGGACAGTTTCTTCCGGGCTTAGACGCTGTATTGATTGAGCAGTTGGGACTAGCCGTCACTGTCAACCGGATTCCGTTGAATTTCTTAGGATGCGCTGCAGGATTAAAGGCGGTATGCCTGTCCCGGCAAATTGTCTCGGGCAGTCCCGCTGCGAAAGTATTAATTGTTTGTGTTGAGCTGTGTACGCTGCACATTCAGCCTTCTAGTGATCGCGAGGCTTTATTCGGCGCTTCTTTTTTCGGTGATGGCGCCTCGGCTTGTATTGTAGGTTCTGCCGATCAAAAGCATACGAGCCCGCAGCATCATGGCATCCTTCAATTAGGGAGGGAACACTCCGTTCTTCTGCCGGACTCTGCCGGGGAGATGATGTGGGAGGTAGGCAATTACGGGTTTGATCTGTATCTTTCGACCAAAATACCCGGTCTGATAGGCAAATATATTCCTGAACAAGTCATGCAGTTGGCAAGCGAAAATGAACTCAAGTCCGGCCTATGGGCCATTCATCCCGGAGGCAAGGGAATTATTGATACGCTGGAGCAAATGTTCGAGCTGAAAGAGGAACAAACGAGGCCAAGCCGTACAGTGCTTCGCAAATATGGCAACATGTCCTCTGCCACGATCTTGTTCGTGCTGCATGAATTGCGTCAGCAATTACAGCACAACGGCTCCGGACCGTGCAGCGGCGTATCCTTGGCATTCGGGCCGGGCCTAACCTGCGAGATGATTCAAATTACGTATCATCCGTCCGTTTCTTTTCAAGAACAGACCTTTGAGAGTGCTCATGCTTAGGGATTTCAGGCAGCGGGCTGCAGAGCATGAGCTGATGGACGATTTTTCTTCGGGGGGAGCGGAGCTTCGGGAAGCCTTGCAGCAGCTTCGATTGCTTAACCGGATCTTCGGCGCGGCAGCGCCTGCTCTCTTCGGAGTGAAGCGGTTATGGCAGGAAGCGGGCAAGCCGAAGTCCTTGTCCGTCTTGGATATTGGCTCGGGGTCCGGGGACATCAACCGCCATATCCTGCGATGGGCGGATGAGAACGGTATCGATATCAGGATTACTCTGGCAGATATTACGGATGATGCATGCGAAGAGGCGAGGCTGCACTACTGCGCCGAACCGCGAATCCAAGTCATTCAAGCGGATTTGTTTGCACTTCCGGAAGGCTGCGCGGATGTGATCACAGGGACGCAGTTTGTTCATCATTTCTCTGCAGAGGAGCTGCCGAAGGTTGTAAAGAGCATGCTGCAGGCGTCCCGGCTCGGAATCGTAATCAATGACATTCACAGGCACTGGATACCTTGGGCGGCGGTATGGCTTACAACACGAATCGTGTCCCGCAACCGGTATATATTAAACGACGGGCCGCTCTCCGTAGCAAAAGGATTTCGCTCGAAGGATTGGAACCGTCTTCGGGAGGCTTTAGGCATTCCTGACATGTTCTTTGCCTGGAGACCACTATTTCGCTATGTGGTCGTCATCAGGAATGGCGGATCGAATAAAATCCATCGGAGTTGATAAAATGAATCGCATCCTGGATGCGGCGGTTCTCGGCGCAGGCATCGCCGGCAGCAGTACGGCCAAATATTTGGCTGACAAGGGCTGGGAAGTCGCTCTAATCGACCGCAGGCAATTCCCGCGGCATAAAGTATGCGGAGAGTTCCTGTCACCCGAAGCCCAAAGCATATTGAAGCCGCTTGGCTTGCATGAATTGGTGGAATCGCTGCATCCAAGCACAATACACCGCGCAAGCTTGACGTTCGGCTATGGGGGAGCCTTGGATATTCCGCTTCCCGGCGCCGCTTTCGGGATTAGCCGGTACGCATTGGATTCCGCTCTCCATCGTGCGGCATCAAGCTCGGGGGTGCAGGTACAGACCGGGACGAATGTAACCTCGGTTGTCCCCCATGGCAGCGGCTACACAATTGAAATGAAGCAGGGTGGAGAAAGAAAGGTATACCAGGCGCGGACGGTCATCGCGGCCTGGGGCACCAATTCCCGGGTGGGAGATTCAAGAGACGGGACCCGCCAGGCGATGCAAAATACGTATATCGGTGTGAAATCTCATTTTCGCGGGATAGCAATGGAGCCTGTTGTAGAGCTCTATTTTTTTGAGGGCGGTTATTTAGGCATTTCTCCGGTTGCAGACGGGGTTGTTAACGCGGCTGCGCTGTTGAACCGGAAGGCTTTTCAAACCACGGAGAAAACGATCCTTGGGCTGATAGAATCCGCAAGCCGGAGAAACCCGAAGCTTTATCAAAGGCTGGCGGAGGCCGTGCCAATTCCCGGCACTCAAGCGGCAGCTGCTCCAGTTCCTCTGAAGGGCAAGCCGCTGGCCTGGGATTTATTTCCCTATGTCGGGGACGCTGCGATCATGATCCCGCCGCTCTGCGGAGATGGGATGTCCATGGCGCTGCGTTCGGCACTGTTATGCGCCCGGCTTGCAAATCGATATTTATCCGGAGAAATTTCACTTTCAAGCTGGCGAAGCGAATATACCGAATCCATTCGGCGGGAATTTAAGAGCCCTCTACAGTGGGGGCGGCTGCTTCAGGGCTGGTTCAGCTTGCCCGTGGTTCCTCGGTTATTGCTTGGGGCAGCGAGAATTGCGCCTGGCTTGGCCTATCGTCTGGTCAAAGCTACGAGGCTAAGAGAAAGGGAATGATACACTTCAAATCGGCGCGCAAAGGGGGGGCAAGATCATGGGTTTTCATAAAATTGCGATCTTCTCCAGCCACTATCCAAAAACCATTATTGTGCTATGGAGCTTATTCTTTATTTTTTTTGGATATTACGCCCCGATGCTGTCTACGGTCTTGAAGGATCACGGTTTAATGCCGGATGGAGCTTATGTGCGCGTGGAGAAAATACTGGCCGCCGATTTCCACATTCCCGATAATCCGGTCATTCTGGTTTTTGAAAAAAAAGAAGAACTATCCCCCAGGCTGTTTCAGCAGTTCATTCAATATACTTTATTCCAGCTTCGCAGCATCGAAGGCCTGAATGAAACGCTATCGCCTCTAGACAGGGAGGACATGCTAACCGGGAATTTTGCCTATGCCATGCTGTCTTTTCAACAGCCCCCGCATCACATGAAGCCGGTGCTGGATGAGCTTCACAGACGGCTGCCAAGCCATCGAGATGTTTCAGTGAAGCTAACCGGGAAATCCGTTGTACAAGCCGACGTGAACCGGGCAAGCCAACACGATTTAAGAAAAGCGGAGCTGATCGGAATTCCAGCGGCCTTCCTCATCCTGTGGTTTTCTTTTGGAGGAATCGTATCGGCCATGATCCCCGTTTTTATCGGGATGTTCGGGGTGACCAGTACATTAGGCATCATGTACTGGCTGGGGACAAGGATGGAGCTGTCCAATTTTGTTTTGAACGTCATTCCGATGGTCGGACTCGCGCTGAGTATTGATTTCGCATTAATGCTGGTCAGCCGATTTCAAGAGGAGCTGCAGAGAGAATCTGCAGAACAGGCGTTAAGGACAACGATGCAGACCGCGGGCAGAGCGATCATTTTTTCAGCGGCCAGTGTTTTTTTAGGCTTGGCAGGAATACTATTGATTCCGCTCCCCATGTTCTCCAGCATTGCTGCCGGAGCGATGACGGTGCTATTGGTTTCTGTACTGTTGGCATTAACGTTAGTCCCGGCTCTATTATTTTTATTGTGGCCCTCCATACAAAGGGAAGGTAAGAAGCACGCTCGCCTTCAAAATAATAAAGGATGGCGCGTACTGCCGCTCTATGTGCTGAAAAGGCCTATTCGGATGGGGGTGCTGGCGGCACTCCTGTTATTGGCTTGTCTCCTGCCTATCGGCAGGATGAATTTGGCGATTCCGGATGCCGCTTCCTTACCGATGAGTTATCAATCCCGGGAGGCCTTCGAGGCCTATCAAGCCCGGTTCGTTCCCCGGACCAGCTCAGTTATCTATATCGTGGCTCAAGCGAAAACGAAGGCCTGGAACAAAGCGGATTGGCTAAACGCCTACAAGCTGGTCAACAAATTAGAGCGTGATCCGGATGTACAACAAGTACATTCCGTTTTTTCCGGCTTGAACGTGCCGCCCGAACGCTTGTATCGCTTGCTTCCAGTCCCGGACTCAGCTTCGGACTACACATCAAGCATGCGGGATTTCGTGAAGGCTAATCAAATGCTTATCCATGTCGTTGTGGAAGGCGAACCGTCATCCAAGCAAGTCATGAGCTGGCTTAGAGAATGGGAGCGGGCAGGGGAATCCTCGGATTTGCATGTTCTGATCGGCGGCGAGGCCAAGTATCAGCAGGAGGTTTTTGACGCCATCTTTGAAAACCTGAAGTTCGTGCTTCTATTTATATTCATTTCGAATTATGTGGTCCTATTCGTTGCTTTTAGATCCGTTCTGATTCCGTTAAAAACGATTGTTATGAATCTTTTAAGCGTTGGGGCGTCGTTCGGTATTCTGGTCTGGATTTTTGAAGAGGGGCGCTTTGGAATCGAGCCTAGCAGCATAGCCATGATGATTCCGGTGTTTATTTTCGGATTGGCCTTCGGCATCAGTATGGATTACGGAGTGTTCCTGGTTTCCCGGATGTACGAGATTTACCGGCAGACGCACGATAATAACTATGCGGTCTTCGCGGGATTGGCCTCCGCCGGCAGGATCATCGGCTCAGCGGCGGCCATCATGATCGCGGTGACTGTACCGTTCTCATTCGCAGAGGTTGCAGGCATCAAGCAGCTGGGAATTGGCATTGCTGCGGCCATCTTTATGGATGCGACGGTGATAAGAATGCTTCTGGTCCCAGCTTTAATGAGACTGCTCGGCCAGTGGAATTGGTGGGCGCCAAGATGGCTTAGATGAATTCGATGCAGATCAGGGGGCTTTGTAATAACGGAGCCTGTCGTAACCGGGTTTATGAAATCGGGAATGCAGGGCCATCCTGTTGAGCGAGTACTCCATCAAAAATGACGCGGCCGCTTTAAATTAAACGATGTCAATAGTTTCTTGTATGTCTAATGCCGCCGCAAGGCGGTATTTTTAATTTCATACCGGATTTTATAGATCATCACCGAAACGCAAGGGGAAGAGAGGTTGATTTGTGATTCATCATTGCAGCTATTCCAGAATATGGTACGATAAAATGGTTCAGGGCAATCGAGAGATGGAGATGGAGGCGAAGCTCATAGAATCGGAATTTCAAGAGTAGACAAGCCATAGCGAATGCTCAGACTTGATGAAGGGGGGAATACCATATAGATGAAGAATCATCTAAGAGCGTCATGGAAAAATTACATATCCATCGTAATATCTCTCATACTCGTTTTACCTATTCCCTGGATTATCTATAATGAAATAAATAGGGTATCTAATCTGTCACATCACGAAACATATCTTGGATTGGGTGCATTAGTGGCAGACATATATATAGCTGCAAATCAATTTCTCCTGCTCTTTGTACCGTTAATATGGGAGTTATTATATCTTTTTATTCGATTTGTGATTCTAAAAGATAGTACGAAAAGAACATGGATTCATATCACCATATTGACGATCACTTTACTGCCTGTGTTGGCAGTGATATTTCTTATAGGGCTTATTTATTATTATTTAAAAACGCAGGCCTTTTTCAGTAAAAAGGCCAGTCTCCTTATTCCCACACGGACAGTCGTGCCAGGGCAGTAAAAAAGTGTTGACAACGAATACATAAATGGTAATATATACCGGAAACAGGTGATAACTGAGAGTGGGGGCGTGTAGGCGAGAAGAGCTGGCGATGGCAAATAAGGCTGCATGGGAAACGAAAGCGTATCAAGCCTGGGTTCAAAAGTATGGAATGCCAGCAGAGCTGGCGGTAAACTAAAACTGGAACACAGGCATTAGCTGCGTTCCCATTACATCCAAATATAACTGCTGATCCGAAGCGATCATTTCAAAGCATGTGCAGCTTTCAAGCGAGCGCCGGGGAGTGGCTTTTTCTGTATTCCGCAGGCGAGCAGTCGTATTTTCGTTTGAATATCCGGTAAAAAAAGTTTATGTTTTCATAGCCTACCTCGTTGGCTACGGTCTGCACGCTGACATCCGAATTTCGGAGGAGGATGCAGGCCTGGCTGAGTCGTATTTGATGGACGAGATCAATAAAAGTGCTCCCTGTAATTTTTTTGAGGACCTTGCCCAGGTAATTGGAGTTAAAATTAAAATGCCGGGCAGTCGATTCCAGAGTCACGGTCTTATAGTTGCTTTGAAGATAGTGGATGATGTCCGTAATTTTTGTATTTTTCAAAGCCGAATAGTTTCGTTCATTCACATCCCCCTTGTACATACGGAGCATTTCAGCAAATAGAATGACCATATACGAGTTGATAATCTCGCCCGAGCACGGTTGTTTGTCGAAATACTCGCAAAGAATGGCATTCATGATGCGGCTGATTTTCTCGTTGTCGCCGGAATGGATTAAGATATACTCGTTGGAATGCTTATTTTCATAAATGGCATGGGTGAGAAAGCTGGAGAAGATGTCGTTGCCGGAAAGCCTGCTCAGGAAGGCCCAGTCCAAATAACTTTTCCGCATGAGGCAGTTAATGATTATGTCGTCTCTGCCGGTTTCCGCTATGGAATGAAAGGTGTTCGTGTCAAGGATGCACAATTCACCCTTCTTCATCGACACTCTGTTGTTGTTGATCGTCTGGTGGCATTCACCGGAGTAGATGTAAATCAGCTCGATGAAGGAATGCCGGTGAGTGTCAACAGGGCTGAAACGGGGATGCACCGAGAAGGTGATATCCTGTCCGGGGGGAATAAACATGGCTTCATCCAGAATTTCTGAAGGGAGTTCAAGATATTCCTGTTTGACGGCCTCCTTGTCATCCGGATTGCTGCAATCATCCAGCAATTCCTCTATAGCGGTATATTTCCGCAAGAATGCGTCGAGCTCCAAATCTGTCATTTTCAGGTCCACCTCACATGAGTTTTCAAGCTGTCTTCCAATTTATACCGGAGTCACAAATGGTCATGATATTCATCTTCAATCGTCATGTATAAATCATACGAAAACCTGTAATATAGCTTTTATAATACAGAAAAGAGGGATACAATGCTACTTGCAGGACGAATAACCGTGGACTATTTGGTCAATCCGATTGGGATAACAAAGCTGCCGCAATTCGGATGGATTATTGAGAGCGATAAATCGAATGTGATGCAAAAAACGTATCGCCTGCAAATGTCTTGTGATTCGGACTTTCAAAGCCTTGTTTTTGACAGCGGCGTTGTTGAAAGCGATTTATCCGCTCATGTCACGGCGGAGGGCTTGAAGCTTTCTTCATCCACAACCTATTATTTGAGGGTCAAAATTTCGGACGGCACAGAAGAAAGCGGCTGGAGCCGGACAGCGTTTTTCACAACCGCTTTGTTAAATCATGAGGAGTGGAAGGGCCAATTTGTTTCCGCTGAAACCAAGGCAGATGCGGACAATTCCAAGGGAACCTATCTCCGCCGCCAGTTTCATGCGAAATCCGATATCGCCTCGGCTGTAGTGTATTCTACTGCGCTCGGGCTGTATAAGCTTTATATCAATGGCAACAAGGTCAGTGAAGCTGAGCTTGCGCCAGGCTGGACTTCGTACAGAAAGCATCTGCTCTACCAGACCTATGATGTCACCGGATTGGTACAACGCGGAGAAAATGCTGTCGGGGCGATGCTCGGGGCCGGGTGGTTCAAGGGCTTGATGGGATTTGCAGGGCTGAGGAACCATTACGGGGAGCAAACCGCTTTATTGTGCCAGCTGGAGATTACTTATACGGACGGCTCCAAGGAAGTTGTGGTTACGGATCAGGCCTGGAAGGGCGCCGATTGTCCCGTCTTATTCTCCGAAATTTATGATGGCGAAGTTTACGACGCAAGGCTTGAGGAGGCAGGCTGGAACAGCCCTGAATATGACGATGCCGCTTGGAAGCCTGTAGAGATCGTTGACTATGATAAATCCGTGCTGACTTCACAGGCAGGAGGCAAAGTGAAAGAGCTGGATCGAATCCCGGCCAAAGAACTGATCATTACTCCGCAGGGAGATACGGTCATTAACTTCGGACAAAATCTGACCGGCTGGGTTCATTTTAAAGTAAAGGGGCAAGCCGGCGAACGTGTGGTATTGAATCACTTTGAAGTTCTGGACGCGGAAGGCAATGTTTACCTGGATAACATAAGAAAAGCAAAGCAAATGGTCACCTACACGCTCAAAGGCGAGGCGGAAGAAGCCTATCATCCCCATTTCACCTTCCAGGGGTTCCAGTACATCAAGGTTGCTGAATACCCCGGAGAAGTGAAGCTGGAAAATTTCGAAGCGGTTGCCGTTCATTCGGACATGGCGCCTACGGGAACGTTTGAGTGCTCCAATAAGGACATTAATCAGCTGCAGCATAATATTCTTTGGGGAATGAAGGGCAATTTTGTAGACATTCCAACAGATTGCCCTCAAAGGGACGAGCGCCTCGGCTGGACCGGAGACGCTCAAATATTCTGCAGAACGGCAAGCTACCTGATGAACACGTATACCTTCTTTAGCAAGTGGCTTAAGGATGTAAGCGCCGATCAAACACCTGAAGGCGGTGTTCCTCACGTCGTGCCGGATATCGTGTCGGGCAAAGCCGATGACGACTGGCTTCTGGGCCAGGGAAGTCATTCGGCTGCAGCTTGGGCGGACGTTGCGGTCATTATGCCTTGGACCTTATATCTTACATTCGGGGATACGAAAATATTGGAAGAGCAGTATGACAGTATGAAAGCTTGGATCGATTTCATGCAGCAGCATGCCGAGAACGGAATTTGGAACTATAAGCTCCAATTTGGCGACTGGGTTGCTCTGGATGCGAAGGAAGGCAGTTATTTTGGAGCCACTCCGAATGATTTGGTAGCTACTGCGTATTATGCCTATTCTACCGAATTATTTTCCAAGATAGCCAAAGTATTAGGAAAAGAGAATGACCATACCAAGTATTCGAATTTGTATCGCGAAGTCGTCGAAACGTTCCAAAACGAATTTTTTACGCGTACCGGGCGAATGGCCGCCAGAACACAGACTGCGCATATTATTGCGCTATACTTTAATCTGGTACCGGATGAATTCAGGGAAAGAACCATCCGGACGCTCATTGAGCTGCTGGAAGAGAACGACGGGCACCTGGTCACAGGCTTTGTCGGTACCCCGTATTTCTGCCATGCTCTTAGTCAAAACGGCCATTTGAAGGAGGCTTACGAGCTTCTGTTGAAGGATGACTTCCCGTCATGGCTGTATCAGGTGAAGGCGGGAGCGACAACAGTATGGGAGCATTGGGACGGGATTAAGCCGGATGGAACGATGTGGAGTCCGGACATGAACTCCTTTAATCACTATGCTTACGGCGCGATTGGAGAATGGCTGTATCGAGTAGTCGCGGGGATCGAGGCGGATGAAAATAAAGCGGGCTATAAGCATACCATTATCCAGCCGCATGTTGGCGGCGGCTTGGAATACGTGAATGCCAAGTATTCAAGTGTATATGGCGATATTACCGTTTCCTGGAAAATGGAAGGGAACACCGTCCATATCGAGACTACAATTCCTCATAACACCACCGCTACAATCATTTTGGATCAGGCAAAATCAGTTGCCGCGGCGCATGAGAATCAATTTGTATCCAATGAAAAAGGGCTGACCGCACACGTCGGCTCCGGCAAGCATAGCTTCTCGTATTCAATATAAAGAACCAGCAGGACGAAAGAGCCGGACACTCGACAGGTGTTCGGCTCTTTTCATTTTGCAGCAGGAGTCGATTTTCGCATAATGAGTCCTAGAGCCTCAAATCAGCGAAGTCGCTTCATTTCACAATCGCAACGATAAGCGGGTCAGCTCTTGCGAGCATGAGCCTCAAGGCTGTCTAGGTCAAGAGTCCGCGCCATCTCCGGATAAGCTTGCTTATTTGTTAAGCTTGTAGATTGTAAAGGCTAAGACAGTAGCAAAACAAGACCAAAGTAAATATGGAACCAGGAGCCACGCGGCAAGCTTGGAATAAGGAATTGTAAAGTAAATAAGCAAAGCGGTTGTTAATGCTACGACGGCTGTGTCCAGAAAGGCCAGACCAAGCTTCTTTAGTTTGAATTGAATAAAGGTAAACGCTTGATTGGCCACATAGTTGATGAGCAAGATAAGAAGATAAAGCGTAGAAGCTTCTTTAAAACCATCGGTTTTTACATAAACTATTGCGACAGAGAGTGAAATCAGCGCATATAAAATTCCCCATACAATACCAAACAGCTGTTCTGGTGGGTTCCAATCCGGTTTTTTAAGTTTAGCGTAATAAGCAAGGTCAGTAGGAAATACAAATCCTGAGAGTGAGAACAGTGCATAGGTAATCAGAAAAACGGTTATCAGCGTCATCAATGAATGATACCTCCCCCATGGTTGTCTACCTACTCCATTTTATTTATTTCTGGTGAAGTTATAACTGGCGGGGTTGTTTAAAACGAAATTTGTGTATTGGTGTACGATAACTGAAGGGAGACCCTCCAAGTGAATGACAACAAGATGTTCGATAAAGTTCGGGAAAGTGATCAAAAGGTGTTTCCTGCTGCCTGGTATGCGGTAGCGTGGTCAAAGGATGTGGACACAAGCCCGATTAAACGCAGATTGCTTGGCAAGGATCTCGTTCTGTACCGTAATCCGGCTGGCAGCGTTAGTGCCATTCATGCCTATTGTCCGCATCGTGGTGCTGATTTGTCGCTCGGCTCATGCCGCGATGGACAACTGGTTTGTCCGTATCATGCGTGGCGGTTCGATACCGACGGAAGATGCATCGAAATCCCGGCGCACCCCAATCGACCTATTCCTGCGTTTGCTCATACGTTCACCTACCCTGTCACAGAACGTGCAGGACTACTGTGGGTGTATCCACAAGCAAATGATAAAGGCAGTACTGCGGCAGCGCCCGATCTTCAGATGTTTCCCGAACTCGAAGATCAGCAGTATACCGCCGCCCCGTATGCGGCCATATGGCGAGCCCATCTTACACGCGTGATTGAAAGTGTCATCGATGTTGCACATGTCCCGATTGTGCATCGAGCGACGATTGGAAAAAAATCAAAGGAAGAGATTCAAATCACCTTCGAGGCCGACGGGGACCACATCCAAGTGAAAAATGGAAGCGGCTTGCTTCATTACCAATTTCCTCAGCAATGGATTTTGACAATTCCTGACCAGACGCGCAACAAAATTTACAACTATGTTACCTTTACGCCGATTGATGAAAATAAGACCGCAATTTTCGGCTTGGCAGGGCGAAGCTTCGCCAAAGCTGTCCCTGGTATGAACCGAATCTTTTCCAGATACAGCGCCAAGGTATTGGAAGAGGACCGTGCGCTTGTCGAGAGTCAGCATCCGAGACCTATTCCAGAGGCTCTACGTATGGAGGCGCACGTGCCTGCTGACGGTCCTCAGGTGAGGTTTCGACAGCGGTGGTACGAATTTCTTACTGGCGATGAACAGAAGATACGACTTGATGGACTTCGTTGTGATGCAGAACATCAGTAAGTGAGTGTGGAATCATCTCAACAAGCAGGCGGGTATCGTCAAGTGTTGAGGAGATGTTCAAACGCTCGGATGAAGCAGCATACGGGTTAGATGAATGAAACAAAGGAGCTAAGCGGCTTGTATATGCTTGGCTCCTTTTCTTTTGCCGGGGCACTGTTCACCCTTCAGCGTATTTTCAGCGAATTCTTAATAAATTCTCAACAATCTTTCAGAGCCGTCTCAGTTTGGCCGCTTATACTTGGAATTGTAGTTGAGAGAGCAAACGAGGTGAATTCAAATGGCCATTGAAGTGTTTAACCGATATGAAAATAAATATTTGCTGGACGATTCGGCGTATCACCGGATTTACAGTCGGCTTCTGGATTTCATGGAACCGGATGATTATAACAAGGAGCATGAGTTCTATTCCATCTGCAACATATACTTTGATACACCATGCGACTCGCTGATTCGAAAAAGCATTGCGAAGCCCAAGTTTAAGGAAAAGCTTCGGCTCCGGTCTTACGGTGTACCGAAATCGGATGCGAAAGGGTATCTGGAGCTCAAGAAAAAAGTGTTCGGACTCGTAAACAAAAGAAGAACAGCGCTTCGATTGGAAGAAGCCTATGATTTTGTCCGGACGGGCATCCGCCCCGATCTGAAGCCGTATATGAATCGGCAGGTGCTGGATGAGATTGACTACTTGCTGCAGAGATACGAGCTTGTGCCCAAGGTGTATCTGGCCTATGAACGCAAAGCGATGTTTTGTATCGACAGCCGCGATCTGAGGATTACGTTCGATACGAACATCCGGTCCCGGCGGTACGATTTGAAGCTGGAATACGGCGATCACGGAGAAGCTTTAATGCCTGCCGGAACCTGGCTTATGGAAGTCAAGGCCGAGAAAACGATTCCGATGTGGCTGTCCAGGCTGCTTTCCGAGCATCGGATGTTCCGTACAAGCTTCTCTAAATACGGGAATGAATACAAACGCCATTCAGCTCATGTGAGAACATTCAAGGAGGAATTGATTTATGCTTGATTCTTTATTTGCCGTCTCTGAGACGGCCGCAGAACTGACGATATCCCATGCAGTACTTACGATTCTGATTTCTATTCTGCTTGGTGGAATGATTAGCTTTACGTACATGAAGACGAGTCGGCAGGGCGGATATTCACCGAATTTCGCATTGACGATGATGCTGCTGCCGTCCATTGTTGCCGTCATTATTCTCCTGATTGGCAGCAACATCGCCAGAGCCTTCAGTCTGGCGGGCGCTTTCTCCATCATTCGCTTCAGGAGCGCCCCCGGAGATCCGAAGGATATTGCTTACGTATTGTTTACCATGGCCGCCGGCTTGGCGGTTGGGGTAGGATCATTCGGCTACGCGATCTTGTTTACCGTTTTCTTGTGTGCGTTCATGTTTATCCTTAACTATTTCAAATTCGGCATGAAAAAGACCGTTCAGCGGATGCTTAAGGTCACGATTCCTGAAGATTTAGGCTACGAGGAAGCCTTCGATGACGTCTTTAAACAATTCAATATCGCTTACGAGCTTAAGAAAGTACGCACAACGGAACTGGGCAGCCTTTATGAAGTGGTTTACTTGGTTTCCATCGATCATCTTGCTAACCAGAAGGCATTTCTGGACGCAATTCGGGTCCGCAACGGGAATTTGGATATTACGTTGACGATGAGCCCCGCGACCGATTATCAAGGTTAAGAAAGGAAGAATCCTATGGATGCTAACAAAATGAAATTATTCACCGCTATCCTAAGCATGGCGGTTCTATTATCAGCCTGCAATTCCACTGCAGGCACACAACAGGTGGATGCACCATCCGCCTCTCAAACCGCCCAAACTGATTTAGCGCAGATCAAGACAGCGTCTGCAGCTGCTTCAAGCACAGCGCAGGCGATTGAAAAAGCGACTTACAAGGATAACGACTATGCAGCCGACTGGACGAAAGAAAATCCGGTCAAGATAACCTTGAACGAAGCCGGCGCAGCAATCGAAGGCACAGGAGCAAGTGTTCAGGATCAAACAGTAACCATCAGTGCTGCCGGCACCTATGTGCTCAGCGGCACGTGGAAAAATGGGCAAATCGTAGTCGATGTGCCGGAGAAAGACGAGGTTCGTCTTGTATTGAACGGGGTCACGCTGGAGCGGAGCGGAAGCGCGCCGCTATATATCAAGCAGGCGGATAAAGCGATCTTGACGCTGCAGGAAGGGACCCGAAATACGGTGTCCGACGGCAGCGCGGCTGGAACTGCCGCTGCCTCCGAAGACGAACTGAACGCCGCCATTTACAGCAAAGCCGACCTGACGGTGAACGGCACCGGGACGCTAGTCGTTCACGGCCATGTCAATGATGGCCTCGCCAGCAAGGATAATCTGAAAATAACCGGCGGAACGCTGGAAATTTATGCCGCGGATGATGGCATCATAGGCCGCGACTTGTTAGCAGTAAAGGATGGAAGCATTACCGTTCAAGCAGGCGGCGACGGTCTGAAAACGACAAACGATACGGATGAGTCCAAAGGGAATGTTGTCATTGAAGGCGGCACCTTCGCAATTACATCGGGAGCTGACGGCCTGCAATCCGCAAGAGGTATCCGAATTGACGGAGGAACCTACGCTATCGTTACCGGCGGGGGCAGCGCGAAGGCGGTAATGAAAGCCGAAACGAACGGGCCCGGCGGCCCAGGAGGGATGGGCGGAAGAAATACAGCCCAGCAGCAAACAACGGCAAGCGACGAAACAACGAGCACAAAAGCTGTTAAAGCTGCGTCAAGCCTAATCATCAACAACGGCAATTTTACACTTGATTCTTTGAGCGATGGTCTGCACAGTAACGACTCGCTTATGATTTCTGGCGGGCAAATCACAATTAGTGCCGGGGATGACGGCCTTCATGCCGATGGCTCGCTTACAATTGCAGGCGGAACTATCGATATTGTCAAGAGCTATGAAGGCATCGAAGGATCGCTCATCACGATTGCGGACGGTACCATTCATGTCGTATCCAGCGATGACGGGGTTAATATTTCCGGGGATGGAGACAAACTCGTCATTAACGGAGGCAGCCTGACAGTCGATGCTGCGGGCGATGGTCTTGACTCGAACGGATCAATTGTCATGACGGGAGGGGCTGTTGTCGTATACGGTCCGACTGCTAACAATAACGGAGCCCTCGATTATGACAAAACGTTCGATATCAGCGGAGGCACGCTGATTGCGGCGGGCAGCTCAGGTATGGCAATGGCCACTTCGGAGTCATCGGCTCAAATGACCGTATTAATGACGTATTCTTCATCTCAGGCAGCCGGAACTGTGACAACGATAAAGGACAGCAGCGGTGCTGTGATTGCAAGCGCTACTCCGACCAAGAGCTATCAGTCCATTGTATTCAGCTCGCCGGGCTTGAAAAAGGATGAAACCTATTCTCTTTACTCCGGGGATAAAAAGCTTGTTGATTTCAACATGACTGCTTCCGTTACATGGTTGAACGAGTCCGGCGTTACAGCCGCTCGCAGCATGGGTCCTGGTGGTATGGGAGGCGGCATGAGAGGCAACGGCCCTCAGAACCAATTTCGAAACCAGCCTCAAAAGCAATAATCCTGCGACAAGCCGGCGGATCGCCGGCTTGGTTTTTTTTGCACCGTGTTCCTAAATCATGAAGTAAACTTTCAACTGATATTCATGCTCAGCAATTCACATGGAAACACGTGCAAAGCTTCAGGAACAATGGGTAAAATTAAAAATGATCATTCTTAACGGTCAGTAATCGAAAAATGAATGAGGAGAGTTCCTGGATGACGGATAGCAGAACGAATCCGAAGGTTGATTTATTGTGCATTTTTGTTTCACAAAGGGGCTTTGCTGAAGGATACCCGGGGCATCTTAACCCGGCAAACAGAAAATGTCCAGGCTGCGCGCCAGATTCGGTTTACGGCATGATTAGCGATATACGACCTCTTCGTAATAAAAAAAGCGCCGCCAAACGTCAATGACGTTTGGCGGCAGCCTTGTGTTTATTGTTTAATGCACTTCAATATAGCCGTTTGCATCGCATGCTGCATAGCAGCTCATTTCGAATTTGATGTCTGTAATGTTTGCGTACGAATTATAATTCCAAGTGTTCCAGAATAACGTAGCTCCGCTGCTTTGATACGTAATACTTCCGTTTGAGAATTGCAGGTTGTTGCCGGGCTGAATCCAGCCATGTCCCAATAAATTATCATTTTGATCTTTCATCGCATAATAGACCTCATACACACCCCAGTTGCTGACATACAAGTCCGTAACGGTTCTTCCATGCAGCCAATCGCTTTGAATCTCAGTGGTTCCAAACAAGTACAAATTAGCATCGTCCGCAAATGCAGCAGGCATCATCGCGGTCATCAAGCACAGGACAACCAGAAGCATCGTAATCAAACGTTTTTTCATTAATTCATCATCCCTTCGTTTTTTAAAATAGATTTGGTTTTGCAGGAGTGCCTGTTAATTCGTTCACCTCTCCCTGGCCCCGAAATGGAACCGCTTTCAATTTGTTGCTACTTCAGTATATACCAAGGATATCCGACGAAAAAAGTGTATTTCTACCTATTTAATGCCAAGAAAAAGGTCGAATTTTAGCATATTTGATCTCTGATTGTGCTTGCAACGGGTACAATAACTGTATTCAAGATGGATTTATCAGCTTCATACCATCGCGCTGTACTTATGGCGATATTCCGAAGGAGACAAGCCTGTCGTGATCCGGAAGGCTTTGGAGAAATAGTGAATCGAGGAAAAGCCGTGCTTGGACGCAATCTCGGTAATGGAAAGATTCGAAAAGACTAAGTCCTCCTCGATTCGGTGGTATTTGAGCCGATGAATATAATCGTTCGGCGAATAGCCGGTGTCCGCTTTGAACAAGGCGTGAAACCGGCTTTTCTTGAGTCCCAAATCGCCGGCCCATTGATACAAATGTTGCTCGCACACCTCCGGCGGCTCTTGCTCCATGCGTTCAAGGATGCGGGAAATTCTAGGATCACGGGTGCTATTGGCCATAGCCAGAGCAATAAATTGGTGCAGGAAGGTTTGGAAAGCGCCGTTGTATTGAAGCTTGTCCCATATATTCCGATAGCCTAAAATTCTCGGCGGCGGTGTCAATTCATTGAAATATGAAACCCAGACCTGGATGCTGCGGCTGTGGGTGACCTCCTGTAGCTGAAACGGCGGATGTGGCGATAACAGCTCATTATCGCACTCCTCGATCTTGCAGAAATAGTCCCGCTGGTATTGGAAATCGGGGCGGCTTACATATTTCCAGTCGAAATAAACGCATCGGTGCACCATCGGATTTTGCGAATCGGTTGTCCAGCGATGCACAGCGCCTGCAGGAATATACACCAGGGAGCCCGGATCGACATCATAGCGTTTGTCATTCAATTCAAGCAGCCCTTTACCTGATTCGATCAAACAAATGGCGCTGGCATAGCATTTACGCAAAGGGCATTGCTCATCCGAAGCAAATACATATTTTTGAGCAAACAAAAGCAGGGGGTTAAATTCCGAGTAGCATGTAACATAGTCCACTCGAAAGCTATACACAGGAACTCTCACTGACGATGCGCCTCCTTGCGGCAGAGCTGGTGCGAAGTAACCTTATTATATTGGAAAAAAGGACAAATGAACATCGATTTCGCCAAAGACACGAGGTGTGCCAGCCTTCTATACTATACATAAAGCCTCTTAAACCAGGAATACATAGGAGATGATTGCATTGGAAAAATCGGCTAACCGCAGCAACACGCTCAGTTTCAAATATCCGGCCTCATGGTGGAACAATATGTGGAGAGAAGCGCTGCCGTCCGGTAACGGGAGGATCGGTGCGTCGGTTTTTGGTGCGGTCAAGGAGGAGACTGTTCTCATCTCGCATGAGGACTTATGGCATTGGGGGCATAAGGCTGCTCTTCCCGACGTGAGTCATACGCTCCCTGAGACACGAAGGCTGATGGATGAGGAGAAATATCTGGAGGCGAGCTGGCATTTAACGAACACCTTGCAGCAAAGCGGTTATGACACCCGCTTGGCAGCGAGATTTCCTGTCGCCGCGCTGAAGCTGACCATGCATTGCGAGCATGCTTTCAAGGAATACCGGAGATGCCTCAACATGGAGACTGGAGAAGTCACAGTACGTTGGAAAGACGGCGAGGCATCCTGCGCGAGAAGGCTGTTCGTCTCCCGAGCGGACGATGTCATTGTCTATGAGATCAAGTCGGATGGACATGAGCTGCAGGGGGGATTCCGCCTTGTATTTCATCAGACTGACAGCCCCGGCTTGGCCGAGGCGTGCAAGGCGCTGGAGGCCACCGTTCAGGCGAAAGCGGAGCAAGGCTATCTTTATTATGCCGGACGTAATGATGACGGTACGGACTTTGGGGCGGTAATGCGTATCCTCTCTGAAGACGGGGAGCTGGGAGCAGTTCAGCAAGAGACGATCAGCTTCCGGGGAGCCTCGCGGGTTCTGGCTCTCGTCAAAGTATTTGTAAAGGGCAACCGCGAGAAGGAATGGCCCCGGCTAAGGGACGAATTATGCGGCATCTCCGCCGATTATGACCGGCTTTTGGCGTCTCATACGGCAATCCATCAGCAATTGTTCCATACCGCAAATCTGGAATTGGGCGGAGATCACGGGGAGCGGGCGAATGAAGAGCTGCTTCTGGAAGCTTATGACGGAGAAGCCTCGACCGAATTGGTCCGGAAAATGTGGGCGTTTGGCCGATATTTATTCATCTCCGGAACTTACGCTGAAGGCCAGCCATTCGGATTGTATGGACTGTGGGGCGGAGACTACGATTTGATTTGGTGCCACAACATGGCCAACGAAAACGTACAAATGATGTACTGGCATGCCCCTATCGGCGGCTTGATCGAGCTGATGCCCGCTCTTTTCCGTTACTACGACAGCATGATGGAGGACTTCAGGGATAATGCAAGAAAGCTTTATGGGTGCCGCGGCATTTACATTCCGGCCGGATCGACGCCGGGGATTGGAGCGCCGAATCAAATCGTGCCGGTTATTATGAACTGGACAGGTGCTGCAGCATGGCTGGCGAGACATTACTACGAATATTATCTCTATACCGGAGACAGAGCTTTATTAGAGGAAAAGGCGCTGCCGTTCATGAAGGAAGCGGCTCTGTTTTATGAGGATTTCCTTGTGATCGGCAGTGACGGATACTATAAGTTCTATCCCTCGGTTTCGCCTGAAAATACCCCCGAGAACTTTATGCCGACGGATGGCAGGCCATTGGCTCACCCGATGCCCACAACCATCAATGCGACGATGGATTTTGCGCTTCTAAAAGAGCTGCTCACGCATTTAATCCAAGGAAGCCGCGAGGCGGGCGTTTATGCGGACGAAATCGGTAAATGGGAGGACATGCTGAATAGAATACCCGATTACCAATTAAATGAAGATGGGGCGATTCGCGAATGGATGGACGACAGGTTTGACGACCGGTATAATCATCGTCACCTGTCCCATATTTACCCGATCTTCCCCGGTCAAGAATTCACCAAGGAAGAGCATCCGGAGTCTTTTGAAGCGTTCGAGACGGCTGTCAAGAAGCGGCTGATCGGCGCGCAGAGCGGCTGGTCGCTAGTTCATATGGCTGCTATCTATGCCCGGCTCGGCGATGGGAATAAGTCCCTGGCGTGTCTCGATATTTTGTCGCGCTCCTGCTTGCTGAACAATTTCCTGACGCTTCACAATGACTGGCGGAATATGGGCGTCTGCATGAATATGGAGGAGGCTCCTATTCAACTGGATGCGAATATGGGCTGGGTGAATGCCGTACAGGAAATGCTGCTGTATGTTTCCCCTAAAATGGTGAAGCTGCTGCCGGCGCTGCCTGACAGATGGACGAGCGGTAAAGTGGCGGACCTGCGATTCTGCACCGGCCAAGCTTCATTCTCGTGGAATCTGGGGGAGCAGAGGTTTGAGGCGGAGCTCGCCGCGGATCGGGATACGGCGATTGTCCTAAAGCTGCCGGGAGCGTTTGAAAACTATCAAATGTCGGGTCAGGATGTGCAGTTTTCGCCGTCCTCCTTGGGCTGGGGCTGCTACGAGGTGGTTATGAAAAAAGGCGGCCGTCTCCTGATATCAACCTTGTGATTCATGTAAATGACTTGCTTCGTATTGATTCTTGCATATTGACAGGACCTACGTTTTTATACTATAACGGTAACAGAATACTAAAACTCTTTTGAGATGATGTGGACTTTTCTGGAGAGCAATCTCTATTTTCGCCACACAAAGGCCGTGCTGGTCATTTGTGTGGTTTTTTGCGTTCAAAAAAAGGAGGATTACAATGAAATTATGGCAGTATGCTTTCATTGTTTTTTTGGGCGGCTGTTGTTATGGGGTCAACGGCTATTGACAGGGAGAAAGGGGCCCGTTTCACAGGAGGACGCCATCTGATCATCGAAATTCATTATGGATTCGTACCGGAAAATTGACAAATACGTCATGATAGTAGATGATCAGATACATTCACATATCGCTGCATGGGCAGAAAATATGACGAGGTGGTACGCATTGAACTACTCTTTTGATGATTTCGTTGACCGTCGCAACACCCGTTCTTACAAATGGGATCAAAACAAAAAACGGTTTGGTCAGGCGGATATCCTCCCTTTATGGGTTGCAGATATGGATTTTCCAAGTCCGCCTGCAGTCACGGAAGCTTTGAAGAAACGTGCCGAATTGGGACTTTATGGATATGCTATTCGTACAGACGAATATTTTAACGCCATTATTCAATGGTTTCGTAACCGGCACCACTGGGAAATTCAACGCGGCTGGATTACAGACTCGCCCAGTGTCGTAACCTCCTTAAGCCTGGCTGTAGAATTGTTCAGTGAGCCAGGCGCACCGGTTGTTATACAAACTCCCGTTTATTACCCGTTTTATGATGTTATCGAGAACAATGGCCGGAAAGTGGCCCGAAATAGTCTTCTTTTACGCAGCGGCCGCTACGAGATGGATTACGAGCACCTGGAATCCTTATTTAAAGATGGAGCCAGGCTTATGCTTCTCTGCAGTCCGCATAACCCGGGAGGACGCGTATGGGAACGGGAAGAGCTACTACGGCTGGGTGAGCTTTGTCTGAAATATGAAGTCACTGTTATCTCAGATGAAATCCATTGCGATTTAACCTTCCCGGGTCATACGCATGTGCCGTTCGCTTCGCTGTCTTCTGAGCTCGCTACTATAACAGTGACCTGCTTGGCTGCGACCAAATCATTTAATCTGCCGGGCTTGCAAACATCCTTCATCGTCGCTTCTAATGCGAACTTAAGAAGAAGAATAGAGCACAGACTTATAACGCTCAGCTTAAACATGGCACAGCATTTCGCTCAGGATGCAGTAGAGGCTGCATATCGTGAAGGGGCGGAGTGGCTTGATGAGATGATGGAGTATGTCAAAGGCAATCTTGAATTTGCAATAGAGTACCTGGCGCTCTATTTGCCGGAAGTCAAGCCGCTGCGGCCGGAAGGTACGTATTTGTTATGGCTGGACTGCCGTCAGCTCGGCTTGGACAGTAAAGGGCTAAAGGAGTTGATGTACTCTCGGGCGAAAGTGGCTTTTAATGAAGGGTCAATGTTTGGAACCGAGGGCGAAGGGGGGCTGCGTGTTAACCTGGCATGTCCCAGAACGATGGTAGCGCAGGCCCTGAAACAATTTTGCGATGCGGCAAATGAGGGGAAATAGATGAAGGAGCTTCGCTGCTCCTGCTTGCGCTTACGCGCCATGCCTGCAAAAAAGAAGGCGCCAATTCCACTTTATCGTGGGTTTGGAGCCTTTTTTTCACTTCTTCGCTGGCTCCAGTTCATGCTTTAATTGAAAATATCGCTGCCACTCATTCAAGCCCTCATCCATCCGATAAGCCACGAAGCCCGCGGATTGTAATTTTTGTGCAGCTAGCGCTGAATAGACACACAGCGGGCCTCTGCAGTAGACAATAATTTCTGCGCTTTGGGGGAATTCGCTTATACAATCCTCCAGGTTTTCCATGGGGACGGATATCGCGCCGGCAATATGACCGGCTTCGTACTCTTCTTTTGGACGTAAATCCAGCAGAATAATGGCTTCGGTATTTATTTTCTCCATGACCTTATCCATCGTAAGGGTTTGAACGTCATCCATGTGATTTAGGAAATCATCTTTAAGCTTCCCAATGTCGGGGAGCTGCTTCTGGCTAATGTGCCATAACGAAGAGAGAAAGTCTACAATAGCGGGATCAGCCAGCGAATAGATCACATAGGTCTTATACTTCGTGAAATTGACCAGCCTGGCATCAAGCAGAATTTGAAGATGACGGGATACATTTGCAGTATTCATATCTGTGCATGCAGCCAGCTTCTCCACCGTTTTTGATCCCTGGGACAGCACATTCAGAATTTCCAGGCGCTTGTCGCTGGATAAGCATTTTCCGATTCGGGATAGTTGTTTATATAGCTCCTCCTTGAAGTTCTTCGCGGAGTTCATCAGATCCTCCATCATGATCACCTCGATTCTTCTTTCCAATCTGGGCAAAGGCCGCTAGAGGATCATCGCCAATATCCAATTAGTCCACTACGGCTGTAATATGCGCCTTCGTTACCGACCAGTGGGAGGCAGCCCAGTATTTCGCTTTATTTTTGATATAAATGATTTGAGGCGATTCGTGCTTCACATCCAAATCCTCGGCAATTTTATTGGATACGGGACGAGATTCGATAACTTTAACAAGCGTATAATTTACCCCGTGATTCGGTTTATCCTTTAAATATTGTTCATACTCATGCAGCGCATTGGCGCTGACAGGGCAAGTCGTACTGTGCTTCAAAATCACCTGTCCACGATCTGCGGATTGAGCCAAAATGTCATTCCATTCTTCAAGTGTCGTAATTTCTTTCCATTCCATCTCGGTTTCCTTCTTTCGTTGAATTTATATGCACTTAATCAGCACAAATCAATTGAATAATTGAATTATAACATACTATGCTCACCAGTCAAGTCAACTACAGCCATCCGGCTGCGGCCCTCTCAGTTCTGAACAGGCTCATTTTATGACCCCTGTGGACTATTAGGGCATATTGGTCCACTTAGGGGCTATTCATATCAACATGCCTCAAAAGCCGGTTCTTTTCTTCATAAAACCCTTTGATTATGCTAGTATTTAACCGAAACGACGATAATCGGAGGGGAAGATAACGTTGTTAGTACAACAAGAAATAGATTTTATTGAACGGTTTATGTTCAAGGGCGAGCAGGAGCTGTCTAACGAAAGCAAGGCAGAATTGCAGCGCGAATTGTTGGATTCGCTTTCAAACGAGCAGCTTGAGGACTATGCGTATAAAATCAACCAATTCCAAAAAACGGTGCCGAACCGGACCGAAAACACGTATTGGTTCTCGCTGCAGGAAGTAAAAAAGCTCATGCAAAATGAGTTGAATAGAAGAAAAATCGCCAAGCTCGGATTAAGCTACTCAAACGGTGACCCGGCTCCGATGAGCGGAGCGGAGCTGGCTTCGATGCTGAAAAGCAACGTCAGATTTAAAAGCACGGACGGTATCAAATGCGCGGAGCTGAAGCTGCCGGAAGAAGATATGCAGTGGTGGCGCGATGCCAAGTTTGGCATGTTCATTCACTGGGGCGCATATTCCATTATCGGACGCGGCGAATGGGTCATGAACAAGGAGCAAATTCCTTACGATGAATACCGGAAAACCGCGATGTCGCTGAATCCGCAGCATTTTGACGCGAACAACTGGGCTGAGCTGGCCAAATCGGCGGGCATGAATTACATGGTTATGGTAACCCGGCACCATGATGGCTTTGCTCTATGGGATAGCGAGAGCAGCTACGATAGCTACACGACGATGCAGGCAGACGCACACCGCGATTTCGTAAAGGAATACGCAGAGGCGGCGCGCAGCAAAGGCTTAAAGGTCGGCGTCTATTATTCGCCAATGGATTGGAGATTCCCGGGCTACTTCGAGCCGGTGGAGAAATACGACAACGCACTGCTGATGAAAAAACAGTGCTACGATCAAGTAGCCGAGCTGATGTCCCGCTACGGTCCGATCGATATTTTGTGGTACGACGGCTCCTGGCTCGCACACAAAGGCTCGGACGCAGGCGGTGCTTGGCTGTGGGAGCCGGTGAAGCTGAATCAAATGGCGCGTGACATTAACCCCAAGGTTGTCATTAACGAGCGATCCGGCTGGGAAGGCGACTTTTTCTGTGATGAAGGACCGCACGATGTTAACGGCAACATCATTCCGTTTGCATGGGAGAAAAACTTCAGCGTAGCCGGCTCCTGGGCCTGGCAGCCGACGAATCAGGCGTTTGCTTTCGAGCGTGTCATGGATTTAATCCTGAACGTATTCATCCGAAACGGAAATGTGCTGCTCAATGTGGCCCCGGACAAGGATGGCGTCGTACCGGAAGACCAGGTCGAGCTGTTCCGCAAAATCGGCGAATGGATGCGCGCAAACGGCGAGAGCATTTACGGCACTCGCGGAGGCCCGTTCCAGCCGGTGGATGGCGTGTACGGCGCGACTTACCGTAAAAACATCGTTTACGTTCATATCTTGAACGTTGACGAGTTCGGCAAGCAGACGCTTCCGGCGCTCCAGCAAAGCATCGTTTCCTGCACATTGCTGAACGGGGAGGAAGTACCGTTCTCGCAAAAGGATTCCGGCATCGCCATTTCGGTTCCGGAATCGGGACGCAATCCGATAGATACCATCGTGAAGCTGGTGCTCGATTCGGACGTTGAGGGCATTTTGAGTCAGGAATAGGCGCACGCGCTTGAATTAGGAGCTGATGCATACAAGCATCAGCTCCTATTCTTACATGTTCGAGCCCTGGCGGCACTGCTGCTGGTGCTTGACCAGCAAGCAGAATCTATCCTGCATTCTGGCCAAAGTAATTCTGAACGAGTTCCACTCCGAAGGGGATTGGAGGGAGCAGTTGACGGAGCTTGCGGTAACGGACGGCGTGTACTCGGGCGGTATCTCTGCTCTCCGCAGCTCATGCTGCTGTGCTTGCCCGACCAACATCATCCGGTTCTGTGCATAGAGCAGGTGCTTCAGACGCAGACTAATGGGCAGAATGGCGCGACAATGCAATGAGTAATCGTTTGAAATACACTTGACACCAAGGTATAGTTCGTTTAACATTAATCCTAATAGTGGATATACGTTGAAAAGGAATAGTACGGTTTTCCAAACGACCAGAGAGCTGTTGGATGGTGTGAAACAGCCGTGGAGAAAATCGGAACTCGCCTTGGAGTTGCTCGCTGAACCAGTAAAGTAGGTGGAGCCGGAGCCTGACCGTTATCTTCAGGAGGATACGAGGGTTGTTATTTTTTGGCAATCACGTGTCTGTAGAGTGCATGCCGACTAGCATGAATTCGGAGTGGTACCGCGTAAGATGTCCAAGTCTTTCGTCTCTGTTTTGTAGAGATGAAAGACTTTTTTTGTTATCCTGTTTGCTCAAATCAGAACAGAAATTGATAAAAGGATGATAACCCATGAAAAATGTTGAAAAGTACGCAAGAGGATATTTTATGCCGCCGGAGACAAGCTTGAAATGGACGAAGAAGGAATATATTACCGAAGCGCCGATATGGTGCAGCGTCGACCTTCGTGATGGCAATCAGGCATTAATCGTTCCCATGAATTTGGAGGAAAAGCTGGAATACTTCAAAATGCTTGTTGAAATTGGGTTCAAGGAGATCGAAGTCGGATTTCCCGCAGCGTCGGAAACGGAATTTGCCTTTTTGCGCACCTTGATCGAGCAGGACTTGATCCCTGATGATGTCACCATTCAAGTGCTTACCCAATCCAGAGAGCATATTATCCGGAAAACCTTTGAAGCGCTTAAGGGTGCGAAAAAAGCCGTCGTGCATTTGTATAACTCGACATCCGTGGCGCAGCGGGAACAGGTATTCCGCAAATCCAAAGAAGAAATTATCGACATTGCTGTCAGCGGCGCCAAGCTGTTGAAGCAGTGCGCGGAGGAGACTGAGGGGAATTTCCAGTTCCAATATTCACCGGAAAGCTTTACAGGCACAGAAATTGATTTTGCGCTGGCCATCTGCAACAGCGTACTTGATGTATGGCAGCCAACGGCGGAGAACCCCGTCATCATCAATCTTCCAGCAACGGTATCCATGTCGATGCCTCACGTCTATGCCAGCCAAATCGAGTATATGAGCGATCATCTGAATTACCGGGAGCATGTGATTATATCGCTTCATCCACATAATGACAGGGGAACAGGTGTGGCGGATGCGGAACTGGGGGTGCTCGCCGGAGCTCAGCGCGTCGAAGGCACTTTGTTCGGGAATGGGGAAAGAACGGGGAACGTAGACATTGTCACGTTGGCTCTGAACATGTACTCACACGGTGTCGACCCGAAGCTGAATTTGGAGAACATCACTACAATCATCTCCGTCTATGAAAGACTGACCAAAATGAGAGTAAGCGAAAGACATCCTTACGGCGGCGAGCTTGTATTCACCGCGTTCTCCGGCTCGCATCAGGATGCCATTGCCAAAGGAATGGCTTGGCGAGAGGAAAAGGAGCCCCGGCATTGGTCAGTTCCATATCTGTTGATTGATCCCAAGGATATCGGCAGGGAGTATGAAGGCGATATCATCCGCATTAACAGCCAGTCCGGAAAAGGCGGAATTGGCTACATTCTGCAGCTGAAGTATGGTCTCGATCTTCCGCCGAAAATGCGGGAAAACTTCGGATACTGCGTTAAAAACGTATCGGATCAGCAGCAAAAGGAACTGATGCCTGAAGAAATATACGATATTTTCATGAAAGAATATGTGAATTTAAATACGCCTGTCGAATTTGTCAAATACCGCATGACAGACAATGAGGAGTTTCAAACCATCGTCACGGTAAGGTCCGGCAATGAAGTCAAGGAAATTACGGGCAGCGGGAACGGGGGATTGGATGCAATCAGCAATGCACTCCAAGCCCATCTGGGGATTCAGTATACCGATTTGTTCTATAAGGAGCATGCGCTGGAAACCGGCTCTAAGTCACAAGCTATCTCTTATATCGGGATTACGGCTTCGAACGGGAGTGTATATTGGGGCTGCGGCATTGACGTTGATATCATGACCTCATCTGCAAAAGCGCTGTTCAGTGCTGTCAATAAAATGAGCCGCAGTATCGGTAACTAATTAACTCATTCACTAATTGGTGCGAAACAAAGCAGTGGATCAACATGATCAACTGCTTTGTTTGATTGAATAAACGGGTACTGATTCATATAACAACGGAGGCAAGCTAAAGTGAATACACCGCAAATGAAAGCTGACAGGATAAAGCAGGAATGGATACCCAAAAAGGAGCGATTCGGAATAAGCGTAGCGTTCATACTAGCTGTTCTGCTCGTTGTTTGGCAGTTAAAGGACATCGTAGAGCTTTCTTCAGCTGCTCTGCATAGCAAGCAGTTGAAACATATGCTTAAAGATTATGGTTCGTATGCCAGAATCGCCATATTTGTTGTGCTTGCTTATTATGCGTTTCTCTTTGCTATGAGACAGCGCATAGGGGACGGTATAGTTTATGTGAAGAAGGGACTTTCACTGCTGCTGCGCTTTGCTCGCAGGTGGCATACCCCAATGGCCATCATTGCGATTGCTTTTATCCTCCTTCATACGGTTGCTGTCTTTATGTATGGCTTTACATTCGATTTGAATACTATTAGCGGTTTGCTTGCTTTAGTGGTTCTTCTTCCGGTACCTATATCGGGACTATTGCGATATCGGAGACTCGATCGCAAGTGGCATTTACGCTCAGGGTTAGCTTTTGCTGTTTTGTTTTTAATCCATGCTTTCTTATAATCTCATACAGCTCTAAGCCAGCTGGCACGCGCTTATTCATCCTGGAGGCCGGGCGACGGAACGGCGATTCACCATCGTTTTCTACTGGGCGAGTGTAACACATCGGCTTCACCTACAATATGATGAGTATAGAAATCTAAAGAGGTGAGCCAATGGCAGTAGTAAAAGCCAGGAAACAGGATATTGACATGTTGGCAAGGCTGCTTCGAGCTGAAGCTGAGACCGAAGGCGAAACGGGCATGCTTCTTGTTGGAAATGTTGGCATTAATCGAATAAGAGCGAACTGCTCTGATTTTAAAGGCATCCGGACCATTCCCCAGATGATCAATCAGCCCCATGCGTTCGAAGCGCTGCAGCACGGTATGTACTATCAAAGTGCAAGAGATAGGGAACGCCGTCTGGCGCAACGGGCTGTGGATGGGGAGCGGATCTGGCCAGCCAAATTCTCCCTATGGTATTTCCGGCCAGGAACGTTTGAGAATCCCGGACCGTGCCCGCCAACCTGGTATAATCAACCACTCGCAGGACGATGGAAGAAGCACTGTTTTTATGAACCGACCGCAGAGGAATGTGAAAGTGTATATACTACGTTTTAATTCGATAAACGAAAGCACTCCGGCTCTTTCCAAATGACTTGTGTCGGATGACAGAGCCTTTCATCTGATTCAGAACCGCTGAAACAGCGGTTTTTTTAATCATGGCATAGCGATACTTCATCATGCGCAAAATTATAAACTGATATAGGGTTAATGGGCTATTTTACCCTGAAGCAGCAAACCCTATGTCACCCGGCACGCTGTAATGATAAATTCTGCAACCCGAATAGCTGTCAAAGCGCCACAGGAGGACCCACAAGCAATACATTGCTTCCGCACGCGCACAGCTTCCAGCGCGCAGTGTTTCGCTGCATGACGGCGGTCGGTCGACTACATTTGGAAAAGCACCAGTAAACGGAAATGGCGTACGCTCTCGAGCAAACGGTTCAGAGAGCGTACGCCATTTCCACGCTAGTGGTCTTCGTTAAGAAACTTTTCGATACGAGCCTTGATACAGTCACGCACATGACGAAATTGAGCCATGATTTCCTCTTCCGTGCCGGTTGCCTTCGCTGGATCGTCGAAGCCCCAGTGCCATTTGACCACATCGGGATTCATAATGACCGGACAATGCTCATCGGCATGCCCACAAAGCGTTACAACGTACGATGCGCGGTTCAGAACCTCCGGATCGATGATGTCCGAGTGGTGAGAGCTAATGTCGAAGCCGGCTTCTCTCATAACCTGCACTGCTCGCGGATTGAGGCCATGAGCTTCGAGACCTGCGCTTTTTACTTCATATTTGTCGCCGCCAAGGGCTTTCAGGAAGCCGTCAGCGATCTGGCTGCGACACGAATTCCCTGTACAAAGAAAATAAACCAGAGGTTTGTTGCTCATTGGAGAGGTCCCCCTTAAGTAAATGGCTTGATTTTTAATGGATAAGCTGCAGCCATAAGAATAGCCCGCAAAGCGTGATACAAAGCACGGGGACGGTAAGGACGACACCCGTTTTGAAATAAGCCCCCCAGGAAATTCTAACCCCTTTGCTTGATAGCACATGGAGCCATAGCAAGGTGGCTAACGAACCGATAGGCGTGATCTTGGGACCCAAATCCGAACCGATTACATTCGCGTAGATGTAGGCTTCACGTAAAACCCCTTCCGGGTTCGTGCTGTGAATGGCCAGCGCATTCATCATAACCGTCGGCATATTGTTCATCATTGAGGAGAGGAGGGCGGCAATGAATCCGGTACCTGCCGTGGCGACAAACAAGCCATGAGCACCAACCCATTCCAACACATCCCCCAGCTCATCTGTAAGCCCTACATTACGCAGACCATACACAACAATATACAACCCGATGGAGAACAGGACAACGGCCCAAGGCGCACCTTTAATGAGCTTCCAGGTATGGATTTCTCGGCTTTGTCTGGAAAGAAGCAACAAAACGATAGCTGCTGAACCCGCGATAACGGAGACCGGTATGTTGGCGAATTCACTTATTAAGTATGCGATAAGGAGCACGGCAAGAATAATCCATGATATGTTGAAAAGTCGCTTGTCTTTAATCGCATCGGCCGGCTTCTTCAACTGTGCTGTGTCATACTGCTTTGGGATGCTTCTGCGGTAGAACAGATACAGCACCAGCAAGCTGGCCGCGATAGAAAAGAAGGTCGGGACAACCATACGACTGGCGTATTCCAAGAACCCGATCCCAAAGAAGTCAGACGATACGATATTGACCAAATTACTGACAATAAGAGGCAGTGAGGCTGTGTCAGAAATGAAGCCGCTTGCCATGATGAATGGAAGAATACTCCGATCATCAAATTGCAATGCACGAACCATCGCGAGTACGATCGGCGTTAAGATGAGTGCCGCACCGTCATTTGCGAAGAAAGCAGCGACTCCAGCCCCCAGCAAAATAACATAGACAAACATCAACTTTCCGTTACCGCGGGCGAAACGGGCCATATGCAGCGCTGCCCATTCAAAAAAACCGATCTCATCGAGAACAAGAGAAATCAAGATGATGGCTACGAAGGCGAGGGTCGCATTCCACACCATTTGCGTCACGTCCCAGACATCATGCAGATCGACAATTCCGCAAATGAAGGCAAGAAGCGCGCCGCCGCAAGCAGACCATCCGATACTAAGCCCCTTCGGCTGCCAAATGACCAACACCAATGTGATGACAAATATAACAAGCGCTAATGCAAGCATGAATGCTCCTCCGAATTTAACAGCAGCTATTGGGTTTCTGATCGTTGATTTTGTCGCTCATGGAAGGCAGCTGCATCAGGATGTCGCGTAAGTACGGCTTGTCATTGACGTTCAATGAATAATAAATCCATTGACTCCGCCGGGCTTCATTAACGATCCCGCCAGCTTTGAGCTTCCTTAAATGCTGGCTGATGTTTGGCTGCGTCGTCTCCAGGATATCTACGATGTCACATACACACATTTCACGTTCCTTGAGCAAGGCGACAATGGTTAAGCGTGTTTTATCGGACAGCAGCTTCAAGGTATCGGCAATCGTTTCAATCGACACTTCAGTTTCAACCAAATCCTTCACTCCTTTCCCTATCATTCGTGCAGCCTTTCGTCATTATATAATCAAATGATTATATAAGCAAGAGATGATATTCTTTTTGTTATGAACATGCCCTTACAACAAGGGTGCCATTAGCGTACGGGTTACATTCATCGTATGTGATATTTTGAAATCGGTAAAAATAATACACGTAAACGAGTCTAAATCCTGAACCGCGATTGTTGTCGATTCCCCCTATAATGAGGATGAGGATTCGGATGATCATCAGGAGGTAGGAGATATGGAATACGGGATGGAACCCGCAAACCGGAAAACGAGAGGAAAATGGTGGGATCAGCAAAGGAAGGAAGCAGTCATCGGGTGGATATTTCTAGCGCCTGAAGCGGTAGGTATCATTACCCTTGCCATATTCCCTTTGCTGTTCTCATTGTTTCTGAGCTTTACAAACTGGAACCTTGCCGGCGGCTTTGAGGAGATGAATTTTGTAGGGCTTGCGAACTTTGAGAGAATGGTGGATGATACCAAGTTCTGGAAGGCCTTGCAGCATAATCTGTTTTTCACAGCTATCACAGTCCCCATGGGACTCTTGATCGCAATGATCATGGCAGTTCTCATCCACACGAAGGTTTATGCCAAAGATTTGTTCAAAATTTTATTTTTTATCCCTTATATTTGCTCCACGGTCGCTATCGCCGCAGTCTGGGCAGCTCTCTATCATCCATCCAGCGGTCCGATTAATCAATTTTTGATGGCGATGGGTATGGAGGAGCCACCCAAGTGGCTCGTCGATTCGCAGTATGCCCTTGTCGCCATTATGGTTATCGCGATTTGGCAGGCGCTCGGTTATCAGATGATTATCTTTCTGGCGGGCTTGACGCAAATTTCGGAGGATATTTACGAATCCGCCCGGATCGACGGTGCATCAGGCATACAGCAATTCTGGTACATCACGGCTCCCTTATTGGCGCCGACGACGCTGTTCCTTACAATTACGACGATCATCGGTTCATTTAAAGTGTTCGACCTCATCAAGTTCTTGACGGACGGGGGGCCGAACGACGCTTCGACGGTGCTTGTATACCGGATCTATGAAGAAGGCTTCATTAATTTTAATATGGGCTATGCTTCCGCGCTCTCTTGGGTGTTGTTCCTGCTGGTTATCGCCGTCACCTCTGTGACATGGGTTGTACAGGCTCGGGAGAAACGTTCATAACAGGAGGGGGAAACGATAGTGAAAGCTAAGAAATTACAGCTCGACCGGATTGTACTCACCATTCTTTTCGGAGCTTGCTCCATCATGTTCATTGTTCCGCTCGTTTGGATGCTGTCGGCATCGGCCAAATTAGAGCGGGACGTGATGACGTACCCGATCCAGTGGATTCCAACGACCTGGAATTGGACGGCGAATTTTCAAAAGGTGTGGCTGGAGAAGGTACCCTTCTCCATGTTTTACTGGAACTCGTTAAAGCTCGCGGTCATTGCGACGCTGGCAACGCTGCTCTTTTCCTCGATGGCGGCCTTTGCCTTCTCTAAGCTGCGCACTCCCGGAAAAGGTCTGATGTTCGGCTTGATGATGTCATTCATGATCATTCCGGAGCAAGCGACGCTCGTGCCGCGATTCATCATGATCAAATGGCTCGGGCTGTACAATTCGCATGAGGGCTTGATTCTGATGCTGGCCTTCTCCATGTACTTCACATTCCTCATGCGGCAATTTATGATGGGCGTTCATAACGATTTTATTGAAGCGGCCAAGATCGATGGTGCGGGTTATTTCAGAGTGTATGTACAAATCATGCTGCCGCTGTGTCAACCAATTCTGGCAACAGCGGGTATCATTAAGTTTATTTGGACATGGAATGATTATCAGAATCCGTTAATTTTCTTGTTTAAGAAGGAGCTATTCCCGCTGCCGCTCGGCATTCAATTTTTCCGTCAGGAGTATTCCAACAACGTTTCATTGATGATGATGGCTGCTGTATCTGCTATCATACCGCTGATTATCGTCTTCGTTATTTTGCAGAAGCAGGTCATTAACGGGATCACTGTTGGCGGGGTAAAAGGGTGAGCATCGGAGATGTCGAAAAAATGCACGTAGAACAGTAACACAAAGTACACGGTCTTTCGCTTTCGAATTCGTTATGCTTAAAAGGCAAAATGACAGTGGAGAAGAGGGGAACTGACGAGATGAAGAAACTAGCGACAACCATGATGCTGAGCATGAGTCTACTCCTGGCAGCCTGCAGCGGAAGCACGCAATCGCCCGCGGCTGAGGAGAAAAGCGCAACGACGATTAAGGTGTATACGGCTTACAAAGGGGAGCCGGGCGAGCCGCTGATGAAGATCATCGACGCTTATAATGCGCAGGGGAAAAACGTGAAGGTGGAGCATGTAGCGCTTGTCCAAAATAATGATAGCCGCGAAATGCTTCAAAAATTCGACGTACTTGCCGCTTCAGGGGAACAGGTGGATGTTCTTTTCCTGAACAACGAAGGCTTCGTGACCGAACGCGCCGGCAACGGGGTGCTGTATCCGCTGGATGAATTCTATTCGGCGAATCAAATCGATCCGGAGAAAGATTTCTACAGAAATCCGGTTTATAACGGGAAGCACTATGGCATGATGGCTAACGCAAGCTTCTGGTATGTCGCGATGAATGAAACTCACCTGAAGGAAGCGGGTCTCCAGCTGCCGTCTCCCGATTGGACGTGGGATGATTTCAGAGAGTATGCCAAGAAGCTGAAGATGAGCAAGGAAGGTCGGTACGGCGCCTATTTCCACACATTCGGGGAATATGCGAATATTATCGCGTACACCGACTTCAAGAATCCACAGTTAAAAGAAGACGGTAGCCTGCAATTCGATGATCCGAGCTTCGAGTACTGGTTTAAGCTGCGGAAAGCGATGGAGCTTGAAGACAAATCGGTACGTCCTCATGCAGATGTGCTGTCAGCCAAGCAGCATTGGGCCACCGATTTTATGAACGGTACGACGAGCATGCTGCCAATACCGATGTATTCCCTGGATGAAGCGTTTCTGAATAAGGAAAGCTACCCGCGTGATTTCAAAATTACGTTTGCTCCGCTTCCGCGCTCTTCTAGCAAAGTAGAGCCGGGCTTAACGAACATTGCAGGCTCCTTCTTTACCATTCACAAAAATTCGAAAAACAAAGAAGCGGCGTTTGACTTTATTAAATTTGCGACAACGGAAGGCGCTTCCTTAGGCGGCTGGATTCCGGGCTGGACGAAAGCGGACGGCAAAGCCGTGCTTGATAAAACGATTCAGGGCAAGACGGATCTGGTAAACAGCGATGCTTTGAACAAGGCTATCTTCAACGATAAGGTAAGGACTGCAGGCGCTTCTGTCATCAGCGTTCCCTATCAGCAGCAATTGAAGAAGGTGGCGGAAGCCGGATTGAACAAGTATTTGCTGGACAAAACCTCGTATGAGGATGCACGCAAGTTCATGATGGAGGAAGGCAAGAAGATTATCGACCAGAACAAGAAATAATGCGCAGTGCGGGGAATCGGCGAAATTTCGCCGTTTCCTTGTTTTCATTTGCTGCAAATGATGTATGATAGTTGAAAAGCACTTCTACTTGGAGGAATCGACATTGGCGTTGAGCTGGCTGTACCGCGTATCGTTTTACCGAAGGATTCAAATATCGTTGCTGCTGTTCCTCATTATTCCGCTGCTTCTGATTACCGGGTTGTCTTATGTCGCGAACAAGCAGGCGAACGAAGAGAACGTTCGGATGAATATGAGAGGTATTATCGGGATTCTTGCCAACGATTTGTCCAAAACGGCTAACGAAGTTACGTATACGGTCAATCAGTATGCCCCGTCGCAATCAAACGGACTATTTGACAGCTTGAGAGGGTTAAGCAGCCTGATGGTATTCGATAGCTTTGAGAACTATCGCATGTACACTCGTTTGAACGAAAGCGCCGCGCTGCAGGCAGGCAAATTATCACTGGCGCATGTCAATGTCTTTTTCGTAAATCGTGCACACTATCCAATTATCGGCACCATCAATGCTCAGGATGCAGCTGTGCTTCGGAAGGACAGCCGCTTCGAGCATCTAACGGAAGAGGAAGCTTCCACGGGCATTGTGCGCTGGTTTCGGGCCGAGCAGCGCAGCAGCTACGGAAATGTGTTCAGCGCGTCTTATTATCTGTTTGTAAAAAAAACAGTGTATGACCCCTTTCGTAATCTTGTGCTCGGTACGCTCTTCATCGGAATTCCTGACGTGTACTTTGAAGGGCTGTTCAGCAACGCGGGAGAGGGCGTTTTTACCTTGTACGAAGCGGACGGATCGAGGATCGCAGGCATGGCAAGCAGCCCGGCATCGTTATCGGAGGGTCCCGCCGAGGGCTGGATGCGGGAGAAAACAGAAGTTCCGGGTACGTCCTGGATGTTGACCTACGACATGAATGCCGATTTGGCGACCGGGGATGCGACGCAGCGATTCTGGTATTTGATTATGGCTGTGTGTATCGTCATGTTCGTTTTCTTATTCATGTCCAGTGTCATTGCGAAGGGGCTAAACAGGCCGATTCAGAAGCTGATGCGTATCGCTTCCCAATATGGCGAAGGCAACAGCTCCATCCGGTACCATGCCGAGGGTCAGGATGAAATCACGAATCTTGGCCAATCCATTAACAGCATGCTGGATAATATCAATGCGCTGATTCGCAAAGTGGAAGCAGAGCAGGAAGAGAAGCGGACCATCGAGCTCTATGCCTTGTTTTCGCAGATTCAGCCGCATTTTTTACTGAATACGCTTAATTCCATCAAATGCAATTTGGCAATCGAAGGGGATAAGGTGCACAGTGAAACGATCGACGCTTTAATGGCATTGCTTCGAGCCCATCTGCGCGTGCACGAACCGCTAACACTGGCCGACGAGTGCAAGCTGCTGAGCCAGTACGTATCCATCATGCGAATGCGGAACCGGCTGCCAATCGAGCTGGTCATCGATCTGCCTGAACGGGCCCGCAAGGTGCTTGTTCCGCGGCTGCTGCTTCAGCCCTTGGTCGAGAACAGCATTATCCACGGGTTCAGTCATGCGAGTCTCTCCCCGAGAATTGAGGTGGCGGTTCGGGAGGCGGAGGGCGGCTTCTTGATTCAGGTGGCTGATAATGGGAAGGGGATCGCTTCAGAGCAGGCTGAGGCACTGAATCGGAAGCTGGAGAAACAGGTGGAGCAAGTCGGCGATCGTGGAATTGGAATGTACAACGTCATGCGCCGCTTAAAGCTGACATTTGGCGGTCAGGCCAGCTTGCATGTCAGGCAGCGGGCAGACGGAGGCTTTGCCGCCCACTTGTTTATTCCGCGAAACGAATTCGATGAAGGAAAGGAGCAGGCCGATGATAAAGGTGATGCTGATCGATGATGACGTACCCGTCGTTGAATATATACGCAGGCTGGTGAACTGGGAAGTATTGGGACTTCGCGTATGCGCAGAAGCCTATTCAGCGGCCGAGGCGAAAGAGCGGTTCGAAGCCGCGCAGCCCGACATTTTGATAACGGATATTGGATTGCCCGATGGCAATGGCATTGAGCTGGCCCGCCAGTTTCGGGGTGTCAATAACCAGCTGCGCGTGATTTTCCTTACCTGCCATGAAGACTTCCAATACGTCAAGGAAGCGCTGCGGATCGATGCGGACGATTATGTCGTAAAGGACGAGCTTAGCCCGGACAAAATCACGGAAAGTCTGGAGAAGGCCATATCCCGCCTCTCGAACGAGCAGGAGCAGCTGGAGCAAATGGCGTACAAGAGTGAATTGGCGCGGAATAAAGACATTCTGCTGCAGCAATTTTTTCACGAATTATCCCATACCACGGATTCTTCGGGACTGCTTGAACATGGCCGGCGGCTCGGCATCCATTGGGCCGGTATCTGGTTCGGCGCAGCATCGTTTCATATGGACCGAGGAGATCTCCTGGAGAAATACGAGAGGAAGAACCTCGAATTGGTGTATTATGCAGCCTATAATATTGCTTTGGAGCTGGCGTCCGGGACTCGCAATACAATGTTCTTGGCCAAAGACCAGCGTTTGTGGGCGGTTTCCTGCGAACAGGACCCGGAAGCAGCAATAGCTTCACTGGAACGATTCGTGCCGCTTCTCAAGGAGAAGCTGCTTGAGTTCTTGAAGGTGGACTGCTATGCGGCGATTGGAGAGAAGCCAGGCTTTCTTTCTGATTTAGGCTGTTTAATAGCCAAAGTCAAGCATTTCCACGATCGCCGGTTTTATGTGGACAGCCCCTACGAGGAGGCTCGTTGGTCCTTAAGCGCATCGGATTTGGATACAAGTCTCGGATTTGAAGCGCTCTCGGCGAAATGGATCGAAGCGCTCTTTGCCGGGAATCAGTCTCTGTCACATATCTATCTGGGAAACCTGAAAAGGGCGATGCGATCGGCTGCCATGGACACGGTGAAGACAAAGGAGCGGCTGCTTCGGCTGGTGCAGGAGGCGAGTATCCGGTTTGGCCGCTCTGTGCCTGCAGGCATTCAGGAAGACATTACGCATACGGTTCGTCTGGAGGAAGCATTCCGAATCGTGCGTTGGTATTCGGAGCGTCTGCTTCAGAACATATTATCCTCGTCGGAAGAAGCCTGTGAGACGAACCCGGATATCAAAGCGATTCAAGCCTTCATCCGCGAGCATATTTACAGAAACATCACATCGATTGATATCGCGAGACACCTGCACTTGAATCCAAGCTACTTCTCGCGTTACTTCAAGAAGCTTACGGGCCAGAATTTCACCGATTACGTGCATTTGATCAAAATGGAGGAAGCAAAACGGCTGCTTGCCAAAGGAGAAACAGCGGAAAATACAGCGTATATGCTCGGTTATTCGGACCGTGCCTATTTCTCGAAAGTGTTCAAGAAATATACAGGGGTAAGTCCAAGCGAATGCAAGCTGCGCCCCTAATCCATCCGAGGAGTGAGAGTATGACGAATCTCAATAGGTTTAATGGGTTTAATGAACAATTTCCATGGGTTTCCGACCAAGGCGATGGCACATTCGCCAACCCGATTCTGCATGCGGATTATTCAGATCCTGATGTTATAAGGGTCGGAAGCGATTTCTATATGACGGCGTCCAGCTTCGGTCATATTCCGGGACTGCCGATCCTGCATTCCAAGGATCTTGTGAACTGGCGCATCATTAATCATGCTATCCCGCGTATGCCGCTCGGCGGATATGATCGCCCGCAGCACGGAAATGGCGTATGGGCGCCAAGCCTTCGGTTCCACGAAGGGAAATTCTGGATATTTTACGGTGATCCCGATGTTGGTATCTTCATGACAACCGCTGATGATCCTGCCGGCACTTGGTCGGACATTCACCTCGTTCATGAGGGCAAGGGTCTTATCGACGCATGTCCGTTCTGGGATGATAACGGCGACGCTTATCTGGTTCACGCCTATGCGCAGAGCCGAAGCGGCATCAAGCATAGACTTCGCGTGCGGCGCATGTCTTCGGACGGGAAGCGGCTTCTTGATGAAGGCGTGATCATCATCGATGATCCGGAGCGTCATCCGACCATCGAAGGGCCGAAGATGTATAAAAAGAATGACTATTATTACGTATTCGCACCTGCGGGAGGTGTTGAAGAGGGCTGGCAGACCGTACTGCGCGCTTCCCATCCGCTCGGTCCGTATGAGGATCGGATTGTGCTGCAGCAGGGCGATACCCCGATAAATGGTCCTCATCAGGGGGCATGGGTGGAGCTCGAATCGGGGGAATCCTGGTTCATTCACTTTCAGCATAAGGATGCTTACGGTCGAATTGTTCATTTGCAGCCCATGACGTGGACAGCGGATCATTGGCCGGCGATGGGGGTAGATAGTAACGGGGACGGCATTGGCGAGCCGGTTCTAGGCTTCCGTAAGCCGGATGTCGGTGGTGAATACCCGATCTGTGTTCCGGCGGCTTCAGACGATTTCGATGGCGAGCAGCTGGGTTTACAATGGCAGTGGCAGGCTAACCCGCAAGCAGGATGGCACTCGCTCACGGAACGGGCGGGATGGCTAAGGCTGTCCGCGCAAGCCTGGCCTGATGGCGCTGCTTCCTTGTTTCAGGCGCCTCATCTGCTCCTTCAGAAGTTTCCTGCCCTATCGTTTGAGACAACGGTCTGTGTGGATGGTGCCGGCCTGAATGCCGGAGATCAGGCAGGGCTTATCGTATTCGGCTACAGCTATGCGGCCTTGACGTACATGGCTGATACAGAGGACGGCCCCCTGCTTCAGGTGCTCGAAGGGGATCAAGAGGGACATGCAGTGAATTGGCAGCGCAGGATTGTCGTTGAGGAGGGTCAGGAGGTAGCTTTGCGTGTCGTCGTCCAGCCAGGAGCAGTATGCGTGTTCCAATTCAGCCTCGACGGTCACCAGTATGAGGAGGTCGCTCTGCCGGCCTTTGAAGCGACGGTAAGCAAGTGGGTCGGAGCCAAGGTAGGGCTATTCGCGCAAGCAGGAAGCACACCTGGGGGCTTCGCGGACTTTGACCGCTTCACGGTGACTAGGGTTTCCGGGTAAATCCGAGTGGCGAATTTCAGGATATCATGAACAAGGAACAAGAAGAACTCTGCTATCGCAAGAGTTCTTCTTGTTCCTTGATTTATATCGTGACACTTTATTCTGCAGTCCGCGGGTTATTCTTCGTCATGTAGTAGAGGATACCTTCAATAATAAATATAAGGAGTACAGATAAACCAAACAGAGGCATAAGTATCCCTAGTATGAATAAGGTGAGTATAGCTCCTATAGACCATGGTTTATTGACTCGTTTAGGTAAATTCAAATCGCCAGGCTTCACTTTTTTCATCCAGGAAACGAATCCCATAACGATTGCTGCAAGGAATGCGATACAAACCATCAAATTTAAAATTTTATTCGCCATCCCGAATAAATGCCCTTCATGCAGCGGAACGCCCCAAGTAAACCACTTTCCTATAATTCCATAATCAGCAAAGTTGATTCTGGCAATGAGTTTACCGGAGTATTGATCGAAATATGCCGTAGTTTCTTCGTACGGACTTACATCTAGCCCGGTAATTCCTGTATTGCTTCCCTTAGAAACAGTGAACACGCCATGTTCATTTGAAGGGTAGACAATTGAAAGCGGTTTCGCGATATTCTCGCTTTGAGCTTTGTTTATGATAGATTCCAAGCTTTGTTGACCCGGATTGTTTATATTTACGTTTGCAGAAGAGTGATGATCGGCATGTCCTGTAGTATTGGAGGTAGGCTGATCCAAGCTTCTTGTAGCCCAAGGAATCTCATTTACATCAGATTGTGGCGGATTATAGCGTAATTCAGTTCTTCCAAGCTCAGGATGATCTTTGCCAAACTGACTAATGTGACTGCCCATGAATACAGACCAAGGGATTCCTGTTAATACAATTACAATTAAAGGTATTGCAATGACAAGTCCCAGTATGGCATGAATCTTTTGAAATGTAAGCTTGTTCGTGCCTTGTTCGGACTTGCTTGCAAGCAGCTTCTTTTTAAAAGTCATATAACTGCCTGAGACGATTAGAAATATGGTCCAGCAAGCAGCCAACTCGACTAAATAGCGTATAAATGTACTTTCGGTGAAAAGGGAGCTATGAAAGTTTCTCATAATATTAGAGTAAGTATATTTAGCCTCTTGATCAGCGACGATTTGATTGTTGTTGTCTAAAAAAATATAACGAGAATCGCCGTCCTTATTGTTGATCGTAACTCTATTGTTGTAGGGCTCCTCCATCATACTGATTTTTCCGATTTTATAGCCTGCATAGTTGTCGGTTATTTCCTTCATAGCTTCATCCATGCTCTGGTTTACCTGGATGTCGCTTTGTCCAAAAAATTCCTTTTGATACAAGTTGTTTTCGACATCCGTATAAAATAAATAACCGATGCCCGATAAAGTCAAAGTAAAAAGCAGGGGGGTAATAAACCAGGCAGCATAAAAATGAAGTCTTCGAAAAGGGTTGAATGTGTTCTTGTTTCTCATACGAATCTCCTTTTAATTCAACTGTTTGTCGTTCAGAACAAAATTAATAGTAATGGAATGGGGCATCGAAATATATGGCTCAAACGAGCCAGTATTGTTGCGATATTGTGAAAAGTGCTTGAAATTGTATTGAACATGAGCATTTTGCATACTGTCGATTCGATAACAGTCTGCGAATTCTCGACATAACATATGCTGCAGGCTAAGGAATTTGTCGCGTAAAAATGCGCAAGGACTGGAAGACTTCTTCCAGTCCTTGCGCAGGCAGAAAGCGTGGCATTACGTGGCATTACAATGAGGGAGTACAGACAGAGAATATCAGAGTTGAGAGAGGACCAGTATTACATATTAATCAAGTCTACGGAATACTTTACTTTCCCCATTGACCATGTTGGCATAAGCGGACATGGTTTTTTCTTGCCGGGTGAATTTCACCGATTCGTCAAACACGGACACAGAAAATGGCTCTTGTGAGTCATGCCCGGCACAGGGGAGTATGGTTAGATAAATAAGAACTTGTACTACGATAACGGCGAAAGAAGCGGTGCACATGCTCTATAAAAACCTGAAAAGCTTAATCCTTATTATCCCCACAATAACCATAGGTATTTGGGAGTATGTGAGGCACGCCTTTTTACTGCCCTATATTTCCATGGATTTAGGCAACTGGCTTGCGCCGATCATTGTATTCCTTGTTACGGTGACCCTGCTGCGGCAGCTATTTGCCATGATGGAAAAGCTTCAGGATGAGCTGCAGCAAGAGAAGGCAACCACAGCTGTGCTTGAAGAACGGGAAAAAATTGCCGGCGAGCTGCATGACGGCATTGCCCAATCCTTGTTTCTCCTGTCCGTACGCGTGGATCGGATGAAGCAAACTTCATCAGGCGAGGCGTCGGAAGCCTATCTCAATTTACGGAAGACCCTTCATGAAGTAAATGAATATGTCCGTCAAGCCATCGCCAGCCTTAGATATCCGGCAACCGCCAATACAAGGCCGTGGTTGGAATCTCTCCATCATTTAATTGATGAGTATATTTTGGATACCGGAATGAATGTTCATTTGAAATGGTCTATCTCTGAGCAGAGACTGTCGGTAAAGGAAAAAGTGGAATTGTACGCGTCGATACGCGAGGCTTTGATTAATGTGTACAAGCATGCTCAGGCGGCAACGATTTGGATTCTGGGAGAAAATGATGGGGCCGATGGCTGGAAATGTACAGTAAGCGATGACGGGATTGGCTTTTCAGTGCGTGAAAGCCCTCCGCTGGAGCATAGCTCCGGAGGCTTCGGTTTAGCAATTATTCAAGATCGGGCGGCTGAAATGAAATGGGAGTTTAAGATTTTCCGAAATAATGAAAAGACGACACTTGAGCTCAGGAGATGAGAACACTTTCATGAGTCAGCCAATACGTATTATGCTTGCAGATGATCATACACATGCGAGAGAAGCGATGAAGGATATTATTGAAATCGATCCCGCATTTGAGATCGTTTGTGAGGCAGCCAATGGGGAAGAAGCGATTCTTCTTGCTGAGCAGTGGATGCCGGACGTGATCCTGATGGATATTCGAATGCCGCGGCTGGACGGTCTGGAGGCAGCTAAGCAAATTAAAGAGAAGTATCCTTATGTCAAGATTGTCATGGTCACTGTCTCCGATGATGTCACTCATCTATTCGAAGCGATTAAGCGAGGTGCTCAAGGGTACTTGCTTAAAAATTTGCATCCATCCTCCTGGCATGAATATTTGCGTGCCGTCGCGATAGATGAAGCACCGATGTCGCGCGAGGTAGCAACCCGGCTGCTGCAGGAATTCGCTTCCTTGAAAACAAGCGTTCCCACACAGTCCCCGCTAACTCAACGTGAGAAGGAAATATTAAACTGCATTGCCAAAGGAATGTCGAACCGAAACATATCGGAGCATCTTGTCATTTCAGAGTACACGGTCAAAAATCACTTGAAAAACATCATGCACAAGCTGCATTTGGACAACCGGGTCCAGCTCATGCGATATGCCTATGAAAATGGGTGGATTCGAAGCTTTGGAGAACGGTAAATAGACTATCAAGACAATCTGGTTTAATGGAGCGATCATACTGCGAACACGAGTGGAATGCCTTACATACACCAAAGAAGGAGCTAGTACGCTGGGTGGAAACCAACACCTGGACATCAAAGAACGCTGGATTCAAGTGCTTCGATGGTTGCTTATATTGCTGCCGCTCATGGGATTCGTTGCCGCAAATCCAACAGAGGCTTGGGCTCATACAAGTATGGATGAACACCATATGCATTCATTTGATCCGCAGGAGACTGCCCGGCAGTGGATACGTATATTGGAAATACTGGCCGCAGTGGTGGCCGCAGGTTTTGTTTACTTTCGTTATTTCGTATGGGATGCTGCACGCCAAGGGACGCCGATTGGCTATTCCTTGAAAATGGAGCGGCGGTTATGGATCATGGTGCTGCTTCTATATGGCTCAACAGGTAGTGTTGAATTTTGGGGGCAAGCTTCGAGCTCCGTTATGCCGGAATCACTTGGGCCATGGAAGCTTGCTCTTCACTGGCTTACCTCCACATGGGCTGGAGCTGCAGCAGGGCTTCGGCCCATTCTTTCCGCTTTGCTGCTGGCCTCTGCTTATGCTTCGTTTCCTTCCAGGAAAATCGAGACAGGATTAAAGACGAGCCTTATCCTTTTACTGGTTGCGCTATTCCCGATCACAGGGCATGCTAACGAAACTTTGACAGGAACAGCGATTGCTTTTCTCACTCATTTGCTGCACATGCTGCTGGCTGCAGTTTGGTTTGGCGGCCTCAGCGGTTTATTTGCCGCCACTTTTGTTCGTCATCAGACAGTAGCTCATTTGACAGAATGGAACCGTATGCTTCGGAGATTTTCACGTGCGGCCCTGCCCAGCTTGCTTCTGCTGGCAGCTAGCGGCATTCAATTAGCCTGGATGCGGCTAACAAGCGTCTCCGATTTGTGGAACAGCGCCTACGGTCAAATTCTTCTTTTTAAATTAGGGCTGATTACGCTCGTTTTTCTAATTGCATGCTTGCACAGATTTCGATTTATGCCAAGATTAAATACAATCGTTCAGGAACAAAACCTGAAGGATCTTCCGAAGCTATCCGGCTTTTTGACTGGTATGCGTCTGGAGATTGCAATAGGATTTGCCGCGATTGCTGCCGCTGGCATGCTTTCCACAACAGCCCCTCCTGAGGGGAACGGGCTGAAGCAGTCCATATACTGGCACGAAATGGGCGTTCAAGCGCATATGTCTTTACGCATCAAGCAGCAAGCCCGCTCTGAGCAGCAGCTTCGGCTGGACGTGTGGCTGCCTTCCGGACTCGGAGCTCCTGTACGGGTAGACGTAAGGGTAAGCAATGATGGAGAGCCGGCCAGCGCAGAGCATCAGGTGCCATTAATGCTCACGCAGGGAGGGCCTGATCCATACGGGTTTGAAGGCTTTGATAAATACACTTACGAATCTGTGGACGATAGAATGCTTATTGATGAACCTGGAAATTGGGACGTGTTGGTGGATATTATCGATCCTGCGATGCACAAGCATGTGTATCACAAAACCATTGAGCACCGCTAAAAACCTTCCTTGCAGCCATCGCGACAGTATCATCGCGGCAAGGAAGGTTTATTTGCCGATACGCTAAGAACATCATAGAACGCGCATTTGTTTTAAGCATTATCCTGTCCATGACAGCCCTGTTTCCAGACGATAGCCGACTCCCCATATCGTACGAATCACGGTACTGCCTGGCTCGCATGACGGCTGAAGCTTCTCACGAATCCGTTTCACATGCGAATCCACCGTACGCAAATCCCCGCTTGGCTCACATTTCCAAACCTCCTTCAGCAGCGCTTCACGAGTGAACGTTTTTCCTTCATTCAGCGCCAAGTACCGAAGCAAATCATATTCCTTTAACGTCAGCGAGACCTCGATACCCCTAACAAGCACGCGGCGCGCTTCGTGTTCAATTGTGAGCTGGGGCAGCACAATATCCGAGGATGTTGACTGCTGCTGTGGCCGAAAATTTTTCTTTGTACGTTTCAGGATGGCATGAATCCGGCAGATCAATTCTCTTGGACTAAACGGATTTATAACATAATCATCTGCACCGGCTTCAAATCCCAGGATTCGCTCTTCCTCATCACTTTTGGAGGACATCAGGATAATAGGCGTAGTTTTCATTCCTTTGATCAGGGCGCATATGTCTAAGCCGGACATGTCAGGCAGGGTTCTGTTCAGCAGAATTAAATCGTAATCCCGCTCAAGTGCTTTGATCAGCGCGCTTTCGCCAAGCTTCGCGTCCTCGACAACGGCCCCGTCGTGATCCAGGTACATATGAATCCGGCTTCGAATCCGGCTTTCCTCATCTGCAATGAGGATTTTATATGCAGCTTTTGACATCATGTTATTCCTCCCCTATGTGATCATAACGCCAGGCGTACGTGCAAGCATGACCCTTCGGAGCCATTTCGTCGTCAAAGCCGTGAACAAAGCATGGCTGCTTTGTGACTTTCGCCATGGCTCTTTGGGGCCGCCATTTCCAGCGCAAACCCCGAAGCCTTCAATCGTTCATACGAATTTCAAACAAGTAGCTCTCCGGAGTCATATTGAGCTTATGGGACTTCCAGTATACTTACAATGGCGCTCGGGATAAGGACATTTTATTTTACTTGACAAAGGAGAGAGAAGGGTTATGCAATTTCCAACCATTGATTTCGGTTGGCTTGGCAACGGCAACCTGATCGGCATGGTATCGGTTCTCCACGTGATCATCAACCATGCTGTGGCTATAGGCGGCTCGGTTCTTATGGTTTCCATTGAATACGCTGCCTACAAGTCGGGCAACGCCAGGCTGGACGCCTATGCTAAATGGCTGTGCAAATGGATTTTGATTATTACTACGACCCTCGGTGCCATGACGGGAGTCGGCATCTGGTTTGCGACCACAGTAGTGCTGCCGAACGCCATTGGCGCGCTGCTGCGTATTTTCCACTGGGCCTGGTTTACCGAATGGATCGTCTTTGTGACAGAGGTGCTGCTGCTGCTCACCTACTATTACACCTGGGATAGCTGGAAGGGCACACAAAAGAAGAAGCATGTGCGCACCGGCATCTACTTGTGCGTCGCCTCCTGGTTCACCTTGGCGATTATTACCGGCGTCCTGGCGGCGCAGATTAATCCTGGCGACTGGGTAGAGACGCTTTCATTCTGGAGTGCGTTTGCCAATGAAACGTGGGTTCCGTCCATCCTGTTCCGCACCTTCGCGGCAATTACACTCGGGGTTGCGCTATTGACGCCGATTACCAAATGGTATTTGAAGGATAAGGGGGACGAGCACCGCGTCTTGAAAATATACGGCAAATGGCTAATCGCTTCAGTACCGTGCATGCTGATCTTCGGCTGGTGGTATTTGCGCACCCTGCCGGATCAAGCGCAGACGCTTGTGAAGTGGGCCACCGGCATGAGCGACAGTGTATTCATTGGAGTAAACGTGCTGGGGCTGCTGCTTATCTTAGTACTCGGCATGATGCTATTGGATGGGAGCGTCCGGCGACACGCCTTTTTAACGGTGTTTACCATGCTATTCTCCCTGCTGCTCATTACGGAGTTCGAGATTATCCGTGAGAACATCCGCAAGCCCTACGTCATTTACAACTATATGTACGCCAACGGAGTCGTCAAAAGCGACGTACCGCTCCTGAACGAAAAGGGCGCGCTGCCGCAAGCGAAATTTTCATCTGTGAAGCAGGTCACTGAGGAGAACAAGCTTCAGGCGGGAGAAGAGCTGTTTCGCATGCAGTGCATCGCCTGTCACACGATTGACGGTCCGCGCCGCAGCCGGGCGATGGCGAAACGAGTGGAGGGCTGGACGGAGGAGGGGATTGCGTCCTTCATCCCGCAGATGCACAATGTCCGCAATGTGATGCCGCCGTTTGTCGGAACGGAAGAAGAAGTGAAGGCTCTGGCTGCCTATATTCATCAAATCGTAAATGAAAGGAGCGGGGCTCAATGAATCTGTGGCTTAGAGCGGAATCCCCGGTTCCAAACGATCTGGGTCTGGCGATTCCGGGGAGTCTGCCTTTTTTTGAAGTCCTCATCGTAGTGGGCTTTATCCTGCATATTATTTTCGTTAATATTTTGGTGGCCGGATCAGTTTCTGCTGTGTTTAACGAAATACAGGGCATCCGTAAGAACAACGCTGTACTGGATTCGCTGGCCTTTCGTCTGGCAACACAGGTATCGATTGTCAAAAGCATTGCGGTCGTGCTTGGTATAGCACCGCTGCTTATCATCAGTACGATTTATACACAGTTTTTTTATCCTTCGACCATTCTGATCGGTAAAATGTGGATGGCGCTCATTCCGCTGCTGATTATCGCCTTTTTGTCACTCTACGTGTACAAGTTCACATGGCAGCGATGGAAACATCGCAAAGGCTTGCATGTAAGCTTCGGAATTCTTGGATCGCTCATCCTCCTGTTTGTGCCGCTGTTGTTTATTACTAACGTAGCATCGATGCTGCAGCCGGATTTGTGGGAGCCTGACCGGGGATTTTTCGGCTCCCTGTTCGCTTATCCGACCATCTGGCAGCGCTATCTGCATTTCATGGCGGCTAGCTTCACCATGCTTGGGATGTTCATTTATTGGTGGGGGAATCGGGCAGAACGCCGGGAGCCTAGCCCAGTCACAGCAGAAGCGAAGCAGTACGGGAAAAAACTGGCTGCCTTATTTACCGTCATGCAGCTGGTAGCCGGGCCGCTGCTGCTGCTTTCCATGGACAGTCGGATCCGACAGGCGTTCATGGGCGGATCGCTGTTTCATACCGGGCTTTTGTGTGTGGCCATTGTGCTCGCGATTGTGCTGTGCGTGATGTTAATCCGGCTGGTGCGGCAGGATAGCCGGGCGTTGTTCGTCCGGTCGGTGACGCTCCTGCTTATCGTGCTGTCGCTGATGAGCTGGATTCGCCACGAAGTCCGCGAGCTATACTTGCAGCCGTATATTCAGGAAACACCGCGGACGATAAAGTCTTAAACGGAACAAGAAACATGGCATAACGGAAAATACAGAGCGGACTCTGCGTCAGACGCAGGAGTCCGCTCTGTCAATTGACTCCGGTCACATCATTGTCATGGGGGCGTCACGATTCAGTCACGATACCGACCCTTTAGGGCCATAGGATTTGCGGATTTGTTTTGTATAATAACAGCAAGGCGGCAATTCAGAGGCCAGTGCCTTTGTCGTCGTTTGACAGGAATCCGGGGGAAAAGCGGCATATAATCAGAAGGAATGTGATTTTTTTCACAAATACATGTGATTAATTTCACAATTTATTCACATTCACCGCCGCTTGGCTTTCCTGATAAGTCCAAATTGTTCAGAAGGAAGGGATCGATATGGATGTCGTAGATTTGGCGCGTCTTCAGTTTGCTTCAACAACCATTTTTCATTTTATTTTTGTTCCGATTTCCATTGGGCTGTCTCTGTTGATTGCGGTGATGGAAACAATGTATGTGGTGAAGAAAAACGAGCTGTATAAGCAGATGGCACAGTTTTGGGGCCAGTTCCTGCTTATTAACTTCGCCGTAGGTGTTGTTACCGGGATTTTGCAGGAATTTCAATTCGGCATGAACTGGTCCAGCTTCTCCCGGTTTGTCGGTGATGTGTTCGGCACGCCGCTGGCCATAGAGGCGCTGCTCGCTTTTTTTCTAGAATCGACGTTTATCGGTCTCTGGGTGTTCGGATGGGATCGCTTGTCCAAGGGAGTGCATCTGGCTTGCATGTGGCTGGTCTCAATCGGGACGATGTTATCCGCGCTCTGGATTCTGGCTGCCAATTCGTTTATGCAGCGTCCTGTCGGCTATGCGATTCACAACGGCCGTGCTGAGATGACTGATGTGCTGGCACTGCTTACGAATGGCCAGCTGCTGTGGGAATTCCCGCACACCATCTTTGCCGCCTTTGCTACGGGGGCGTTCCTGGTTGCCGGGATCAGCGCATGGAAGCTGCTGAAGAAGCAGGCAGTCCCTTTTTTTGTTCCATCGTTCAAAATAGCGATCATTGTGGCCCTGATCTCCTCCGCAGGCATCGCCCAGTTTGGGCACGGTCAAGCGCAGTATTTAGTCGAGACCCAGCCAATGAAGATGGCGGCCAGTGAGGGGCTGTGGGAACGAAGTGAGGATCCTGCGCCATGGACGATCTACGCCTCTATACATCCGGACGAGCAAGTGAACGGCTTCGAGATCAAGGTTCCGTATTTGCTCAGCTTCCTGTCGTACAGCCAATTCTCCGGATCGGTGCCGGGGATGAAGGAGCTGCAGGCCGAATATGAGCAAACCTATGGCGAAGGCAGCTACATTCCGCCGGTGCGGACAACCTTTTGGAGCTTCCGTATCATGGTCGCCAGCGGAAGTGTCATGATTCTGCTCAGCCTCTACGGTGTATATCTCGCACTTCGAAAAAAGCTGGAAGCGGCAAATAAGCTGTATATGCGGCTCATGCTGGCAGCAATCTCCTTGCCCTTCATCGGCAGTACGTCCGGCTGGATTATGACGGAGGTCGGACGACAGCCATGGACCGTGTTCGGACTGCTGCGTATTGAAGATTCGGTTTCTCCAAGTGTATCCGCAGGGCAGGTGTTGTTTTCCTTGATCTCGTTTAGTGCGGTGTATTTCATTTTGCTTTGTGTCATGATTTATTTGTTCGTTCGTACAGCCCGAAAAGATCCTTTGGCCTCAGCACACCATGAGGAGCGGCTGCAGGATCCGTTTGATCAACAGGGAGGTGGACAAAATGTCCTTAAATGAGCTTTGGTTTGTGCTAATCGCAGTGCTCTTTAGCGGATTTTTTTTCCTGGAGGGGTTCGATTTTGGCGTTGGTATGGCCACACGTATTTTGCCAAGCGGCGATATACAAAAGCGGGTGCTAATCAATACGATCGGACCGTTCTGGGATGCCAACGAGGTATGGCTTATTACAGCTGCCGGAGCGATTTTTGCGGCGTTCCCGCATTGGTATGCAACCCTGTTCAGCGGGTACTATGTGCTGCTTACCTTCATTCTGCTGGCTCTGATCGGTCGCGGGGTTGCCTTTGAGTTTCGGGGCAAGGCTGACGGACCGCTGTGGAAAAAAACGTGGGATGCCGCTATTCTTATCGGCAGCTTTGTTCCTCCGCTGTTGTTCGGCATGCTTTTTGCCGGTCTGGTGAAAGGAATGCCGATTGAACAAACGATGGAAATGAAGGCAGGCTTCGCCGATATCGTGAACGGGTATACCGTGCTCGGCGGAATAGCTGTTGTGGGACTTTGCCTTCTGCACGGGCTAACCTTTATTTCCTTGCGTACCCTCGGCGAGCTCCGGGAGAAGGCCCGTATGACTGCAGCCAAAATCTTGCCTGTTCAAGCTTTGCTGATGGCTGCCTTGGCGGTATGGACAACCTTGGGGACAGATTTGTTCCAGCGCGGCGGCATTTTAATTATCGGTCTTTCGGCAGGAGGCGGGCTTTCTCTTCTGCTGGCGGGTTATTTCCTGAAGCAGGGCAAGGAAGGCTGGGCCTTCGGCATGACCGGGCTGCTCATTGTGCTAACCTTTGTTTCGCTGTTTGTCGGCATGTTTCCGCGGCTCATGATTAGCTCTATCGATCGTGCTTTTGACTTGACGATTCATAATGCAGCCTCAAGCGGCTACACGTTGAAGACGATGACTATTGTTGCAGCAGTGCTTTTGCCATTTGTACTCGCATACCAGGCGTGGAGCTACTTTGTCTTTCACAAGCGAGTCAGTGAAAAGGACCACCTGGAGTATTGATGGAACGGGAATGGCTTGGATTTAAGGGAATCCGTACGGTTATACTGCTGCTAACCGTACTTTCCCTCCTGCAGGGCGCAGCGATTGTCGGTCAGGCTCTGCTGCTTGCACATGCGGTTTCTTTATGGTTCGAAGGCCTTCCTGGTGAAGAAGCAGTCCGATCGGCTCTGCTGTTTTTCACCGCCTTTGCGGCCCGGCACACGATCGTCTGGCTGCAGCGGCACATTGCCGGCCAATTTGCTGAACAAACCGGTGAGTCTGTCCGCAAACAGCTCCTTCATCGTTTGCTTGAACGGGGACCGTCCTTTGCAGGCAAAGAAGGAAGCGGGCGCCTTGTCACACTGGCGCTGGATGGCATGGATCGCTTTCGCGCCAGTCTGGAATTAACGATACCCCGCATGCTTGACATGGCCATGGTAACAACAGCCATTCTCGTTTCTGTTTACTGGCTGGATATGGTGTCGGGCTTCATATTGACCGCGGCGCTTCCAATTTTAATCGGTTTCTTTATTTTGCTCGGTTTGGCCGCTCGCGCGAAGGCGAATAAGCAGTGGCAATCGTATCGCAGACTTGCTCATCATTTTACGGATTCTCTGCGCGGTCTGGTGACATTGAAATTCCTGGATCAGAGCAGGGCACACGCGAAGACAGTGGAACGAGTCAGTGATGAATACCGGCAAGCGACCATGCGGACGCTGCGGGTCGCCTTCCTGTCATCTCTGGCTCTGGACTTTTTCACCATGCTTTCCGTGGCTTCAGTAGCCGTCGGGTTGGGCGTGCGGCTGATCGAAGGAGATATTGGCTTTGAAGCAGCACTTGCCGTGCTTCTGCTTGCGCCAGAATATTTCCTCCCCGTGCGCCAGCTCGGTGCGGATTACCACGCCAGTCTGGACGGCAAGGAAGCATGGCGCAGCATACGGGCCATTATAGAAGGGGAAGACGGGAGGGAGAAGCCCGGCTCAGTCTCGCCCGCCACGGGAGAGAAGAAAACTTCGGCAGAGTATGCGGCACTGGCTTTAACCGGCATTTGTGTTGTTGGAGCAGATGGGACGAGAAGACTGGATGAGCTATCGGTGAAGCTGGACCCGGGAATCCGGAGAATCGGGATCGTTGGCGCAAGCGGTGCGGGAAAATCGACTTTATTGGGCGTGCTGGGAGGATTCATCGAGCCCACTGCCGGGAATATTTCAATCGGCAATCAGCCCATTACCGGCTTGCTGAAGCCGGAGTGGCAGCGGCAAATCGCTTACATTCCACAGCATCCGTACCTGTTCAGCCAATCGCTTGCAGACAATATTCGTCTCTATACGCCGGAAGCAGGACAAGAGCAGGTGGAACGGGCCATAGAGGCGGCCGGTCTTCGGGAACTGACGGATAGTCTGCCTAATGGAAGCAACGAGCGTATCGGCGAAGGAGGGAGGGCGCTGAGCGGCGGACAGGCACAGCGGGTTGCGCTGGCTCGGGCGCTGCTCGCAGACAGGCCGATAGTCCTGCTGGACGAACCGACAGCGCATCTGGATATTGAAACGGAATGGGAGCTCAAGCAGACGCTGCTGGCGTCTCTTGGCAGTAAGCGGCTTTTTCTCGCTACACACCGTCTTCACTGGATGCAGCAAATGGACTTTATTCTAGTGCTGCATCAAGGCAGGCTTGTAGAGACGGGAAGCCATGATCAGCTGATTCGTCAACATGGGGTATATTATCGCCTGATAATGGCACATGAAGGAGGGGAGAACGGTGCATAAAGCGCAGGGGAAGCAGGAAGGGTGGCTGATGACTTATGTCTGGCAGTTCAAATGGCGGTTTGCCTGTGCGGCCTTTCTTGGAGCTGCGGCCATTGCTTGTGCAGGCGGTTTGCTGTTTACATCAGGTTATTTACTATCACGAGCGGCGCTTAAGCCGGAGAATGTACTGATGGTCTATGTACCGATTGTATTGGTACGAACGCTTGGCTTCAGCAAGGCGGTCTTGCATTATGTAGAGCGTTTAATCAGCCACGACACAGCACTGCGCATTCTGGCGCGAATGCGCAGTCGCTTGTACCGCGTGATTGAGCCCCAGGCGGTGAGAGTACAAGCGCGCTTTCGTACAGGTGATTTGCTCAGTATGCTGGCCGAGGATATTGAACAGCTGCAATATGTGTATCTTCGGCTGGTGCTTCCGGCCATATCGGCCGTAATCCTCTATGGAACAGGCGTTGCCATGCTTGGCCGCATGGATGGGATGTTCGCTATACTGATGTCACTCTATTGCGGCTTCTGGCTGTTCGTTGTACCGGCTGCCGCCTTATGGATTTCATTGGCCAAATGGCGACAGGCCAAACGGCAGCGCAGCGCAGCCTACCAGGAGCTGACCGATGCCGTATTCGGCATGAGCGATTGGCTGCTGAGCGGACGATCCCGGCAAATGCTGGAATCGTTCCACAAGCAGTGGAGCGCGGCGGCGCGACTAGAAAGTCTGCTGCGGCGCAGAGAGCGGCTTATACACTGGATTTCGAATTGCGCCGCCGGCGGAGCTATCGTATTCATGGTCCTGTGGGCAGGCGAACTTGCCGCAAAGCAAGAGCTGGCTGCGTCTTGGATTGCTGCGCTTGCTTTTGTCGCGTTCCCGCTTCTGGAAGCCTTCGTACGCGCAGGTGATGCAGCCAGCCGTTTGCCGCACTATCTGGAATCCGTCCACCGGCTTGCCGGAACTGCTGCGAGTGCAGAGTGCAAGGACGACGCTATCCTGTATTCGGGGGAGAATGCACAGACACACAGCGGTCTGGAGACCTCCAGCAAACAACATACTAACAAAGAAGAAGCAAGCCGTACCGACAGGAGTATATCACCCGTACACCGGACTATCTTCATCGGACCGGATAAAGGAGCGCTGCTGAATAATAATGCGCCAGGTGCGGGAATTTGTCTGCAGGGGGTGAGCTATCGGCATCCTTCCAGAGCGGAATGGAGTCTCCGGGATATATCGCTAACGGTGCCGCAAGGCGGGACGCTTGCTATCCTTGGCAGGAGCGGCGCAGGGAAATCAACCCTGCTGAATGTGATGCAAGGTATTCTGGAGCCTGAAGAAGGGACCGTGAGAGTCAAGCCCACTAACCCGATTTGCAGCGATCATGGGGGGCTATTCGCCCGGCTGAACCAGCAGCCGTATTTGTTTGACACGACGGTAGCAAACAATATCCGGCTCGGGCGCAGCGATGCCACTGATGAAGAAATCCGCCTGGTGACCGAGCAGGTGGGATTGCATCAGCTGATTGCAGCCCTCCCGAATGGCTATGAAACCCGGATGGAAGAGACGGGACAGCGCTTCTCGGGCGGAGAACGGCAGCGGATTGCGTTAGCTCGAATTCTGCTGCAGAACCGTCCGATTGTGCTGCTGGACGAACCGACAATCGGGCTGGATCCTGTAACGGAATCGGAGCTGCTAGCAACCATTTTCCGTGCTCTGTCCGGAAGAACATTGATTTGGGTCACTCATCATCTGACGGGTGTGGAACGGATGGATCAGATTGTGTTCATGGAACGCGGCGTTATCTCGATGCAGGGCACGCATGAGCAGCTTCTGCGGGGGTATGACAGATACCGCAGGCTGTATGAATTGGATTGTCCTTTTAAAACCGCTTAACGCGGTTTTTTTATTGCGATTCTCCACGTAAGCCGACTAGTGCTTGCTCTTGACAACAGCTGCCATGTTACACGATAAGAAAAAAATAACACTTAAGAGCCATATTAGACTTAAAACCATTTCATGTATGATAAAACGTGGATGGAGTTAAATAATGTAATAAATCCCATAAAAACCTTGTTCGAATTAATACAATTCCAACAAGCATGACGACACATTTTATATTTGAGCATCATAACTCATCGGATGGAACAAGAAACGGAGGGAGCTTGTTGAAGCGAAAATACGCTTTTTTGCTTTCCTTGAAGTCACTTGATTACGAAATTAATCAATTAACCGCTTTTTCCAAAACGTACTCCGATTGCTTTGATCTGCTGCAAATGAAACTGGATAAGCTCTGCCAATTTATGACCTGCAAAGAAAACGAAATGCAATGGAGTTTATGGGGAAGTCATGATGAAATCAAGCGGTTTAGCGAGCAACTGAGGGAAACATCGAATCAAGCTTTGTGCAGTATGGAGAAGTATCAGTCTATTCGTGCCCTGGAGCAGAAAACGAATATGAGCCAATACATAGCCAATCTGGCCCATTCCGTAAAGGAAGAGCTTCAGCATTATGGCATTTGCAGCACATCCAAGGTGTTGTTTGTCGGTTCGGGAGCTTTTCCGCTGTCGGCTCTCACGATAGCGAGGGAAACAAATGCGGATGTGTTATGCCTGGACATTGATTCCGAAGCGATAACACTTGGAAAAAAAGTTGCAGAAGCTACCGGCTTGCAAGAGAGAGTTCAATTTTCACAAAACCGGTTAACCGAGCTGTCTTTTATGAAAGAAGCAACTCATGTCATGATTGCCTCCCTTGTTGAAAACAAGCATGAGGTTCTTGAAGAGCTGAAGCACAGTATCAAGGCGGATACGAGAGTCATGGTAAGATACGGAAATGGGCTAAAGTCCATTTTTAATTATCCATTGGAACAAGACTTGTCACACGAGTGGGAGATAACCACTATCATTCAAAGCAATAACATATATGATACCCTCGTTCTCCAGCGGAAAAAAAACTAGAAGGAAGGTAATGAGTCCATGCGCTCACTTAGGGCAGCTTCACCATTCGGCAATACGCTGCTTATCGGTGCGGGTCCGGCAGGAATTCATGTCGCCGTCGATATGTCTAGGGGCTGGAGCAATCAATTGGGATTGCTGAACCGCCAAGGCTCCCATTCCACTGCAATCCGGAAGCAGCTTGAACAAAACGCATACACGGTTTCTACTGTGGTGCAGGTTGAAAGCAGACGGCATCTTTCAGGAGAAGCCATGATTGACCGTTTTTATGAAGGATATGATCAGATCGAGGACAAGTGGCAAACGCTGATTTTGTGTACGCCAAGCGATAGCTACATAAGCGTCATTCATGACTTAAATTTGAACGCCTTGCATGAAGTAAGAACGATTTTCTTACTTTCCCCCGGCATTGCTTCGAACTTGCTTGTTCAAAGCTTGCTCGGAACGTTGAGGGACCGAATCGAAATCATCAGCTTCTCCACTTATTATGCTGCAACCAAATTCTCCCCCGGACACGCCTCAGTTATAAAATCGTTCGTTAAAGGAATGAAAAGAAAAATTGCTGTCGGTTCCAATAAACCGGAGAGCCGCGCTTTATCCTACGTGCAGCAGTTCTTGCAAAGCCTTGGAATCAAGTGCGAGGCTGTCTCTTGCCCAATCGAGGCGGAATTCCGGAATATTACCACTTACGTCCACCCTCCGTTCTTCATCAATTCCTTTTCATTGAATGAAATTTTCAAGCGCGAGGCTTCGCGCAAGTTCATGTATAAGCTTTATCCGGAAGGACCGATTACCCCGCACACGATTCGAGCAATGCGCTTGTTGTGGAGGGAGATTAGCGCAGTAGCTCTTTTTTTTAATGCAATGCCGCTCAATTTATTGAAATTTTTGAATGATGACAATTATCCTGTACACGAAATCACGCTCTCAAGAGACGAGATTGAACATTTCGTGGAGATGGAGGAAAGCAAGCAAGAATATCTTCTGTACGTTCGTTACGCGTCCATTCTGATCGATCCGTTCTCCATGCCGGATGAAAATGGGAAATATTTCGATTTTTCAGCAGTCCCATACAAGCAGGTCACAAAAAATATAGAAGGAAAGTGGAGGATTCCAAGAATTCCGTATGAAGATTACAAGAAATTGAAATTGCTCTGTGGCCTGGCGAAAAAGGCCGATTTAGCAATGCCGCAAGCCGTAAGCCTGACTGAAATGTTCGAGGACCGGCTGCGCGCATTTATCCGGGAAGTAGGATCAGATTTCATTCAGCCGGAGGCTTTGAAGGATACCACAGCAGATGAAGTAAGCCTTATTTTTACCGAATGGAGGAAAATGCAGCAAGCCAATTCACACAATCTTCAAGGTAATGGCTCTTAGGGGCCATAGGAAAGTCATTCTCAGAAAGGTACACTTGGTCTTGGTAGAGATGGATTTCCACGGCAAAGGCTAATAATGCTTTGGAAAGCATACAACATCCAACAAAATGGGGAAAGGGGTCTATCATTGATGAGGTTTATTCAACACCATCGCCGCATGGCTGTGATGCTTCTTACGCTGCTTCTGGTTATCCTGGCATCAGGCTGCAGCACCAATGAAGCCAATACGAGTCCGGATGGAGCGGGTCAGCCAGCCCAAGCTTCTAAGGAGGAGCTAAAGAAGGTCACGATTATTCACAGTTTGCCTGACGATACGCTGGATCCACATAATAAATGGATCGCGTTGAGAGCGGGAGTCACCGAAACACTGCTTCGTCTGGATGAGAATATGCAGATTGTTCCTTGGCTTGCAGCCAAATGGGAAGCGAAGGATGATCTAACGTGGGTCTTCACAATTCGTGACGGTATTGTCTTTCAAGACGGAACAAAGCTGGATGCAGCGGCGGCCAAGGCATCCTTTGAACGGGGAATTGCTGATAGCAAAGCACTCGCGGCTTCATTAAAAATTGCATCTATAGAAGCTAAGGGACAGGAACTGACCTTTAAAACAAAGGAACCCTTTCCGGCCTTCCCAACAGAGCTGGTCCACCCGACATCAAGCATTATTAGTGTTGCAGCTGAGAAGGCCAAGGGCAAAGAAGCATTTAACAAGTCACCTGTCGGAACAGGACCGTTTCAAGTTACCGGCTTCGTGCCAGGGAAAGAAATTTCGCTGGTAAGAAATGAGGCGTACTGGAATGGTAAAGCCAAGTTAAACGAAGTGAAATATCAATTTAATTCGGATGCCAATGTCAGAACACTGGCTTTTCAATCCAAGCAAGCCGATATTGTATACCACGTATCTCCGGAATCACTGGCAGCCATTGCAAAGGATGAGCAATTATCCGTAAATTCGGTGACCAGTTTGAGAACCCACTATTTTACATATAATCCCCAAAGTAAGAACGTTGCCGACATCCAGGTGAGAAGAGCCATCGATATGCTGATAGACCGGGATGCTATCGTAAAGGATATAATGCTGGGGCATGCGATGCCAGCCAATGGTCCCTTTAACAAAACACTTGCCTTCGGGAACAAAGGCGATTATCAGAAGCTTGATCAGGCCGGAGCGATCAAGCTGCTCGAAAGCGCAGGGTACACGAAGGGAAAGGACGGCAAGCTGGAGAAGGACGGCAAGCCATTAACGCTAAAGCTGATTGCATTCACAGGTATTAATCCAGAGCTTCCGCTCATTCCTTTGCTGGTTCAGTCTGAAGCAGCTAAAGCGGGAATTACTATCGAGATTGTTTCCGTTGAGCTGCCTGAGGTCTACATTGCAGAACACTCCGACTGGGATATGTCTACCTCGAGCTATTTAACCTCACCTCGGGGCGATGGCGGCTCTTTCCTCAATTCAGCCTACGTTCCTGGAGGAACATACAACCCGGCGAAGATTCAAATTGAAAAGCTGAACGGGATTCTAAGCGAGCTGAACGTCACGGGAGAGGTGCAAAAGCGAAACAAGCTCACACAGGAGGCAGTGGAGGCCATTAATGAGGCCAAGCCGCATTCGTACATCATTCATCCGAATATTCTCGTTGGCGTGAACAAACGGGTCGGCAACTGGAAGCCAACCGCAGAAGAATTTTATATCGTAACGAATACATTGGATGTGAAGTAAGATGCTTGGGCATATCGGATCACGCTTGATCCAGCTTATCTCCGTTCTTCTGATATTGAGCATCGTCACATTCCTCCTGATGAAGCTGGCGCCGGGCGATCCGGTGCTGGCTGTTTTAAAAGCGAGCGAGGGAGCTGTGTCGCAAGAAGCGCATCAAGCGGTTCGGGAAGAGCTTGGCCTGAATATGCCGGTCTACATGCAATACGCAAGCTGGTTTCTGGGCGTGGTGCGACTTGATTTGGGCAAATCCTTCACGACCAATCGGGAGGTTCGGGACATCTTGCTCGAGCGTTTACCAGCCAGCGCTGCTTTAACAGCGGGAGCTCTCGTTGTGCTCCTCCTGCTTTCTGTCCCTTTCGGATTGCTTGCGGTCAAGTATCAGGGGCGCCTCCTGGATCATGTAGGCCGTTTATTGGCGCTGCTTGGCGCCTCTATACCGAGCTTTTGGCTTGGCCTTCTGCTCATCTATGTATTCTCGTTTCATTTGAACTGGCTTCCGACGATGGGAGGCGGTGACTTTCGTCATCTAATCCTGCCTTCGGTGACTCTTGGATTTGTAATGGCTCCCGAGTACATCCGCTTACTTCGGGCAGGCTTGCTTGACACATTGTCTCAGGATTATATTTTAGCCGCGCGCGCGCGTGGCGTCTCCGAGTGGAGCATACTGCTAAGGCACAGTTTGCGTGCTGCTCTGCTGCCTATCGTTTCAATGCTTGGCATGAGTATCGGCAGCTTGATGGCAGGCTCTGTCGTTACCGAAACGTTATTTGGCTGGCCGGGCCTCGGCAGCATGGCTATGGAAGCCATTAGCCAACGCAATTACCCAGTCATTCAAGGCTATGTATTGTTTACCGGCGCGTGTATTGTCATCGCGAACCTGCTGTCGGACATTAGCTTAAGCTTGCTGGACCCCAGAATCCGTCTAGGAAAGGGGAGCCGCGCTTGAACCGTACCGATTTCAAGGGACTCCGTGGCCATCATCAACGGGGGGAGCTGAGGAGGAAACCCATCATTTGTTTTGGCTTGGGCCTCGCAGCGGTCATTATTTCAGCAGCTCTGCTCAGTCCGTGGCTTGTTCCTAACGACCCGCTGCTCATTAATATGCAGGATAGGCTTCTATCCCCGAGTATGCAGTATCCACTCGGGACAGATCATCTCGGCCGCTGCATTCTCTCCAGATTGCTGATGGGCTCTCAGGCTACGATCGGCATTTCATGTTTAATCCTTCTAGCAGTCACTGTCATCGGGATTCCAGTTGGACTTTTCTCCGGTTACTTCGGTGGCAGGACAGACGCCTTTCTAATGCGGCTTGTAGATGGAGCGGGAGCTGTGCCGGAATTTTTGCTCGCTATAGCCGTAGCCGGATTCCTGGGGCCTGGCCTGTTGAATGTCATGCTGGCTATTTCCTGTGTAAAATGGATAGGTTATGCCCGAATGGTGCGCAGTATCGTTCTACTGGAGAGAGAAAAGGAATATGTGATGGCTTCAATCGTCGCCGGAAGCGGGCTGTGGGCACTGATAAAACGTCATTTCTCCAGACAACTTGCTGCTCCTCTCGCTGTTATGGCTGCAGTGGATGTAGGGCGGACGATCCTGCTGATTTCTGCGCTGTCGTACCTGGGATTAGGCACTCAGCCGCCCATACCGGAATGGGGAGCCATGCTTAGTGACGGTCGCGCTTATTTTCAAGCAGCTCCGCAGCTTATGATTTACCCCGGTATTTGTATACTGGCCGTTGTATTAGCCAGCAATCTGTTAAGTGATGGGCTGAGAGATCGTCTCGATGTAAAGAACCGTTCCTAACGACTTGGGTGATCCTGCAAATAGGAATAGGAGGCGCCAAATGGCAATCGAACCGGAAAAAGAAGGGATTCTTCGCCAGTCTGGCCCTGTAGCTCCAGCTCGTGAAGCAAAACAGGTGATCCTGCAGGTGAAGGAGTTGACTGTCAGTACACCGATACAGCATCAGACCCGGACACTTGTCAGCGATATCTCGTTCACGATTCACAAGGGGGAGACACTTGCGCTGGTCGGTGAGAGCGGCAGCGGAAAAAGCGTCACAGCCTGCGCTATTGCCGGCTTACTGTCAAAATCTCTTCAGATTCAAGCTGGCGTAATTTATTTAGAGGGTGAAAATATGCAGACCTGGCCGGTGAAGAAGTGGAAACAAATACGGGGAAAGCGCATCGGCTGGGTATTTCAAAACTATCAGGGAAGCTTCACGCCGTTTATTAGAATCGGGAATCAATTGATTGAGATGCTGCGTACGCACAACAAAGGCTTGTCGCGCCGCGCAGCTAAGGAAATCGTACTGGCCTGGCTTGAACGCACCGCTCTGCCCCCTAAGCAAGTCTATGAAAGCTATCCCTTCCAGCTTAGCGGCGGGCAACGGCAGCGAATTGCACTAGCGGCAGCGCTTATGCTCGAGCCCTCCTTATTGATCGCAGATGAACCGACCACGGCATTGGATGTTTTGACAGGCGAGAAGGTTCTGGATTTAATGGATGAGCTTCAAGCTCAGACCGGCTGTGCGATTTTGCTGATTTCTCATCATTTACGCCAGGTCTTGAAACGCGCCGATCAAATTGCAGTGATGAAGGAGGGGCAGCTGATGGAAATAGGGACCACGGCTCAGATTCGAGAACAGCCGATTCACGCGTATACCAGAAGCTTGCTCCATGCATGCCCGCGCTTAACTCTGCCGGATCAGGCCTTTGGGCAAAAGAAGAGCCTTATTCTATCCGCAAGGTAGGGAGGGGGGAGAGGGGTGTCAGTATTACTGACCGCGGAACGACTTGTCAAAAGCTATCGGACACTGAAACAGACCGTTTCAGCAGTGAGCAATGTTTCCTTTCAAATCGGGGCAGGCGAGTGTTTGGGATTGGTCGGCGAGAGCGGCAGCGGGAAAAGTACGGTCGCCAGGCTGCTACTGGGTCTTGAGCAGCCGGATGGCGGGGATATCCGCTTGAACGGGATTTCGATGATCGGCATGAAGGGTCCGTCTCTTCGGTTCATTCGCCAGCATATTCAGGTCGTTTTTCAGGACCCTGCCGCCTCGCTAAACGATCGTTTGCCGGTATGGCGCTCCGTTATGGAGCCGCTCGATAATTTCCCGGATGTTGTCCCGCCATTTCTAATGGAAGTCCGCCATTCCCGACGGGAAACGGCCGCACGTTTAATGGAAATGGTTGGATTGCGCCGCGAGTATATGGATTTTTATCCGCACCAGCTTAGCGGTGGGCAGAAGCAGCGTGTCTCCATAGCCCGAGGCATTAGTCTACGTCCGAAGCTGCTCATCTGCGACGAACCGACCTCCAGTCTGGACGTTATGATGCAGGCGCAAATCTTGCAGCTGCTGAAGCAGCTTCAGCAAGAGCTAGGCATGTCCTATTTATTTATTTCTCATGATATTGCGGCTGTACAGCAAATGAGCAACCGCATTCTAGTTATGAGGGGAGGCCAAATTCTGGATCATTTTTTCAGTGATCATCTTTGGAGCCAAGAACGGCACGAATATACAAGACTGCTACTAGCTGCGACTCATGAAGCATCTTATTAGAGCCTGCTGTCATAGAGCCGCTTGGGGGAGGCCCCATGAGAAACGGTGTTCTTCTTGCTTTACTGTCTTCTTTTGTTTTTAGTGTGATGAATGCGCTTGTTAAAGAAGTGAGTGCTTCCATTCCTGCCGCTGAAATTGCCTTTTTCCGGGGGCTAATCGGGACGGTTGTTGTCTTGGCACTGATGCGGGGCAGCGGAGTCGAATTTTCCAGAAGCGGAATTCCGATGCTTACATTACGAGGTGTGCTAGGGGGCATGTATATGCTCGCCTATTTTTACACACTTTCCAAAATTCCTTTGACCGATGCCAGTATTTTGGCCCAGCTGTCACCTATATTCGTCATCATGCTTTCTGCCCTTTTTTTGAGGGAGAAGCTGTCCCGCAGGACTTTGATGTTAATTCCAGTTCTTTTCCTGGGCGCGCTCCTGCTGATAAAGCCTTACCACTATTCCAGCTATTCCGTCTATGCTGCGGTAGGTCTGCTTAGTGCGCTGTTTGCCGCTGGGGCGAGCATCTCCATCCGTTATTTGAGCAGAACTCATCCGGCATACGAAATCGTCTTTTATTTCTTAGCGTCCTCGACGATGGTGTCTATACCGTTTGTATGGGGCCGATTTGTGATTCCCAATGCAGTGGAAGGCCTCTACCTGCTTGTCATAGGTATCGTTTCCTTGCTGGGGCAGTTATTTTTAACGAAAGCCTTTACTCATGAGAATGCTGTCGTGGTTCAGGTAGTGAGTTATTTTGGACTGCTGCTTAATGCCTTATTCGGTTTTCTGTTTTGGGAAGAGGTTCCTGATATGATCACAATTGCAGGCGGGGTATTCATTGTGGCCGGTTGTATTGGATTAGCCAAAACAAAGCGTGCCCAATAATCCCATGGACAAGGAGGAGTATGGTTGAACAAGGAATCCCTGTATGACGTTTGGTGGAAGTGCGACGGCGAAGGAGAGCAAGGTATGGAAGATGATCATGTGCCTCATTGGAAGCGAGTTCTCGGTTTTATTCCCGAAGAGGATTTAAGGGAGTGCAGCGTGCTTGATTTCGGATGTAATCAAGGCGGTTTTTTACGTTTGCTTTACGAGCTGAGACCGTTCAAGGAAGGCATCGGAACAGATTTGGCCCGTCAATCGATTGATGTGGCAAACAGCCGCAAAGGTAAGCTGCCCATTCAATACATCGCCACTTCAAGGCCGGAGCAATTTGAAAGCCGATTTGATTTTGCTTTTAGTCTGGCTGTAATGTACTTGCTGCCGGATCTAGAAGAGCACGCATTACAAATTCGAAGGGCATTGAAGCCGGGCGGAGTCTATTACGCAACTTTCGCCGATTATACCGGTAATCCGAGCTTGCCGGCAATACGGGAACGAATTAACCGTAACGCCGCGATTCCTATGCAGGAGCATACTCTTGATTCGGTTGCAGATGCCTTTTTTAAAGCGGGCTTTCAGGTCGGAATCCGCCGCATGATCCCAAGCGGCTTCGTCAGCTTATCGCCAACAAAAAAATGGTATCGGCATACAATCGATCACCTGCAGTATGCTTACGAGCAAGCCTATATTTTCCGGTTTACTGCACCTGACAAATAATGGTGGCACACTGCAACACCGCGATACATGCTGATCAAGAAAGAGAGTGAAGAACATCATGACTCTTCCTGGCGACGGTACGGAAGTGGCCATCGAGCTTACTGAAGTTTACGGCGGCTACAGCCATCATATCCCCATTTTGCAGGGGTTGTCTTTTCAAGCAAGGATCGGAGAGTACATTGCTGTTCTTGGGGAAAATGGCTCGGGGAAAACAACCTTTTTTAAAGCTATTCTTCAGCTGCTCCCGCAGCAGCATGGACGCACTGCTATTCTGGGACGTACGATCCGTTCTGCGAAAGACCAGCGATGGGCTCGATCTCAAATCGGGTATGTGCCGCAAACACACGGGGCCGGAAGGTTTCCGATTTCGGCCGAAGAGGCTGTTTTGCTTGGCAGATGGGGGAAATCGTTTGGCTTTGGCCGTCGTCCAGGTAAAAAGGATCGTGAGTTAGCCGCACAATTGCTTGAGCAGGTAGGTCTGATGTCGTTAAGAAGCACAGACTGCCGACTGCTTTCCGGAGGTCAGAAGCAGCGCTTGAATATTGCCAGAGCCTTGGTACGTAAACCGCGTATCCTACTTCTGGATGAGCCGACAAGCTATCTGGATGAAGAATCACGTGAGATGTTAAATCATTTACTTGCGGATTTGCGGGCAAAGGAACAAATCACTGTTATTACAATCACCCATCAGCGACAAGAAGCCAAACAATTCGCTGATCGCGTCGTGTTACTTAAGTACGGGCAGATGCAGCATGAAATGGAGAAGGAACAATGACGATAGGAGCGTATTTCCAGCTTCCTGTATTTCAGAAGGCACTCTATGCTGCGGTTCTTTCCGGCGCTGCCATCTCACTTCTTGGTATTGTCATTGTGATGTTGAATTTGACAACGATCCGCTTTGCTCTCATGCACATGGCACTACTAGGAGGTGCTGTCGGGTTAACCGTTGGTTCTACTCCCCTTGCCGGCGCAATAGGCGGGATTGTAGCGGGTTCCCTTTTACTTGGACCGCTTTCTCGCCGTCTAAACCTGGATGCCGGCTTGATCGGCGCCTTTTTCATGACAGGGGCGATAGCCGTTGCTTTTCTAATCTTCTATACAGCTGGAATCCCGGCCATGGATGTGTTTGGCTTGTTCTCCGGAAGTATATTGACCCTAACTCAGTCTGATCTTATTATCCTGACGGGTCTTTCTTTAGTTATCCTGATAGCTTACCTATTCTTTTACAGAGAGCTGCAGCTTCTGTTCTATGATGAAACTCAAGCACAGTGGCTGGGTGTTCCGACTGAGGGAATTAAGAATGTGCTCCTGTTCTTAACAGGTCTGGCCATCGGAGTTGTGATGAAAATTGTTGGCGCGCTCATGATTGATGCCATTATCCTGCTCCCAGCCATGGCTGCACTGAGAGTAAGCCGAAACTTCGTTCAATTACTCCTCTGGACGTCTCTATTTGGTCTGTGCACCACTTGTTGCGGTTTATTGTTATCCATTGCACTCGATTTTCCTACAGGCGCAACCATAGCGATGACCGGAGTAGGGATACTAATTGTTGCTTTTATATGCAGACGTTAGTTATGAATATCTCATTATAAACAGAAAAGGATGCATAATTTAATGAAGACATGGATGACATCATTTGCCGCATTATCCCTTGGAGCCGTTGTCGCGCTTTCCGGTTGTAATGGTTCGGATAACAAGGAAGGCTCCGCCGCCGCTGTTGACCATGCAGAAACCGCAGGGACGAATAAAGCTCCCGATTCCGAGCAAAAGCACTCGAAGACAGGTGAAGGACAGCATGGACCTAACGATTCAAATGGAAGCTCACATTCCCATGGCGCTACGGCTCAAGGTCACCATGCCTCATCGGGTCAACAGCTTATAAATCAGCCCTTCAGCCTGTCTCAGGTAGACGGGGTCGTAGCTTCTACAAGCTTGACGGCAGTTATCGCTCAAGCTGCAGGAGCGAAAAAGGTGACTTATATTGCCCCAATCGAGCTTAGACATCCTCCTGAATACGATTATCGTCCGAGTGATGTTGCTAAAGTGAAAAACAGCTATATCGTGTATTTGGGCTATGAGCCTTTCATGTCTAAGCTAATGGAGGCATCCCGGGAAGCACAGGATCGGGCTGCAACTATCGAAATCGACAATACCCCGGAGGGCTACAAAGCAGCCACCAGAAAACTGGCCGAAATATGGGGAACACAAGCCGAGCAAACGCAGTGGCAGGCAGAGTTCGATAAGATTGTAGAAGAAGTGGAGCAGTCCGCCAAGCAGCTCCAGGTATCTAAGAAAAAAGTGATCTCGCAAGTGTATATGACACCGTTCGTGAAGTGGCTTGGGTATGAAGTCATCGGGGAGTTCGGTCCGGACGAATTAACACCGACCCAATTGGCGAAGCTTGCTGCTTTAAAGCCAGATTTAATTGTGGACAATCTGCATATGCCGCAGGGCCAAGGTTTCTTGGAAATGTCCAAGGATATCAAAAGAGTGGAGCTGAGAAGCTATCCGGATTCCAGCCTGAAAACCATTCAAGCTATTCTGACATATAATGCGAGTCAATTAGGAATTACTTCTAAATAGCTGTTAATCTGTATATTGCTTCTTACAGATGCGTATGAATGGAAAATAATTGAAGGGATATCCCGTCAGGAGGATATCCCTTCAAGCCAAGCGATCAAGGCTTGTGTCATTTGCTTGTGCTGTTCTTCTTCAGAAATCCTCGCTTGATTATCGCCGCGCTGATAACCGTAAGAACCAAATTGCCCATGGTTGCCTCCTTCAATGGACACGTAGGTCGTATCCTTCGGCATGAGGCTCTTGCCGGCTTCCCACGTTTGCCAATTCAGAATCCCGTCCTTGCTCCCCGTCATCTGCAGCGCCTTCAGGCTTGTACCTGCAAGGCTTCCTTTCGCATCTGCGTATGCCGCCATAAAAAAGATCCCCTTTAGCTTGTCTGCACGGCTTGCTGCATACCGCGCCGCGAGTGCGCCGCCTAGAGAATGACCGCCAATGACAAACGCTTCATTGGGATGAGCGGCTATGATGGCATCGGCCTTGTTCGAACCCAACACCGCTAAATCAAAAGGCATTCTAACCATATAGACGCGGAAACCATTAGCTGCCAGTTCCCTCGCCCAAGGCGAGTAGCTCTCAGGTGCTACAAGTGCTCCGGGGTAGAATATAACAGACAGGCTCCGGACAGTTCCAGTTGGTTCGAACACAAAGCTGTCACCGGCCTCATTCACCCTAACGTTCATGTCGCTTATCATGCTGGCCGCGGCGCGTTCGGCAGGGGAATACACCAACCATCTGTAGCTTATCCAGCTAGCTCCGATCAGCAAGATAACAATGACAACGCTTGACAGAAGTATCCTCTTTAGCTTCCATCGTTTCCGGCTGCCGACAGTACCGTTCATACGTATTCTCTCCTTATCTTCATATACTCCTTCCCCTTTACATTCGTGTCAAAAGGAGTTAGCTGACAAAACTATATACACCATTGTATAATTATTGTATAACGAATGCAAAAGGTTGAAGATTCAGGTTTGTACTGTTGAAGATGTTGGATAGCACAAAATTAACAGTAAAGAGTGGAATGGCATGATGTACACAATCAGACAAGCCTCGGAGCTGCTGGGAATCCCGGCTGTTACGATCAGGGCTTGGGAAACCAGGTACGGAGCGATTAAGCCTACGCGAACAGAGTCAGGCTACCGCTTGTTTAGTGATCAGAACATGGAGGATCTTCGTTTTCTCAAATCTCAGACGGATGAGAAAGGGCTGTCGATTTCACAGGCTGTTCGAATACTGAAGGAGCAGCAGAAGCTGAGGGAGCGCTTGGGTGAGGCACAGACGGAAACGGTCGAAGACGCTGTCAACCAATCGCATCAGGCGGTGGTAGACCGTTTATATGAGAGCTTGATCAACTTCCGTACAGAGCAAGCAAAGACATTGATGGATCTGGGCTTTTCTATGTATGGCTACGACAGGATGATTTATCACATCTTATTCTCCGTCATGATCAAAGTAGGAACAGAATGGGAGGCCGGGCGCGCTTCCGTTGCACAGGAGCATTTTGCCACACAATTTGTTATCCAGCGCTGTTTAAGCTTCTTTCACCTATTTCCGGTGGACGCTCGCGTCCCGCGCATGCTTGCCCTGTGTCCTGCAGGCGAGCATCATCAAGCAGGACTTCTTTGGTTTGCATTATTTTTACGTAAAAAAGGCGCGGATGTGCTGTATCTGGGTCCCGACACACCTGAGGAGGGCATCCAGAAGATTATAGAGGAGCAGCGCATCCGGGTCATCTGCATCTCCTTGACGGATCCTAATTTAATGCAAGCAACCTTTGCTTTTATCGATCGCTTACGGGGGAGAAACCCGGAGCTGCAGGTCGTTCTTGGAGGGCAAGGGTTTCAGGATGTTCCGGATACCTATGCAGCCTGTGTTCTTGACGGTAACAGCCAGGAGCAATGGGAGAAGTGGTTTGAGGATTTGATGCTGGATGTGTAAGAATGACGTTTTGTAGAAAATGTACTGGACAGTTAATTATCGGCTATGTATTATTATTGTATAAGGTTTGTATAATTTCCTTGTTCCAGTAAGGGAGCGTCAGAATGAAATCAGGTAAAATTGCTGTAATCGGTGCAGGGCCGGGTGGTTTAGCCGCTGCAATGGAGCTTTCTGCAAATGGTTACCAGGTGACGGTTTATGAGAAGCAGTCTTATATTGGCGGTCGTACCTCGCGTATCCAGCTTGGTGAGTATCGCTTTGATCGCGGTCCGACCTTTTTCATGATGCCTCATTTGCTTGAAGAGATGTTTCAAGCCGTGAATCGATCCTTGTATGATTACGTCGAGCTTGTTGAACTCGATCCATTGTATCGGCTGCAATTTGGCGAGGTGCATTTCTCGCCAACGCGGAGTGAGCAGGAGATGGTGGAGCGTATCGAAGCGCTTTTTCCCGGCAATGGCCAGGGCTATTTACGTTTCATGCAGGAAGAAGAAAAGAAATTTAACCGTGTAGCTCCCTTGCTGCAAAGACCCTTCAGTAAGCTAAGCGACTATGTGTCTCGTGATGTGATGCTGGCGTTGCCGCGCTTGAATGCTTTTGGAAGCGTCTACGATCGGTTGTCCCGCTATTTTACAGATGAACGATTGAAATATGCCTTTACGTTTCAAGCCAAATATTTAGGGATGTCACCCTGGGAGTGCCCGGGCACGTTCACCATTTTAGCTTATCTCGAGCATAAATTTGGCCTTTTTCATCCGATAGGCGGTGTGAATCGAATCTGTGAAGCGATGGCGAAAGTAATTGGGGAGTATGGGGGGACTATTGAAACCTCCTGCGGCGTGAAACGAGTGCTTTGCAAAAACGGGAAGGCCGTTGGCGTGCTGCTGGATAACGGCGAACGAATGGAAGCCGATCATGTCATCATTAACGCGGATTTTGCAAACGCAATGAATCAGTTATTTGAGCCGGGAGAGCTTAAAAAATTCACTCCCGCCAGGCTCGCGAAAAAGAAATATTCCTGTTCAACCTTTATGATGTATCTGGGGGTGAATCAAGAGATTCAGATGCCCCATCATACCATTTTATTCGCTGATGATTATCGGGAAAATGTGCATGAGATGATGACCAAAAAGGTGCTGTCCCAGGACGCATCCCTGTATATTCATAACCCGGGTATTCATGACCCGTCGCTTGCTCCCGATGGGAAAACTGCGCTGTATGCGCTTATGCCGGTTCCGAATTTGACTGCTGATCTGAACTGGGAGGAGCAAGCATGCCGTGTGAAGGAAGCCATGCTGGCCCGGATGGAGAAAGAGCCTGAGCTGGCTGGCTTGTCCGGGAATATTGAGGAGGAAATGCTGATTACGCCTTTGGATTGGCGGAATCAATATGATGTATATGAAGGCGCTACCTTTAATCTCGCGCATACGTTAGATCAAATGATGCTGCTTAGGCCTCACAATCGCTTCGAGGAAGTAGCGAATTGCTGGCTTGTTGGCGGAGGCACGCATCCAGGCAGCGGACTCCCGACGATCTTCGAATCGGCTCGCATTTCTTCACGATTGTTAATGGCCCAGGATCGCTCGGAACGCATCCGGGTCGGCGTAGCGCCAACCGACGTCACCAAGCAGATGGAGGTAGCCAAATGGAAGTAGCCTTTGTCGGCAGTGGTATCGGCAGTCTTACAGCAGCCCTGTTGCTAACGAAGCAGGGCAAGAAAGTGACCATTTACGAGCGCAAGAATGATTTAGGCGGACGATTAGCTTACCAAGAAGGCGGCGGATACCGGATCGATCAGGGACCGACGATGGTCCTATTGCCTGAGATGCTGCTCGGAATTTTGGAGGAAGCGGGAATTGATCGCTCGCGCATCCCTCTGATCGAGTGCGATCCGCTGTACCGCATTCATTATGCAGATGGCACGGTGCTGCACAAATGGCGGAACAGGCAGAAGCAGGTCGAAGAATTGAATCGACGGTTTCCCGAGGACGTGGAGGGCTTCAATCGCTATATGAGGGATATGGAGGATGCGTTTATCCAAGGCCGGGCGGCTTTTCTGGAGAAGGCCTTCTTGCGCAAGCGTGATTTCTATACGCTCCGCAACGTATCACTTTTAACCAAACTGAAGGCCTACAGCAATGTCCGTGCGTTTGCAGCCCGCTATTTTCGGAGTGAGAAGCTGCAGGATGCCTTCTCTTTACAAACTCTATACATTGGTGGAGCGCCGTTTCAATCTCCTGGCTTATATACCCTTCTCCCTTATGCCGAGCATGCGTTTGGAATCTGGTATGTCAAGGGAGGGTATGCCCGCTTGGTCTCGATCCTGGAAGCTGAACTGGAGAAGAGAGGCGTTGCTTTGCGTAAAAGCACGTCTATCGAAGGCATCATGACGGAAAAAGGACGCTGTATCGGTGTAAAAACAGCTGATGAAGCCGAATATCGGCATGAAGCGGTTGTTTTTAACGGGGATTTCCCGCATCTAGGCAAGCTGTTGCCCAAAGTGAAGCTGCCTTCAAGAACGTATAAGCCTTCGTCAGGAACGGTTCTAATTTATTTGGGTCTTCAAAAGCGCTGGCCGCAAGCAGCAGCCCATCAGTTCTTCCTTCCGGAAGATCTGACTCGCGGGTTAAAAGAAATATTTAGGAAGGGTCAGCTTCCAGAGGACCCGTCGTTCTATGTTTTTTATCCATGCGCTATCGATGATGATGCAGCCCCTCCAGGTGAAAGCGTGATGTATATTCTGGCCCCTGCGCCGCCTGTAGGCTCCGTAGATTGGGAGGCTGAGCTTCCTGCATTTGTGGACCATGTCCTTCATGAAGCTGAGAAGCGGGGCTTTCCCGGGCTGAAGGAAGCAATGAAGTGGAAGGAAGTCCGATCGCCACAGGATGCGGAGGCGGATGGTCTCTATCAAGGAGGCAGCTTCGGGATCGCGCCAACCTTGGATCAATCCGCCTTGTTCCGCCCCCAAATGGTTCCTTCCCGTATTGAAGGCTTGTATGCCGTTGGAGCATCGATACATCCGGGAGGCGGAATCCCTATTGTCATGCAAGGAGCTAAGCTGCTAGCCAATTATTTGTTAAATGAGGAGGAGGAGTGACGCTATGGAGCTTGCTGTCTGTCTAACTCAATGTGAAGCGATGATCCGGAAAGGTTCCTCTTCGTTTTATCATGCATTTAGTCATTTGCCAAATCCAAAAAGAGAAGCGGTTTATGTCATTTATGCCTTTTGCCGGATGATTGACGATGCCGTGGATGAGCCGGATCGTTCACCCTATACGATTGATGAGATTGAACGTGCGTTTACCGATTTAGACCAGGCGGAGGGACATTTTATCTGGCCTTCGCTGCGATGGCTGCTTCAGACATTTCCTGTAACAAAAGCGCCGTTTTTCAAGCAGATGGAGGGGCAACGCCGTGATTTGGTCCAGACGCATTATGAATCGATGGAGCAGTTAGAGGAATACTGCTATCTTGTTGCGGGAACAGTCGGCCAAATGCTGCTGCCTGTCCTGCATGATGCTCCCGATCAGCATATTGTTGAAGCGGGTATCTGGCTGGGCAAAGCTATGCAGATTGTCAATATTGTCCGTGATGTCGGTGAAGATCAGGGCCGGGGGCGCCGCTACTTACCGCTCGATTTACTTGATCGTCATGGCTATAGCGAGCAAGACTTCCTGAATGGTACCCTTGACGAACGATTTCGAAGTCTGATACAGGAGCTGGATGAGCTGGCGCGCAGCTGGTTTGCGCTTGGAATGAAGGGAATCGAAACCTACCCGCCGCAGAGTATGCTTGCGGTGGAGCTAGCCGCCAACTTCTATGCGGCGATTCTTGATGAAGTGAAGGCATTCGATTATCAAGTGTTTACCCAGCGAGCTGTGGTCAGCAACTTACGGAAGCTGAAGTTGTATGGTGCGATCAAAGCCAAATATGCCGTTCTTTTGGATACGAGTGAAGACGCTGTGGTATCTCTATGATCCGGCGCGTGTTTTTCCTATGGTACGGCATCGGACTTCTTCTTATGCTGACAAGTGGCGTTCCAGAATGGCTCTCTTTTTCCAATGGTCTATTTCTTGTTTTCTTTGTACTGTATGCTCTCAGTTTACAATTTAATCCAGGAGAAGCGCGGTGGTCAACCATGCTGCCTATTCTCCTGGTAGGCGTGTTCACCTACGGGATTGAATGGATTGGTGTCAAATATGGCTGGCCCTTTGGCTCCTACGTATACACAGATGTGTTAGGCTTTGCTGCAGGAGGCGTTCCCTTTGGAATTCCTTGCGCATGGATTGGCATCCTGATCACGGTTGTTCGTATGTTATCAACGACCAATCGCTGGCTTCGCGCCTTGTACACGGGAGGCTGTACCGTTGTATTTGACTTGGTACTCGATCCGGTGGCGTTTGCCAGGGAATTCTGGTTGTGGCAGGAGCCGGGCTTCTTTTATGGGGTCCCGGCATCTAATTTTATTAGCTGGTTTTTCATTGCTGCCCTGCTCTCGTTATTATTTCCTGTGGAAGCAGTGACAAGGAAAACACAGCTTGCATGTGTTCGTCTACTTCAAGCCATGCTGCTTATGTTCGGGCTGCTAGCTGTGAAGGAAGGTCTTGTAATCCCTGGTTTAATCGCGCTGGCGGGTATTGCGATGGCTGAAGGAGGCCTGCGATTTGATCGTAGCGGATACAAGCCGATGGTTTAAATGGCTGTTTCGTCACTATAATGAGAAGTATTTGCTTCAGCGTTATTTTCATGGGATCGAGCTGATCGGAGAGCTGGACCCTGCCCCGCCAGGCCAGCCTGTTATTTATATGATGAATCACAGCTCCTGGTGGGATGGACTTATCGTCTTCCATGCTGTTATGCGAGCTTCGAGTCGAGAGCATTTTATGATGATGGATGAAGCGCAGATGTCCCGCTATCGCTTTTTTCGTAAAATAGGGGCCTTCTCCATTGACAAAACGTCTACACACGGTATAAGGGAGTCCCTCCAGTATAGTGAGCAGTTATTAAAATCGGGGCATGGGATTTGGCTGTTCCCTCAAGGCGACATTAAGCCCTTGGAGCAGCGTCCTCTCCAATTTCAAAGCGGCCTGGGCTATCTGTTGAGGCGCAACCCTGAGGTTATCGTGCAGCCGGTAACAGCTTACTATTCACTGGGCTTACACCAGAAGGCGGAGGTTAGCTTAATGTGTGGCCCTCCCATGCTGGATAATGAGCTGCAAGTCGATCGAAGGCATATATCGAATGTGCTTCAATCGAAATTGGAACGTCAATTAGACGCGCATCGGCAGCTTGTGATTGTAGCGTCTGGTGACAGGCTGACTGGAGCAAAATCGCTTATTCCCACTAGACGTTCTATAAATGAACGGTTTGATGCATGGAGGAATGGGGTGGCCAAATGGACATCGTTCTTTGGGCGATAGCTGCAGCCTTGATACTGCAGCTCTTTTTCGTTACTTGGAATCTTTCGCAGCTTCCCTTGTTAGGTGGAAACGGGAGGGGGAGAGCCTGGCTTGATGGCAATGCGAAGCATGAGGGGGATAGGAAGCAGACGGAAGTCGCAGCGAGGCCGCGGCTCTCCATTCTAATCCCGGCTCGCGATGAAGCGGCGAACATTGCAGCCTGCTTGCACTCTGTCTTAGTGGATCCGTCCCCGCACTTGGAGGTGCTGGTGCTAGACGACGGCTCCACTGACGGCACAGCGGACGTTGCACAGGACGCTGCCGCCGGTGATCCCCGCGTGCGTATTCTGTCCGGAGCTGCACTCCCGCCCGGCTGGCTCGGCAAGTCGCACGCGTGCCACCAGCTCGCCGAAGCTGCTCGCGGCGATTGGTGGCTCTTCCTTGACGCCGATGCGCGTCTTCTGCCGAAGGCGCTTGGAGCCGCACTGGACACCGCGCTTGCGCAGGGGCAAGGGCTTGTGACCGGCTTCCCCTTACAGGAAACCGGCACATGGATGGAGAAGCTCGTTGTTCCAATGATGAGCTTCTCCATCGCCTGCCACCTGCCGATACGGTTCGTACGGCAGTCGGCAGATCCCAGGTTCGTTGCTGCTCATGGCGCTTTTCTGCTAATTTCTGCGGAGAGCTATCGGGCGACGGGGGGACATGCCAGCTTCAAGGGACAGCTTGTCGATGATATGGAGCTGGCCCGGGCTGTCAAGAAAGCGGGGCATCCTGTTACCCTGGCTGATGTTTGCTCCCACGTCACCATGCGAATGTATCACGATGCAGCCGGGGTATGGAACGGGTATAAGAAAAATATATTTGCGGGATTAGGCCGAAGCGCGCTGCTCTTGGGTGTTGTGCTGGCAGCGTATGGGCTGTTATATCTCGTTCCGCCAATATTCCTGCTGATTAGCCTGACAGCACCATTGTTTTCATACGCTGTGTCATGGCTATCTGGCGTTCTGCTTCCCAGTTTGCTTTGTTATTTGGTTGGGGCGGGGATCAAAGCAATCATTGATCATAAGAACAAACAGCCTTGGTGGCTGGGCTTCTGTTTACCTGCGAGTATAGTTATGCTGTCTGCTATTGCGGTATCATCCTGGCGGGCCAGCCTTAGAGAGCAGGGCTATGAGTGGAAAGGGAGGAAGTACTCTTGAAGAAGGTCATCGTCATCGGAGGCGGGCTAGGCGGGTTGTCGGCGGCAATCCGATTGGCGTACGCCGGATACTCGGTTACGGTTCTGGAGCAGCAGGCTGCACTAGGGGGCAAGCTGCAGCGCATTGCACTTGATGGTGGATATTTGTTTGATCGCGGGCCGAGTACCATTACGATGCCGCATGTTTTCCGGCAGGTTTTTACCCGTGTGAATCGACGGATGGAGGATTATCTTACCATGTATCCGATCACAAACGGGACAAGAAACTATTTTCAGGATGGAATCATGGTAGAATCCTCGCCCGATCTGGAAAAAATGGAGGCCCAGATTGCCATATATAGTCCAGAAGATGCCAAGCAGTTGCGCTCATTTATGAAAGAATCGGCCGCACTCTATCAACTCGCGGATCGGCTGTTTATGAATCGACTTCTGCTGTCTTGGCGGGATAAAGCGGATTGGCGCCTTCTCGCGGGCCTGCTGCGAATTCGACCGTGGCTGACCCTGGATCGGTTGTTGCGTCGTTATTTTAGACATCCCTATACTCTGGCTTTATTTGGTCGCTATGCCACCTATGTCGGGTCAGCACCGAGTCGGGCGCCTGCGATTTTTGCCATGCTGGCTCATTTGGAATTGCAAATGGGGGTATATGGCGTACAGGGAGGCACTTATGCCATCGTTGAGGCGTTCTCACGGCTGGCATCGGAATTAGGGGTTCATATTCGCACAGGAGTTCGCGTCGAACGAATGATATGCTCCCATGGACGGGTTACGGGTGTTATGACAAGGGATGGAGATGCTGAGGCAGATATTATCGTTGCGAATGGAGATGTTTTGTCCGTTTGTCGTGATTTGCTTCAGGAATCCGATCGGCCCAGCATGAGCAATGCCCGTATTTCCAACTATGAGCCTTCGCTTTCGGGCTTCGTTTCGTTGGTTGGGAGCAAGCAAACGTATGAGCAGCTGCTGCATCATACCGTCTTTTATCCTGAGTCTTATGGAAGTGAATTTGAGGACATCTTTAGAAAAGGCTGCCCCGCTGAGGACCCGGCAATTTATATCTGTCATTCGGGGTATTCAGAGAGCGGAATGGCGCCTGGAGGGGGGAGTAACCTCTTTATTCTGGCTAACGCGCCCTATACATCCCCTCAGGTTCATTGGGGAGAGATGGCAGATGCTTATCAAATGAAGCTATGGAAAAAGCTTGAATCCTTCGGCTTAAAGGATTTCATTCGGAATGCGGAGGTCTCGGATAGTTTCACACCGGATCAGCTTGAGGAACAAGCTTCGGCTTATCGGGGTGCGATTTATGGGATTTCTTCCAATTCCGCTCGTCAAACCTTTGCCAGACCAGGAAACCAGGCTGATGTGAAGGGGTTATGGTTCACTGGAGGAACCTCGCATCCGGGTGGCGGAACTCCCATGGTAACTTTGTCGGGACAATTGGTGGCGGATGCGATTATAAATGCCCACACGCTATAAAGACAATACACAGCCATACGTTCACCGGGACATATCAGACGGCATCCGGACTGACAGCTGCTGAAGAAGCCAAGGTGTCAGTCCAGATGCCGTCTGCCAGATTAAGATATCTACAACGAAGGAGAGTTCATCCGCTGCTGTCCAAGACTTTCTTTTCTTGACGATTCAAATATTCGATATGATGTCTGCCCCAATGAACAAGTGTATCTAAAATGGGTTTCAGACTTTCCCCGTACTCCGTAATTGCATACTCCACTTTTAATGGCATTTGATTGTATACTTTCCTGCTAATTATTCCATGATACTCCAAATCCCTGAGTTGAGAGCTTAGCATTTTTTTGGTAATATCCGGAATACACTTTTGGAATTCACCAAATCTCATGGTTTTATTTAATGCTATATGCGACAAAATAATAAGCTTCCATTTGCCCACTAAAACTTCGAGTGTAGCTTCGACCTCATCCTGACAATTCAATGACATTATTTACACCTCCCGCTCTAAAAATGATAGTTCTATTATAACCTGAATAACCCGCTCGCAGAAAAGAAAAAACGCGGCACGTATGCGGCAAGAACTCTCGGCCACAACGTACAGGTATACTTATGGTTACTATGTTTATTAATTGTGCCTACTTGTGGAATATCTTCCTGTGCAGTTAATATAAAGCCATGCAGAGGAGCTTTCTACCGGAAATAGCCGGCTAAGCGTAGCACAAAAATCGTACAAGGTACCGACCGGATTTCATTCTGTTTTGTGCCTGAAGCGAAGTGAAAGGAATGGGAATATCGATGAAAATATTAGTAACTGGCGCAACAGGAAAATTGGGCTCATTGGTTGTAGATGAATTATTGAAAATCGTCCCTTCAGACACCATTGCTGTAAGTGTACGTGACCCCCAAAAAGCAGTTCATCTGCAGGACAAAGGGATTGATGTACGTTATGGAAATTTCAATGACTATGATTCTCTAGTCACTGCCTTCACAGGTATAGATCGATTGTTCATCATCTCCAGTGATGATGTTCAGAAGCGTACAGCACAGCATTTAACTGCTGTTCGTGCAGCTCAAGCTGCCAATGTAACCTTCATCGCCTACACCAGTGCGCCTAAGGCTACCTACACTACAGTGGAACCTTTTCAGGACCATCGCATGACGGAGGAAGCCATTGCGACATCCGGACTTGCGTATTCCATTCTTCGAAATAACTGGTACTTGGAGAACGAAGTGAATACGTTTCAAGCTGTTCTGAACGGGATGCCCTGGATTATAGCTTCGTCACAAGGAAAAGCCGGTTGGGCCTCAAGACGAGATTACGCTGAAGCAGCAGCTCGCGTGTTGACAGGGCCAGGGCATGAGAATTCGGTGTATGAACTCTCCGGGGAACCATTGACTCAAAAAGAGCTGGCCGATATTTTTGCAGAGGTGACTCAACAAGAAGTTCAATTACAATATTTTCAACCGGAAGAATATGGTCAAATGCTTGCTCAATCCGGAATTCCTGACGCGTTTGTTCCGATTCTTGTTCACATGCAGGTTGAAATTGGCCGAGGAGCGTTAGAAATGGAAAGCTCGGATTTGCAGCGGCTACTCGGACGTCCGGCGACACCACTCAAAGATGCGTTAAGCGAAATCATAAAAGAGCTGGCTAAAGGAAAATCGTAAGCACAACAATCTATAAATCAAAAAAAATGAAAGCCAAGAGGAGCTAAGACCATGGGAAACGTTCAACAAACCAATGACTTTAATGAGATTGTATTCGGTCGCCGATCTGTTAAGAAGTATGACTCCAACGTAAAAATCACCAGGGAGGAATTGGCGGAAATATTGGACAAGGCTTCCCGGGCTCCATCCTCGGTTAACCTGCAGCCATGGCGTTTTCTGGTGATTGACACGGAGGAGGGCAAGGCCAAGCTTGCTCCGCTTGCTCCTTACAATAAATCGCAGGTGGAAACCTCTGCTGCCGTTATCGCTGTTTTTATTGATTTACAAAACGTAGATTATATGAATGAAATTACTGCCAAATCCGTTGAGCTAGGCTATATGCCACAGGAGATTGGCGAGATGATGCTAAACAATTTCAAGCCGCAACTCGACAGCCTCTCCAAAGGCGAGCTGAGCAGCATTAATTTGATTGACGCTGGACTTGCCTCCATGCAGCTGATGCTGGTTGCGCGCTCGCATGGTTATGATACCAATCCGATGGGCGGCTATGATAAATCGAAGATTGCCAGCACGTTTGGTCTTGATGAGGAGCGCTATCAGCCTGTCATGCTAATCTCCATCGGTAAAGCAGCGGCTGAGGGACATCCAACCTATCGCTTGCCGCTGGCAACAACGACCGTGTGGGCATGACTTACGATGCCGGATAACAAGGCAGGAGAAGTTTCAGAACCGCTTGAATAGCGGTTCTTTTTGCTTTGCGCCGCGCAGCTGTCTATAACCAGAGGAGAGTATCAATCGAAGTTTACCGCGAGCATCGCAGTTTTTATTTTTATGACGGAATGAACCTTTTGGATTGTCCAAGGCTCTTAGTGAAGAGAGGTGAAGACATGGATGTAGTAAACGTGGTTAAGAAAGCAAAAAAGGGGGACAAGGAAGCCTTACTGCAATTGATTTTAGCAGAAAAAAACGCGTATTATCGGGCTAGCTTATTCCTACATGAGGAATGAAGCGGATGCTATGGACATCTTGGAGGAAATGATCGTTAAGCTTTATGAGTGTATCGGTCAATTGAAGAAAGAAGAGTCCTTTTACACCTGGAGCAAACGATCGTTGAAAAGAAACAATAAGGTAATCGGTATTCCTGCAGTTGAAGCGATTTCCTGGGCAGAATCCAATAAGGAGTTCGTTAAGCCATGTGAACCGGATGGGGATATAAATTGTTGACATATGTATAAAATACGAGTTTTGTGAATATGTATATGAATGGGAGAAACATGATGCCATTCATGATGCCATTCCCCTGCTAGGCTTTGCTGCCTGTTTTTAGCTTGTCCCATGCCGATAACCGGGCGGACGTGCATCCCGGTAGTCGCGATCCGAATCAGGATAGAAAATCCCTAACGCGGTTTTTAAACGTTTCTCTGCCTGGATACCCCTTATACAGACGGCTGTTCACTGTAGAGGCATTGCCGAAAAAAAATCGCTCGTATACGGTCTGCCTGCCGCCGAATGCACTTACGCTCAGCTCCCATGCGAGCCGGGACAGCTGTACATTTTTTTGGGCATCCAGTCCGATGCCTTTGAGATAACGGTTCAATTGACCGCCAATCGCTCCAGCGAAGTCCGAATCCTCCGGGATCATGATCAGGCCGCTACCGCCAATCAATTGAATGATCTCAATCATGCGGGGGTAAATCCGGGGAAAATAAGCGTTGGCCGCCAGCAACGGCTTGCGATCGGGCAGCATGCTTCCCCAGCGGTCAGCAGCGGCACCCTTCTCGGCCGCCAGCTGCAGGGCCTTGAGCGTTTCCAGCGTGACGATAATCTCCGTTACTTTTTCAATAACATGATCATGGCTATCCAGCCCGGCCGCCTCAATCATCAGCTCTAGCGTCCCAAGCAGAAACTCCGTTTTGGCGATATTTTTGCACATTATTTGTACACTGGCATGCGTATGGAAGCGGCTTTCTTCAACGAGCCGGAACGCCAGTCTCTCATCTCCAAGCAGGAATACCCGGTCCCACGGGACCAGCGCATCTTCGAATATGACCAGCGTATCCATCTCCTCGAACCGGGAGCTGAGCGGATAGTTATAGGCGGACTCTCCGCCGACAAAGCTCTCCCGGCATACAAACCGGACCCCTGCAAGATTGCTCGGTACCGCAAAAGCAAACGTATATTCGCTGTCCTCCATACTTAACGATGGAAACGGCTGGGGAAACACTAAAACTTCATCCGCCGTCGCCCCTTGAGTATCCAGCAAAAAAGCGCCCCGGACCACGATGCCGTCCTTATTCCTGTCGATGACCCTCGCCGCTTCGGGCTCCTCAAACGTTTGCAAAAAGGACGACATCCGGCCTGCTTTCGGCTGAATAAACACGTGCGAGAGTGTAATGTCCTGTTCCCGGCAGTAGTCATAATACCGCCTCAAATTAGCGGCGTATTGGGGATAAGCTTCGTCCAGCAGCCCTGCTGCAGCGGCAAAGGCCATCAAGACGGTATTCATATAATCGGGGCTGCGGCCCAGAAAGCCGTGATGCCGGTAGGCCCACACCTGCATCATCTCTCTTCTGGCAGCAAGATCCTTTTTCGTCTTAGGCTGCTTGAAGGAAAGCCCCACCGGATCGCCGGTCAAGGGCGATGTATACGATAGCTTCGCCGCCCAGCCGCTCTCCAACTGCATATCATACATGGAGGCTTGGGTGGCCATCAGTCCCTTGAAGGCTTTATGCTCCGAAATTACCCCTTCGAGCCGCTCGCCTGCCATTCGGACATCCGGCAAGTTTCGGTTGATTCGCTCGATGTACCCGGCACCATGTTTAACAGGCATTGTGCAATCGCCTCCTTGATTTATAGCTTACTATATTCCAATCAGGAGGATGTTGCTTAAACGAATACCTATCCATCGGGGTCTTAATTGAGTTAGGATCAGCGCCATCATTCCCGCAAATCAACCTGCCAGGAGAAATATTCAGCGATTGCCGAGCCGCCAACCTCCTCACAGCCGAGCGCACCGGACAGCCATTTGAGATGGTTCAGAATCACTTCATTGTAAAATGAAGGACCGGGGTGTACCCTGCGGCCGCATGGGCACCGGGGTGCGCCTTTTATTTTCCTATCTGAAATAAGGATAGGCTTCAGCGCAAGCACAGCAAATCGGCATGGCTCAGCCTCGGATGATTTTCCGATGAACAGCTATTCCCTACAGCAAGCCGGAGCGCTTCACGTCGGAATAAAAACGCCGGAACTCCTCCAGATTCAGCTGCTGTCCGGCATCAGAGAGCGCCGCTGCAGGATTCGGATGAACCTCGGCCATAATGCCGTCGGCCCCCGCTGCCAGTGCAGCCTTGGCACATGGAGCCAGGATGTCCTTCCGGCCGGTCGAATGCGTGACATCCACCAGCACCGGCAAATGGCTTTCCTGCTTCAGAATCGGGACCGCGGAAATATCCAGCGTATTCCGGGTCGCTTTCTCGTAGGTGCGAATGCCGCGTTCAATCAGCATCACTTGCATGTTGCCCCGCGAGACAATATATTCCGCAGCATGAAGGAATTCGTCCAGGGTAGCCGCCAGCCCCCGTTTGAGCAGCACGGGAATCGGGGCTTCTCCTGCGGCTTTTAGCAGCTCGAAATTGTGCATATTTCTCGCGCCGATTTGAATGACATCAATATATTGACAAGCCAAATCGATATGACCGGGATGAACGATTTCACTAATCGTCCGGAGTCCGAATTCGGCGGATACCTCCCTCAGAATCTTCAGGCCGTCAATCCCCAGGCCTTGAAATTCATACGGGGAGGTTCTTGGCTTGAACGCGCCGCCCCGCAGCACAGTAATTCCGGCTTCCTTCAGCGCAGCGGCAACTTGACGGACCTGCTCATAGCTCTCGACTGAGCAAGGGCCTGCTATCATCACCGGCCTTCCGCTTCCTACCGCCGCAGCGCCTAGCGGGATTACAGTATCCTCGATCTTATGCTTCCGGCTGACCAGCAGCGTTTTCTTGTGCCCGTCCTGTTCTTTCCCCGATGCTGTCTTGAACAGCTGCTCAAACAGCTGACGGACGGCGGTTTCGCTCAGAATGCCCGGATGATTGCCAGCCATTTCGTCCAGAATTCGCCGTTCTGCCATCTGACGATGTCCGGGTTCGTTCGGCCAATCCAGCGCGCTGCTTGTCGCCTGATGCAATAAGGCCCAGTCAGACAGCTTCTCCAGAAGCTGAAGGCTTGCCGTTAGCAGCTGGTCCTCCACATCGTTCAAATTTGGTGGTTTCATGCTTCTCTCTCCTCTCTCTATCGCATCAACCCGGACAACGGGCTGGGCTGCGCACCGGCAAATGCTGCATACACAATGCTCTCCACGGAATAAAAAAAGACTCCTCCTCCGCAAGGGACGAGAAGTCGTGGTACCACCCTTATTAGAAAGGAAAGTCTGCCGCCAGCGACAGATCGATATAATCCTTTCTCACTTTGGCCCTATAACGTCGGGAATGCGGGCAGTCCTACGCTTCACCGGAGGGTCGGTCAAGTCTCAGCTGCCGGCTCAGGAGTGAACTTCGGCGGTCCATTCGTCTCGGGTGCTCTCAGTCGCCGGCACGCCGTCCCTGTCATGAATGGGCTCCGCTTACTCTTTCCATCATTGCCTGTATGTGCTTATATGATCAATGTTGGAGGATAACTGCGTTACACCGGAAATGAAAATGGAATATCTGTATAGTATATTGAAATTACAGTCCGATGGTGACGGAATGCTTCCCCCATATTCCGATTGTACGTTCCCGAATAAACCTAGCTCATAAAAGCTGCGATCAGAAACAAAACAATAAAATGAACGGGATAAAACGATCTCCACAGCCATTTCGGGGGCTGAATCCGCTCCAGCTGCCGGAACAGCTCCGGGGCATAAGCAAGAACCAGCGTCACGATCAGGCTGGCCATTTGAATCGTCCACCCTTTATACAGGATGAAGGCCACATTCAGCAGCAGATGCATGCCGACTACGGTATGGGTATGCTCTCTGGCATATCTGTAGATCAGAACTAGCAGCAGCCCGTAAGAGCCGTAATCAAACGGAAGTGCATCCAGTCCCATACACGCGATTAAAACGACGAGAACTTGCAGTGTAATCCGGCCCTTCAGCCGATCGAGTGCATAAAGCACGGCCAAGCTGACAAGCAGTGTTCCGATGACATTCACTCCAACGGTATTAAACGCGAGCATGTACGGTAGCTGCGAGAGCAGCCCGATCACGAGCAAGCGCGCAAAATAGCGGCCCATGTCGCGTGTACGATGATAACCAAGGACGATGCAGTAGCAATAAATCGGAAATGCGATCCGCCCGATGAAGCGCCATGTCTGCTCGTCCGGGAAAAAAATTTTGCCGATATGATCCATGAACATGGTAAGCATGGCTAGCAGCTGCATACAGTCAGGCTCCTTTGTAAAGCTGGTATTCGATATTCTCTCAGATTAACTATAGCATGTTCCCGTGCGAATTTCTCCTTGCCCTATCCTGCGAATACCCATTCCAGCTCGCAAACGCTCACATATCCTAGAGAAGATAAGAGAAAATGGAGATGAGCCTACATGCCGCAGCGCAAAAAAAACAATGGCCGCCGGGGAACCATCGATGTTCTTATCCCTGCGATCGAAAAAGATTTGGGCACCCTTCCTTATGTGATCGATGGGGTTAGGAAGCACGTGCAGCATAATATCCGTCGTATTTATGTGGTATCCCCGAACAGCAGCAAAATGAAAGCATTGTGTAAAAGAAAGGGCTGCACGTTCATTCACGAAACAAAGGCACTGCCGATCACCAAGAAGGACATTCAATACGGGTCCAAGAGATGGGAGCGCTCCGGCTGGCTGTATCAGCAGCTGCTGAAGCTTAACGGGGACCGTGTTGTCTCTCAGCGCTATTTCCTCGTCATTGATGCGGATACCGTCCTTATTCGGCCGCACCGGTTCCGGACAGGAGGCCAAACCGTCTTCTATTATCGCGGCTGGACTCAGCCGGAATACCGGAGAACGTACAGGAGGCTCATGGGCCGGAAAATGTCGTCCCGGCGTTCCTTCGTCGCCCATTACATGCTGTTTGATAAAGTCAAGCTGGCCCGAATGAAGCGCCGCATTGCCAGCAGGCACCATACCGCATGGTACAGCGCCATTATGAGGAGCATCGACAAGTCGAAGCAGTTCGGATTTTCGGAATATGAAACGTACGGAAACTACATTCATTCGAGGCGGCCTCAAGGAATCCGGTTCAAATACTGCGCTAACAAAAGCCTGAGAATGAGCGCAGCCCGGCTTTCCACAGCAAGAAAAGTGAAGCTGGCGCGAACCTACCGCTCCCTTTCCTTCCACAAACGAAGCATATATTCCAGAAGGACAAAATAAACGGCAGGTTGACCGAAGCTATGGAGCGAAGTTAGCGAGTGCAGTTACCGGGTGCGGGCCTTCGCCTTGCCAACTTCAAGCCGCTGTTAAAAATAATAAAAAAGCTTGAGAAATCAAGCTTTTTTATTTATAGGGGCCTGTCCCCTGTGAACTAAATTTGGAACAGGCTGATTTTTGTTTTTTGCTGCTCAGCATGATCACGCAGCACTTCCGAGGACGAGGCCATCTCCTCCATCACTGCGGTTTGCTCCTGAGTGGCAATCGCAACCTGCTTCGCGCCTTCTGAAATATGGCCGGCGATCGTATCGATTTCGCGGGTACGGTCCAGGGTGCTGCCGATAAGCCGAATCTGCTGTTCAATTACGCCGGTGATGGACTGTACGGAAGCGGCGGCTTCATGCGTAGCGCTTGTCATACCGGTTAGGGCGCCGAGTACGTTTTCCCCTTTTTCGGCCTCCTGGGTCACATTCTGCACCTGCCGGGAGATGTTGCTGACGACGGCATTCACTTGGGCCTGAATTTGACTAATAATATGATTGATGTTCCCGACCGCGCCTGTGCTTTGCTCCGCCAGCTTCCGGATTTCGCCGGCTACAACTGCAAAGCCTGCGCCGTGATGCCCGGCATGTGCAGCTTCGATAGAAGCATTCAATGCCAGCAAATTTGTGGCATCCGCAATTGCCCCGACCACCTGGGAGATATGGCCGATTTCCTGAGCGTTCTCCTCCAGCTGACGGATCTGCTCAATGGTTTGCTCATTAGACTGGGTCAAATCCAGCAGTCCTTGAATCAAGGAGCGAATCGCATAACCGCTTTCTTCCGTAGTCGCCACCATCTTATTGGACAACCCGAGCGCTTCATTCGCTTTTATCTTCACTTCATCCGCTGCTTGTGTAATCGTCTTCACCGCATTCAAGGTATGATGCGCCGACTCTGCTTGCAAATCCGCGCCTTTGGAGATGTCTTCCACGGTAGACGCGGTTGTTTCGATTTGATGTGCGGCCTGCTGCAGCGCGCTGCTCAAGGCCAGCGTATTGTTTTGGGTGAAAGTAATATTGTCGGACAGCTCAACAATAATTTGACGCAAATTTTCGACCATATGGTTAAACGAAACACTGAGCGTGTTCAATTCGTCCTTGCTGCGGGGAATCGGAATCGAGATTTTCAAATTTCCGGTCGCAGCCTCATTCACAGCCTCTGTCAGCCGGAGCAGCGGAGCAACAAGCCAGCGGGCCGCAAGCCAGCCCAGGAAGGCGGTCCAGAATACACCCATTGCCAAAATCATCGGAATGTACAGCCAATCGGCCATTTGCGGGGCAATCATGGATTTGAATTCAAAAATAAATAACGCGCTTGTCCCATACGTTGTAATCGAAACGAGTGTGATGCCCGTGAGCATCTTTGCGACGATACCAAACCTCATATCAGACCTCCGCCCGAAAAAATGGTACTCCTTCTTTAACTATACCATACCAAAGCAAGCAGATTCTGTGATTTAAATCACACCTTGGGCCGAGAAGCTTGTACCGGGAAAACTTGTATCGAGAAAACTTGTATCGAGAAAACTTGTATCGAGAAAACTTGTATCGAGAAAACTTGTATCGAGAAAAAACCTTTCTGTCCCAGCAGCCATAATGCGAGGCCTGCTCGATAGAAAGGTTTTTCAAATTTGTTCAGCGGTTAAGTTACGTTTACAGACTCTAAGCTGTTTGGATCGTTTACAAACACGCCCAGGAAATTTCCCGGACAGGCGGCTTATAAGGGCTTCGCTATATTCATCGGATACACCCGCCATTGCTGCAGGGCGAAACATCGTGCAAGGCACAGTCTCTGCTTTCTTGCTTTGCGGGCAGGCTGTTCATAGGGATCGAGCTGGCGCCCGATTTCATCCATGATCCGGGAGACGGCCTTATTCCCGCAGCCGATGTCATACCCGACTCCTGAAGGAGAAATCTGCCCATCATACACAACAACTCCGCCAATCGGCTGGCTGTAGCCTTTATGATGATCCGCCATCAGCAGCGCCTGGACGACGCGGCCATGCTCTCCGCAGGTTCTGGCTTGGGATAACGCTCCGGCATCCACCGCTCCCCATATTCGTACTCCGTCAATCGTTTGATACGCCATTTCTGAATCAGCTCCAATGTGCATTCTAGTTACGCTTATTTTCGCATGCTTTGAGCCAATTCAACAGGGCGGAAGTATTACAATTTGATCTGCAAGGCGATAAACAGCGCCTCGTAATGCTCCGGCTTCAGCGGCCAGCCCCGCACTGCTACTTCGTGCTGAGCCCTGTTTTCCTTTTTATTCCTGGATGAGCCTCGCACGCTCCTTTATACGGCAAAAAACCGCGCATCTGCGCGGCGGGTAAACGGGTAATGGTATGGTTGATGACCGTCGTGCGATGCCTCAAACATTCGCGGCCCCCGGCGTTCGGATTTTGTTCAGGTTAAGGCTGAATCCGGTCCACGATGTCTTGAACCTTCCCGATATCGGACAATTCCCCGTTGATGATCTCTACAATCTTGCCGGATTTGTCAATGACGAACGTCGTAGGGAGTGAGCGAACCTGATAAGCTCCAGCCGCCTCGCCAGCCGGGTCTGTGAACACCGGGAAGGCAAGGCTGTATTGATCGGCAAATTGCTTCACGGTCCCTTTGGTCTCGCCCACGTTCACTCCCACAATTTCTACGCCCCCGTGTCCCGATCCGTACACTTCATTCAGGAGCGGCATTTCCTTTACACATGGCTCACACCACGACCCCCAGAAATTCAGCACAACGCCTTGACCGCGGTAATCGGACAGCCGGACGGCCTGCCCTTCCAGATTCGTGACGGTGAAATCAGGCGCTTTGGCTCCAAGCCGCACCCGTTCACCGGAAGCGGACGAGCCTAGCACAGCATAGACGGCGGCGACGGCCAGCAGCACGAAGATCAGGATAGCAGCAGCTTTTTTCCAGCCGGCAGCAGTGATCACACCGTTCACTCCTTCTCTTATTCCTGTTGTTGAGCAGCCTGAAAGCCGAATAGCTCGGAGAATGCCGCTTGCAGCCCGAAGGGACCGTATTTCTCCTGGAACATGGCTGTAGGACCTTCCTGCGCGATCGCGCCCTCCTTCAAGAACACCACTGTATCCGCTACGGCTTCGGCTACTTGAAGCTGGTGAGTGGAGAAGATCACCGCATGCCCTTCCTGCTTCGCAAAGCGGACCAGATTCACGAACGAATCCATCCAGTACGGGTCAAGCCCGTTCGTAGGCTCATCCATAACCAGCAGCGGAGGCCGTGCCAGCAGCGCTTGTGCGAACAGCAGCCGCTGCCGCATCCCTTTGGAAAAGGATTGAACCGGCTTGCCGCGAACCGCTGTCAGCCCTACGATGTCGAGTACTTCCAGGACGCGGGAACGGCTTATTTGGCGCAGTGACGCCCAGAACTGCAAGGTTTCCTGCGCCGATAAGCCTTGACCGAACAAATAGTCATCCGGCATGTAACCGATCTGCTCGACATAGCCTCTGCGGTTTTTGCCCCACTGCAGGCCGTTCACTTCAATTGTTCCCTGCGTAGGCTGCATAATTCCGACAATCATACGCAGAATGGTGCTTTTTCCTGCACCGTTGCCCCCGCACAAGGCCAGCACCTCTCCGCGTCCAAGCTGCATGGAGACGTCATGGATGATCGTCTGCTTTTGAATCTCCTTGCGTACGCGCGACAGCTGAAGCACAGATTCAGCCACGCGATCGCCCCCTTTCCCAAATCCGGTGCGCAACGCCGACCGTCAGCATAATCCAGACCAGACAAACCGCAAGGAACAGCAGGCTGCCCGAGGGCTGGCTAATCCACCGGACCCATTCATAGTATTCCGGTCCAAGCGCGGAGCCTCCGCCCAGCTTGACGATGACGAACACCCGGACCAGCTCGGCGGGATTAAAGAAGGTCAGCAGCACCAGAGCAGGCTTAATCCACATGTAAGGAAGCAGTCCCAGCACGGCCACAAGAATGGTGGGCCAGCCGATAATGGCGAAGAACCAAATCGCTACCCCGTAGGTCAGCGCCTGCCAGCGGTTTTTGGCCAGCGTGCCGATCCAGAGCGCAATAGCCAGAAACAGAATCACCAGACCGGCGGAAAACATCAGAAACAGCGTAAATTCATGAATACGGAAGCCGCTGCCGGTAACAGCGCCGAGTATGGCGGTCACTCCGTAACCGAACGCCACGATGGTTAGCAGCAGTGCGCATAGCCCGGCATATTTTCCGGCGATAAATTCCAGGGTGCTGATAGGATAGGTAGATAACAGCTGCCAGCTTCCCTCCTCCTTCTCAGCCGTTAAAGAGAACGAACCGAGAAGCAGCGTCATCAGGGGAAGCAAATACAAAATGAGGTTCAGCATCGACGCCGTCACGCTGGAATAGCCTTCGGCAACGCTTTGTGTATGAATCAGCAGCAGAGACAGGCTGAAGATGGTGAATAGCGCCATAAATGAATAGGCCCACGGATTCCGAAATCCGATTTTGAGCTCCCGTCGTGCAATATGAAGCAAGTTCATTGCGCATGGGCGCCTTTATTGTGAGCGTCCGGAGCAGCGGAATTGTTATGCCCGCTGGTCTCCGAATGGGAGCTGGCATCATGGCCGTGGGAGCCGCCCATATTCGTTACATTTTGCTGCCATGTATGGGAGCTTAGGTCGGCAGCCGTCATCAATTTGCCTTTTTTCTGCTCGTCAATGAATTTCTGAGCTTCCTTCGCGTCTTTGAACGAATAGATGCCGTAGGCCATCGGCGATTTAAACGAGGCATCGTAAACATAAGCTGCTTCTTCATACGAAATCCATTCCTTGTTATTGTAATCCCGGACAAACTGTGCCCCGATGCTGGCGGTCTGGTTTTTGGTCTTCCATTCATTCATGCATCCGAGATCATCGAATTTATAGTTTTTGCCGTCTGTGGTGGTCAGCTGCACGGCAAAGGCGTCATCCTTAATCTGCATGTTGCAAATGGCGCATTTATCGGTTTCTTCGTTGATCGGTACCGCCGCATATTTCTTCTCCCCGCAGGCAGTAAGCAGAGCTGCAAGCGTCAATACCAGTACAATAAGCCATCCTGTTTTTTTCATGTTTTCTTTCCTCCTGTGAAATAAATGGTCGTCCATGATAGCAGCAGCAGGAAAATCCCGAGCATTAGCATTCCGGCTTGCCCGGACTGTTCTGTTGCTGCGCCGCCTGCTTCTTCAGGCCTCATCAAGGGCGCTGTATCCATCGTCCATTCGCTTTTACCCGCGGTGTTCATGCTTTCCAGAAACTGCATCCCCGGTGATTGAAAAAACAATTGAAAGGCCGGTGTAGCCTTGGTCAGCTTTTGAAAAAAAGGATTCATCAGATAAGGCAGGTCGCTGAAGCCGTCTCCGGTGGTATCGATGCCGCGGAAGCTGTCCCAATAGTTCCCCTCAAGCCGGTTATCCCGGCTGTCGGTTGCTTCGGCTTCAATGACATTGCCGCTAAACCGGTTCCCCGTGAAGCGGTTTTCCTCCGATTCCAGCAGCTGGATGCCGACAAAATTTTGAATGACCTCATTGTTGCGAAGCTCGTTGCGCCGGGACTGCTCGATATACAAGCCGACCCGGTTCCCCTGAACCTTGTTGTCCGCAATGCTCGAAGTCTGTACATCGAACAGGAGCAGTCCTTGAGAATTGACGCTTTCACTCTGCTTATAGAACGAATTGCCGGTAACCTCGGCATCCTTAACCCCCATGATCATAGCGCCTGTTACGTTAAAAGAGCCGGTATTGGCCCGGATGACTGTCCCGTCCGTATACATACAGTGCACACCATACCGGGAATAGTCAACGCGGTTATGCTCAACGGTGTTTTGGTGACTGCTCTCCAAATAAATGCCGTCATGCATGCCAGAGACAACATTGTCCTGAATCCGGTTACGGTGGGCATTGTACAAATCGATACCGTTCAGCTTCTCCGACAGCTTCACCGGGTCCCGACTCTCATCCTCCAGCCAGATTACGCGGGAATTCCGAATCTCATTGTCTGCTGTATCGCGAAGAACAATGCCGAACGAGCGCGTACGGATATCAAGACCATCCAGCGTGGCGCTGCTGCCGGTAACCAGTACAGCCGGATTATTTTCGAACTCCTGCGTAATCGTCAGCGACTGCAGCCGAACCTGAGCTGCCTGCACGTAGACCGCCGGCTTGCCGCTCGCGTTGACGATATGCACTTCTCCGTCTGCCTGTATCGTCATGGGCCTGGTGATGGTGACAGCTCCCTGATACGTACCGGCGGGAAGCCTGAGCGTCTCTCCGGCGGGCGTGTTGTCAATGAGCTGCTGCAGCCCGGGCCCGGAGGTCTCTGCCGCCTGAACCGGTTCACTCATCCAGCTGCAAAAAACCGCCAGCAGCAGGCAGAAGGCTATCTCTAATCGCCGTCTCATGAGACCTCAATCAGCTTCTTCTTCGTGATGTGCAGCTCGCCCCGGTAAACATGAATATAAACAATATAGGAGCCGGGGGAATCAAACGTTTTTTTGATGGAATATTCCCCCTTGCCCTCGGATTCGGCGGTCACCAGGTCGGGAAGCCCGCTGAAATCGGACTTGCGGATGTCAAATTGAACCGTGGTCCCTTGCTCCTTGACCATTCCCGTCACCTTGGCACCGATCTTCGTTTCCTGTGAAGATTTCACGGCGGCAGGCTCTGTGACCAGCTCAACTTTAACATTGGAAGGGTCCTCATCCTGAGGGGTTGATGCGCATGCAGGCAGAACAGCAAGTACACCGCATAGAACGAGGGCGATCAAGCTTCGTTTCATAGCCTCTTCTCCTTTCCTGTAATCTTCCAATTTTATTGTAACGGCTTAAGGGGTGTTTCATATGGCTCGAAAGGGCTAAAGTCGTTAACATTGTGTGACCGCTTTTTATCAAAATGTTGAACTCGGCTCTATTCCGCTCCGATTATTTTGTTGATGGGCTTAAATATAGGCATGATCGCATCCGTCGGACCCGGTAAATTCGGGAACCATACGAGCAGGATGCCCAGCACACAGCTGATGCCGGTAAACATCGCGATGGCTGCCTTCATTTTTAGCCCCTTTGTCCGCGAAGACTCCACGCCATAAATAAATATCGCGAGCAAGGTAAGCCCAAGCATGGGAAACAGCTTCATTCTCTGACACCTCCGGCCGCTTATTTCTGAACCTTGTCTTCCGGTATTCCCTGTGGAACACTGGATTTCCCGACACGGTTTATTTCCGTTTCGATATGAACCGTCACTTTGATTTGCTTGAACTGCTCATCCCAGTTGTCTTTGACCTTATTCCACTCTTTCGGATAATGACGGTAGAACTGGTCCGCAAAGCCCAGCGCATCCGTCTTCAGCTCCTGCTGCAGCGTTTGCAATGTGGTGTCAATCACTTCCTTCAGCCAGCTGCTCCAGGTTTCCTTCACTTGAAGAATGAATTTCGTATCCGTCACAGAATAATTCGTCGTATTCATGACGATTTCGCCGTTCAGCTTGGCCGTAAACGCAATGCTCCAATTTCCATCGGCATCGATGCTCGGCTTAAGTGCCGATTTGGCCTTGAGCAGACTCAGCGCCACCTCTCCTTTTTCTTTCTCCATCGGCAGGGAAAAGATGATGGTTTCCAGCTCGTTGCGAAACAGCAGTGTTCCGAGCGAGACCTTTTCTTGGATCTCGCCTATGTATTTCCCTTTCTTGATTAATCCGAGACCGTGGACTAACAGGTTGCTTTGCTTGGTACCGGTCTCAGTCAGGAGAGGAACGGCTCTGATTTGGGTCAGCGCCGCTACCTGGCTCGGGCCGTCGACGGCCTGAGCCAGTTCCTTCAGCGTCGTCCGGTTGCCCAGCTTCAAATTGCCCATCTCGCGTAAAATTTCCGCGGAGCTGCGCTCCAGCGGAGGATTCATTTTTAATACATCCTCCGCCTTCTCACGGCTAATGTAGGTATAGGCATGCTCGCGGAATTGCAAATACCGCAGAAAGAAATCCATATACGGCCGGATGCCCTGCCGGGCGGCCGGTACGCTGATCACGATGACCTCACTCTGCCCCCAGAACAGCTTGCGCGGAATTTTGCGCTGCAAGCGGGTCATCGCATCCGGAATCGTAGTGCCCTCCGCACTTTGCATAATGGTCTGCCCCATCGTATTTCCGCCGCTTCCCCCCGTATTCCCCTGCGGTCCGCCTCCGGCCGCCCGGGGCACGAATATTTGAGCGGACAGCACGACTTTCCCCTCCTCGTTCCGGTCCACGCCGGCCGCAAGAACAATGGCAAGATCATTGACCTCTACGCGGTCCCAGCATCCGGCAGTGCCCAAGACAAGAACGCCAAGCAGCAAAACTAGCAGCAGGATTCGGATCGGCCTGTTCCTCTTCATGGTCCCGCTCTCCTTGTATGCAGGCGCTCCTTAATTTCCGAGATAGCCCACAGGATACCGGGAATCACCAGTAGCATAAACAAGGTATACAGGTTCCCGCCTGCCCCGACCAGAGCGCCGGCCTCCGTTTGGTTCCCAACGACCCAATAAGAATAAACCGTTGTCAGGAACGCCAGCGGGAACACAAGCGGCCGGTAATCCTCCAGCTTCAGCCACTGCGCGGCCGTCACCGCATGAACATAGTGAAACAGGGAGATTTTCACAAAAATTCCGGCTACCCAAATGGCCACAATGAGCGCCTCCAGATGCTGGAGGAAATCAGCGAAGCTGATAAAGCGCGCGGCGATCATGACAGGATAGACGTAGCTGTCCGTCGTATCGCCAAACAGCAGCAGGCAGGAAATGTTTACCGCCAGCATGGAAGCAAGCACGAAGCCCACCGACCGCAGAGAAGCCCGCAACGCTTTGGAACGGTCGGAGACGAACGGCAGTAAAAAGGAAACAAGGATGTATTCCGAGAACCAGCTCGCCGGTGAAATAGCCCCTAAGAAAGAAGGCTTCACCCCTTTTTCCATGAACGGCAAAAACTGCTCTGGCTCCATCTCGGGCACCAGAAGCAGAAGAATCAGTGTCAGCAGTACCACCATCAGGCCGACCAGAAGCTGGCCGCTTCGTCCGATCACTTCAATGCCGCTGCGGACATTCACCGCACAAATAAGCATAAGCGTGCCCATCACAACGAACAGCGGCGTGTGCGACAACACCGTGCTCAAAATAAATTCACCGTATTCCCGAAGAATAATGCCGTTTAAATGAGGAAGATAGAACATGTACAAGAGGCCGAAGAGCCTTCCTCCCACACTTCCCAGAATGGAATAGCTGCTTTCTACAAAAGACTTGCCCGGATAATGCCGATTCAACCGAAAGGCGATCAGCAGGGTGCCGAGCGCTGAGGGCAGCGCCCAGATCGGACTCATCCACATGTCATGTCCGGCAAGCTTCATCGTGATGCTTGGCACAGCCAATACGGCGGTGGCAATAATAGCCGGATACAGCAGTACTCCCATTTGACCGGACGATATTTTCCCTTTCTCCATCATGGCGAGCTCCTTTCATTACGCTCCTCTGTCTCGGGCTCTACCGGATGATCCCCGTATCCGCTCAGCTTCGGCCGGTGAGCCTGCTTCCACATCGGCGTACGGATCAGCGTATCTCTCAGCTCCCGGAAGCGTACGGGGGCCAGAGGCGACAAATACGGCAGACCGAAGGAATACAAGCGGCACAAATGGATGACAATCCCGATAAAGCCCAGCATGACCCCGACAAGCCCTAACGTGCCCGCAAGCAGCATCACCGGAAACCGAATCAGCCTCATTGGAATTCCCAGCGCGTACCGCGGGATCATAAATGAAGCAATCCCTGTAATGGCGACGACAATGACCATGGGCGCGGATACGATTCCGGCTGATGTGGCCGCTTGTCCGATAACGAGGGCTCCGACGATGCTGACCGCAGCACCGACCTGCTTCGGCAGGCGGACCCCGGCTTCCCGCAAAGCCTCGAAGGTAATCTCCATGATTAGCGCCTCCACCAGCGCCGGAAACGGAATCTCTTCGCGGGATTTGGCGATATTGAGCAGCAGCACGGTCGGAATCATTTCCTGATGATACGTTGTTATGGCCACATAAGCCGAGGGCAGCAGCAAGGACATCACGAAAAAAACATACCTGAGCCAGCGGATGAACGTGCTCATCATGATGTTCTGGTAATAATCCTCCGGTGATTGCAGCATGGAGAACAAGCTTACCGGCGCGATAAGCGCAAAAGGAGTCCCGTCCACCAGCAGTGCTGCCCGGCCTTCAAGAAGATTGGCGCATACCACATCAGGCCGCTCTGTCGGCAGCATCTGCGGGAAGGGCGAATACGGATTGTCCGAAATCCATTCTTCAATCGTTTCGCTTTCCAGTACGCCGTCCAGCCGGATGCGGGCAATTCTTGACTTCATTTCTTCAATCAGGCTCGGCGCCGCAATTCCTTTTATATAGACAAGTGTGACTTGCGTTTTGGAATAGGCTCCGATGGTCATATGCTGCATCTTCAGATTCGGGCTTTTCAGCCTTCGGCGCAGGAGCGGAATATTCACCCCCAGCGACTCGGTGAAGCCTTCCCGCGGTCCGCGCACTGTCGATTCCGCGACCGGCTCCTCCACCCCGCGCTGCTCGACCCGTGTCATGCCGCCATACGTAAACAGACGGGGTTCGCCGTCTATCAGCAGCACGGGATTCCCGTTCCCGATATGATCGGTGACATCCGGCCAATGCTCAAGCGAAGCCGCGGAGGTGGTCGGCAGTCTGGACAGCAGCGTTGCAGCCGATGGCAGCAGCTCGTCCGTATGGAGAAGGGGAGTCAATATAAACCGTTCCAGCAGCTGCTCATCCGTGATGCCCTGCGTATAGATGACCGTGACGCGAACGTCGCCGGCAGCCAAAAAAGAATGCAGCCTCGTATCGCCGCAGTCCTCATACATGGCTTCGAGTACAGATAAGTTTTCATCATAGGTCGGGTATACGGCTGTATAAGCAGTCTCCGCGTCGGGGGCCGCAGGGGACTGGACATCCCTTGCTTTTCCCTGTTTAAAGTACCACATGTTGAACACACTCCCACAGAAACGAAGCTGTTAGTGAACATTTCCAGTATTCCCATCATGTGCTTGTCTTATGAAAGCCATGCCGTACCGCATCACCGTTGCCGCCTCAGTGCTTCCTAGGATTCATCGCCCCAGCACAGGTGCCATCCCAAACGTAAAAACCCGGCTGCTTACGCCCGGATTTTTGGCCGAGGCAAAGTTCAGGCATACGACTCCGGTAAAGCCTTCCTTAACGGCAAGGCGCTCCGCCGCTTCTTCGAATCTTGGGATTGTCCTCCGATAAACCGACGCCCCAAATCCGGTCTGTCGGGCTTGCTTCCACCAGCGTCGTGCTTTTGGTTTTGAGCAAATATTGAAGCAAATCGGGGTTTTGTGCAAATTTGGCAGCATTGCCGTCATAAACAATTGGTTTGCCTTCCGCTTCCCAACGGGCCTGCTCAAAAGGCTGAACAGCCCGGCCCAATGCTTTTTGCTCCCGAGGGGATTATGACAGCAAAATAAGCTCGGCGGTTTTCTCGTCACCGAATAGCATGGCTTTCTGGTACATCATGTACTGCTCCGCGCAGTTAAACTCAATCCCGCCGGCATGAAAATATGCCATATACCACTGGGAAAACGGTGATTCGGCCGGTAAAAAAACGTGAATTTCTCCATAAAGCGGTTGCTCCGTTCTTTCAAGAGCCTGATTTAGTGGCGGCCATCGGATAGAATCATACCAAAAACCCCCGCCGCCACTGTACAAAGTGGTGCTCGGGGGTTCTCAATGATTATTTGCGGCGCAGCTCGTTCAGCTTGCGAACCAGCTCGGCATGCCTGTGATCTCCGGATGCAAGATGCTGCTGGATCAGCTTACCGGCCTGCTCCTGAAACTCAATGTATCCGTCAAACCGTGGACGAAGGTATCCGTGATCCAGCGTTCGCAGCGTGCCTGCGAAGAAGTTGTTGGTCAGCCGGTTGGTCTCGGCATCCGTCCAAGCGCTTCGGTGGCCCGGTTGCCCGCCGCTTACGGTATACTCCGTTCTTTGAAATTCACCGTCAGCCACCAATTGGGCAAATGCCACGCATTGCGGGATATACCGGCTTTTGCTCGAAACAGCAATACCTACCCCGCCAATCATGCTGCCGCTAGGCACACCGTTATCCGACGGGATATCCGTATAATGAATCGTTCGGGAAGCAAAACCCTCCCGGGCATAATTAGAATATCCGTAAATCAAGGGGATATAAGCGATTTCATCGGTAGCGGCCATCAAATCCGACATCGTAATCGGGTCGCTGGACAGAGAGCTCGGATGAAGCTTCGGCAGAAAGCTTTGCAGGAGAGCCAGCACTTCTGCGCCAAGCTCCGGTGACAAATCCTGATCGTTATTCCAGAGCTGCCCGTCCGTCAGCTGCGCGCTGAGAGTCACGAAGCTGGCAAACGCATGGACCGGGGCTAGCGGCAGCCCGACCTTCACGCCACCCGGAAGCTGCTGAATGAGCTGCGTCACCTCGGCCCACGTGCGCGGAGCCTGCAAGCCGTGCTGCTGGAGCAGATCCGGCCGGAACGCGCTGACCTGGGCGGCGGCATCAGCGGCGAAGGCCCACTGCCGGCCATCAAATTCGTAGCTTTCATGGCTTTTTCCTACGCTGTTCGCGCGCTGATCGTCCAGAAACGCAGCACTGACATGCTCGTTTAACGGCACCAGCACACCCAGCTTCACCGCTGTGCCCAGATGAGGATGATCTACCATCATCAAATCGTACTTCTCGGCCAGCAGATCCAGCGGGTAGGCTTCAAAATCATGCAGGGAGCGGGCGTCCCAGGTAATCTCGACTTCCGGGTTCAGCTGCTGAAATTTAGCGGCGGCGGCTTGGAGAGGAAGCACCCCCCGCGGGTGGTTCCAGGTCATTCCGCGTAATTGTATCATTCCCATTCCGTTCCTTCCTTTTGTCAAATCGGATGTATGGACTGCTTGGACTTCTCGTTACCCGCAGCGGGCATCAGCACAGAGTTCCGATAAAAGACAGGCCAGCTGCTGCTGAATCTATGTTTTATCCGTTCAGGGTTAAGCCTCATTGGCGATTTCAGCTAACGTGACCGGGCGGTTCTCCTCCATGGAGCGGTATGCGGCAAACACCATCTGCATCGTCATCAGATTGTCCCGCACACTATTCTCCGGTTCGCGGTCCTCCTCTATCGCGCGCATCAGCTCACCCATCGTCCCCATAAACGCATCCGGGAACCACCTGCCCTCCAGCATCGGCGTCAGCCAGATGGAAGGGTTCGTGCGCTTGGACAAGAAGCTGAGTGTATCTTCCTGCCCTTGGGGGTAATTGTACAAAGCCCCGTTCGTTCCTTTAATTACGCCCTCTGTTCCCTCAAACCGGAAGGTAGCATACCAATCGTTCGGGGTAGACCAATTGTTGTGATTGTCGTGAATCAGCCCGCGCATGTCGCCTTCGAATTTGATATGCAGCATTGTACGAGTCTCACCGACGCTCGTCTGCCCGGGATAACGGGCCCCGTCCCCATAAATATATTCCGGCGTGCCGAACAGGCTGCGCAGTGCGTCCATGTAATGAATGCTGTGATACATGACCTCAAGCCGCGGAATCCTGGTGATCCATGGCCAGCTGTCCCAATCCGTCTTCACATTCACCTGAATGGAGGCTTGTACAGGAGTGCCGAGCCAGCCGCGGTCAATAATCGTTTTGCTCGCGCGAATGCCGGGAGCCCAGCGCATCTGTTGATTGCAAGCCGCCTTGATGCCCGCCTGTGAACAAATTTCCGTAATCCGTACCGCCTCGGCATAATTTTCGCTGAGCGGCTTTTGGCAAAGAATATGCTTCCCGGCGGCTGCCGCCTGTGCTACAACACCAGCCTGGAATACGGCCGGAATCGCAATATCCACGATATGTACATCCGGATCGCTCAGCAGCTCATCCAGTGACGGATATACCTTGGGTAAACCAAAGGCAGCAGCCGCAGACTGGGCTTTATTCGAGTCCAGATCGTAAATGCCGGCAACCAGAAAGCCGGCCATCCGGTATGCGGGCAGATGGCAGGAAAGCACAATTTCGCCTGCGCCGACAATAGCAATCCCCAACGTTTTTGAACGGGGCAATTTCGGCTTGTAATCAAGGTCTAGCGGGAATGCAAGCGTATTCAACGGCAAGCCCTCCTCTGTAAGAAAATAGGGTGCATCCAGCCTCACAGCCCCGGGCAAGGCTCCACGTCAGCCCAGCCGGTTTATTTCCGAACGCACGCTCGGTTCCTATGAAATTCCGCGCTATAATGAGGCGCCATAGTCATGAGATACCGCCTTCCGTTCCGGCCGGAGGTTCTCATGACAAAAGCACCGATTCGTGATCCCTCTAAGCGTTCGGCTTCTTCTTCACCATCAGCAGGTGATCGCAGGCAAGCACTACCGCCCCATGCTGGTTAAATATCTCGCACTGCTCTGTGACCATGCCGAATTCCGGACGCTTCGGATGATCGTGCTTCTCGCGGATCGTAATCCGCACGCGGATGGTATCCCCGATAAACACCGGCTTGATGAAGCGAAGCCGGTCATAGCCGTAGGAGAACGCCTCCGGATTCACCGCGCCCGCCGACATGCCGATTCCCATACTGAAAATCAAGGTCCCGTGCGCGATACGCTGCCCGAAATCCTGGGTCTTGCACCATTCGGCATCCATATGGTGGGGATAAAAATCGCCGGTCTGCCCGGCATGCATGACAACATCCGTTTCTGTAACGGTCCGCCCGAACGTTTCCCTGACGTATCCCGTTTCGTAGTCCTCATAAAAAACCGATTGAAACATGTCTCCACCCCGCAATGAATTTTTCACTTGACATCTAATTTATAAAAGGCTGCCGCCGTTCCGCCAAGCACAGCGTCAATCTGAGCTGCGGGACGCCCTTCTAAAGCGCGGCCTGTCTCTTCCCATACCTTGCGGTAGTCACCCGCAAGCGTCGCTACGGGCCAGTCGCTGCCAAACATCAGCCGCTCTGCGCCGAAATGCTCAAAGGCATGATCCACATAAGGGCGCAAATCGGCGGCGGTCCAGTCGGTCCAGCTTGCAGCCGTATTGAGTCCCGATACCTTGGCGTATACCTGCGGATATTCAGCTGCACGGGCGAGCTGCCCCGCCCACGGCTCCCACTGCTTATCCAGAATCGGCGGCTTGGCCAAATGGTCAATGACCATGCGCAAATCCGGAACACGCTCGGCCAAGACGGGGATGTGCTTCAGATGATTCGGGAACACCGCGACAACATCAAAGGGAATTTCGAAGGAGGCCAGCACCTGCAGGCCTTCAATCACCTTGTCGCGAACCACCCAGTCCGGATCGGGCTCGTCATGAATCAGATGGCGGACGCCTTTGAACCGCGGATGCTTGCAGTAAGCCTCCAGCTTCTTCGCTGCGGCCAGCGGCTTATCCAGCGGGACCCAGCCGACAACGCCCCCGACCCAATCGAATTCGTCGGCAATAGCCAGCATATAATCCGTATCCTCGTAGCTGTTGTTGGCCTGCACAAGCACCGTTTTATCGATGCCCGCAGCACGGATTTGCGGCTCCAGCTCCGCCGGCTCGAACGTCCGGTAGATGACTCCGTGCTCCGGAGTCAGCCAAGGGTATTCATTTTTGTCCAGATTCCAAAAGTGCTGATGCGCATCAATCCGAATGGTCATTAGGAATGCCTCCGCTTCATTGGGTTATGGGAATGAACTCCTGCTCCAGCCGATCATTATGCTGTCCGATCCGGGGAGAGCCTGCAGGAGAGCTCAATACTTCGCCGTCGATCCGAATCGGGCAGCGGGTGGTGGACATGGCAACGCCGTTTTCTCTTACAACCTCCTGAGTCATCCGCAGGCCCTGGAACGCTTCGTGGCTCGTTAGCTTGTCCCAGGTGAACACTTCGGCGCACCAATAGTCGGCAGGCTCCAGCCGGGCAAGCCAGTAAGCCGTCGTTTCCTGCTTGAGATGCTCCTTCAGCAGCCGTTTAATCGTATCCCGCTCGCTGAACCAGGTCGCCGAATCGGTGTAGGCCGCGACCTCGGCGCTGCCAAGCAGCTCGCCAAGCCGCGGAATGGAGCCCATGGCCAAAGCCAAATAGCCGTCCGCAGTTTCGTAGATGCCGTAAGGAGCGCCCAGATAGGCATGGGCATTCCGGACGCTGCTTCGAACAGGCGCTTTGCCGCCATCATTAAGATATGTGGTCAAAACCTCAAATTGGAAATCAAGGACCGATTCCAGAAGGCTGACCTCAACCAGCCCGCCTTTCCCGGTAATTCCCCGCCGAACCAGGCAGGCCAAGATGCCCTGTACCAGATGAGCTCCAGCCATCATGTCCGCAATGGCCAAGCCAAAGGGAACCGGCCCCTGCTCTTCATCCCCGCTCAGCCAAGTAAGTCCAGAGAGAGACTGGACAAGCAAATCTTGTCCGGGCTTATCCTTCCAAGGCCCTTCCTTGCCGTATCCGGTAACCTCGGCGTATACCAGTCGCGGGTTTATCGCCTTCACCATCTCATAACCGAACCCGATTTTGTCCATAACTCCGGGACGGAAGTTCTGAATGAGCACATCGGCTTGCTCCACCAGCTTCTTCACTTTGGCGAAATCAGCCGGGTCCTTCAAATTGGCCGCAAAGCTTTCCTTGTTGCGGTTAATCGAATGAAACAGCGTGCTGTCCCCGTCCAGCTCCAAGTCGGAAATGTACAGCCTGCGGCACAAGTCCCCGCCGTCCGGCCTTTCGATTTTAATGACGCGCGCGCCCAGATCGGCCAAGCGCAGCGCCGCAGACGGCCCCGACAAAAACTGGCTGAAATCAAGCACCAACAACCCTTGTAATGGCAGCATAAGTTCCCTCTTTTCTCATAATAACGCTTACAAGCTGTATATGACGGTACCTCAAAGCAGGAGCAGGTGAACTTTAACCCGATTTGTGGTACGATAAAATGTATATTGGTACCCTGGTAGTACCGCGATACCTTTCTAAAGCTTAACACCGTTTTCTTGCGAATTCAATCCTTTAATGGAGGAAATACGAAATGGTTAAATGGGAAGCTGTTAAACGTGTCACCGTCACAGAGCAAATCATGGAGCAAATCGCGCTGCTGATTACCGAAGGCCGTCTTCAGGCCGGGGACAAGCTGCCGAATGAGCGGGATTTAGCCGTTCAGCTTGGTGTCACCCGAGGTCGGGTGCGCGAAGCGCTCCGGGCGCTGTCGCTTGTCGGCTTAATCCGGATCAAGGCCGGAGAAGGCAGCTTCGTCAACGAGCAGCAGGTGCCGGTGCCCCAGGATACGATTCTGTGGTTGTTTCATCATGAAATTCACAATCTGTCCGAGGTTTATGCTGCAAGAAAGCTGATTGAGCCTGAAGTGTATACTACCTCTGCGGAGCATTTGTCTGAGCCGGATTTGCAGCAGCTTCAATCGCTTCTCGACCGTCTTGAAGCAATGCGGTCTTCGCGCTCCGTCGATGCGGCGGGCCTTCTGGCTGTACTGGATGAGTTCGATGTCTATGTGGGCGAACGCTGCGGCAACCATATTTTTTCCAAGCTGATGCAGACCATCGTTCACCTGCGCAGGGAAACGAGCTTGAAGGTGCTCCAGGTACCGGGAGCGATTGATTCCAGCGTGCATGGGCGGAAGGCGATTCTGGGGGCGCTGCGGACCAGGGATGCCAGGCAGGTCAGAAGTGCGGTTGAACAATTTTTCCGCTCGTCTCAAACCTTCTATGAAACGATGTTAAACGACTAGGGCTGATCAAGCGTGCTGCGCAGGAACCTCGGTTCCAAGCTGCGCCGGATGCAAAGCATGGCTTGCTTTACACCACTCCCCCAGTATTTAACGTCATTAACTTGTACATATTTTCAATTAATTAATTACATTAACTAATCGTCAATGTCCTTCAGACAGGTTTTATTTCCAGGTGCAGCGCCGGACCTATTCATGAACCAGCCTCTGATTGTCAAAATTTCAGTTGTAATCTGCTGTGAAAGCTTTAGGATATATACTAGAAGATTCGTATCTTCATTTTTGTTGCAAAAGGAGCAATCAAACGTGAGTCTGAAAAAAGTATTGACTATTGCTGGCTCGGACACGAGCGGCGGCGCAGGCATCCAAGCCGATTTGAAAACGTTTCAGGAGCTGGACGTTTACGGGGTAACCGCGCTGACGACCATTGTCACCATGGACCCGGACAACCATTGGGCCCACGGCGTCTCCCCTGTTCCATTAGCTACAATCGAAGCGCAGCTGAAAACGGTCCTGGACGGTGTCGGAGTCGATGCCTTGAAAACAGGCATGCTCGGTTCTGTCGATGTGATCGAGCTTGTTGCGCATACACTTCAATCCCGGGGCCTGCGCCGAATCGTCATCGATCCGGTCATGGTTTGCAAGGGCGTGGATGAGCCGCTTCATCCGGAATCGAACGCTGCCATCCGGGAGCTGCTGCTTCCGCTTGCGGATGTGGTCACGCCGAATTTGTTCGAAGCGGCGCAGCTAGCGGGCCGTGCATCGATTCAGACGCTGGAGCATATGAAGGAAGCCGCTCAGGTGATTCATGCGCTGGGTGCGAAGCATGTTCTGATTAAAGGCGGTGCCAAGCTGGATGAGCCGCAAGCGGTCGATCTGCTCTATGATGGCGCAAGCTTCCAGCTGTTCGAGAGTGAGAAGGTTTCAACAACGTGGACACACGGCGCCGGCTGCACATATTCTGCCGCGGTTACCGCGGAGCTGGCCAAGGGCGGAAATGTGCAAGAGGCAGTAAACACGGCAAAGGCCTTCATCTCCGCAGCCATTCAGAACAGCTTTTCGATCAATTCCTTCTTTGGCCCGACCAGACATTCCGCTTACCGGAAATTTGCTCAGTAATCCCGCTTCTCATAGGGAAAACCAACACCCGCTTGAACCTTTTACCAAACCCTTCAGCGCCATTGGACGATGGTGCCGTAGGGTTTGTTTTTTGCTGCATGCCCTTCCTGCTTATCCTTATTTCGGCAAGCGATTTGCATAATTTAACATGGATCACACAATGCTATAGGGTACAAGTGTACGATCCACACGCTACGGGAATCGAGGAATATGACATGCTGTTTGGAGGCTGGTTCACAAAAAGAAAATACCATGGTTCCGGGCAGCGGCAGGAGCCGCAACCGATCGACGATCGCTTGCGGCCGGATCTGGCTTGCAATTTGGCGGAGATTCAGCGGATTTTCGTCAAAACGCCCGATTTGATGATTCGGCATATGATGATCCGGCAGACCGGCGAACAAGCGATCATATTTTATCTTGACGGTCTGACGGACAAAAACTCCATGAACAATCATGTGCTTCGCCCGCTCCAGATGACCAACGATAGCCCCGATCCCCGCTTCGGCTTCTCGCTGCCGATCGGTCAAATCGAAGTGAAGCACCGGTTCTCCGAATTGGAAGCCGTTATCTTGCATGGGGGCAGTGTGCTTCTGGTCGGACGGCGCACCGAAGCGTATGCGCTAGATACCTCCGGGTGGCCGCAGCGGGCGATAGAGGACCCGCAAATCGAAACCTCCTTAAAAGGAGCTCATCAGGGCTTTGTTGAAACGGCAAGCCAAAACATAGCCCTGATCCGCCGCTATCTGCCAAACCGGGAGCTGAAAACGAGCATCCTGACCGTCGGCGAACGAGGCCAAACCAAAATCTCCATTATGTACCTGGCCGATGTCGCACACCCGGAGGTGCTGAAGGAGCTGGAGGATCGCATCAGTCAAATTGATACCGATGTCATCATTAATACCGGCGAGCTTGCGGAATTTATTGAAGATAACCCGTTTTCTCCGTTCCCCCAGTTTATTATGACGGAGCGGCCGGATGCGGCGGTATCCCAAATTCTCCAGGGCCGTTTCGTTGTTGTCGTGGACCGCTCGCCAAGCGTGCTGATTGCGCCGGTCTCCTTTACCTCGTTTTTTCAAAGTGTGGATGACTACAGCACACGCTGGTCCATTGCAAGCTTTATCCGGGTGCTGCGGATGTTCGCGTTTTTTGTCGCTGTGTTTCTGCCGGCGATTTATATTGCTGTCATTTCCTATAACTTTGAGATTATTCCAATCAAGCTGCTGCTTTCGATTGGCGAATTCCGGGGACGAGTGCCCTTCCCTCCGTTTCTGGAAGCGATCATTATGGAGCTGACATTGGAGATGATGCGGGAAGCCGGTGTTCGCCTCCCCGCTCCGATCGGACAGACTGTCGGGATCGTCGGTGGGATCGTTATCGGACAGGCCATCGTTCAGGCGGGCTTTATCAGCAATACGATGGTCATTATCGTGGCGTTTACCGCCATCGCTTCGTTTATTTTGCCGAACTATGATATGGTTGCCGCCGTACGCTTAATCCGGTTTGCCATGATGGCTGCGGCAGCGATGTTCGGTATTGTGGGGATTGTTATAGGCCTGATGACCATGATTGGTCATCTGATTGCGCTGGAATCGCTCGGAACCCCTTACGGAAGCCCGTATGCCCCGATGCGCTGGTCCGACTGGAAGGATTCGATTATCCGGGTACCGCTATGGCTCATGAAGAAGCGCCCTGTCAGCGCCCGGGCCGTTCAGCTAACCAGACAAGGCAATAGCCGTCCGGACGGTGATGGGAAATGAGCAGCCGCACCGATCGGCAAATTACCTTTATGCAGCACATGTTGTTTAACTCGGGCATTCAAATCAGCGTCGTCTTCCTGAGCCTGCCGAGCGTTGTAGCCGAACGAGCCGGGACAGATGGCTGGATAGCCATTATTATCGGGTGGTCCCTCAGCGCAGCGGCTAGCCTGGCGGTCGTCCGGCTCATGAGCAAGCAGCCGGATGGAACCGTGCTCGATTTGATTACCCGTGTACTTGGCAAATGGATGGGCAAAGCATTTGCTGTCATTTTGGCCTTGTATTTCCTGGTCTTCGGCTATTGGGGAATTACGAAGGCCATTCTCATCACGAAAATATGGGTATTATCCCAAACGCCCGCCTACCTGATTATGATGTTGTTTCTGATTCCATCCTACATGGTTATGCGGCATGGGCCGGCGATTCTCGCCAGGTATGCGGAAATCATCATTTTCTTGTCGCTCTGGATTCCGTTTGCCTATTTGATACCGATTCGTGATGCCCATTGGCTTCATCTGCTCCCGGTGCTGAAGGAAGGCTGGATGCCGATTTTGGCCGCATCCCAGTCCACCATTTACTCGTATGTGGGCTTTGGGACCACCCTGTTTATCTATCCTTCTTTAAAGGATAAGCATCGGGCAGCTTGGGGGCTTTTTCTGTCCAACACGCTGACGCTGGTCGTGTATCTGCTGATTACCATAGCCTGCTTCGTCTATTTCAGCCCGGACGAAATCACAAGCTACCACGAGCCGGTCATTCCGCTGCTGAAGGCGATAGAATTCCGATTTGTCGAGCGCATCGAGGTCATCTTCATCGCCTACTATCTGCTCCTATTCTCGATGGGGTGGATTCCCGTTTTTTATGTAACGGTTTATTGCACCACCTGGCTGCTCGGGGGGAAGGATCACCGGTTTCATTTGCGAATTCTATGTGTCGCGCTGGCGGCCGGATCGTATTTCTTCATGCCCAGCTTCTACTTGAATGAACAGATGGACAGCTTGGTGGCTTTGTGCGGAATCGGCATTGAATACATTTTGCCAATCCTGTTGCTTATGTACATATGGCTGGCGGCACGTCTTCGAAGGAGGACTGCAGAATGAGCAGAATGAAAAGAGAGATTCGGAAAGGACCTGTCGTCCTTGTCTTCCTGCTGCTGATCTTGACCGGCTGCAGCGATCGGCTGGATATTGAGGATTCCACCTTTCCTTTGGCATTAGCCATCGATCTGGATGAAAACAACAAGCTCCGCCTGTACATTACGAATCCCGTGTTTACACCGAACATACCGAAGAAGCATAGTGAAATGGAGGAAACCGGCAATTCCCTCCGTGAGTCCAGAGTCAGGCAGGACTCTCATTCCCCAGGCGTATTTCAGGGCAGAAAATTTCAGGTCATTGTCCTGAGCAAACGGTTGCTGGCGCATGAGAATTGGTTCCGTCTGCTTGACGTCATTTTTCGAGACTCGCGAAATACGGTGACAGATCGCATTATTGCCTATGACGGACCGATGGAGAAGCTGATTAACATGGATCATCCCGATGAACCGTACGTGCCCATGCTTCTGAAGGGCATGGTGGATACCAAGAGCGGCCGAGCGGAGACGGTCAAGACGACAGCCCAGGAGCTGCACCGGGAGCTGTATGAAAAGGGCATTACACCGGCCATTGCCGAGGTGGAGCTGGATAAGAAGGAAACATTACGGCTTACAGGGACGGCCCTGCTGGATCACAAGGGGAAATATCAAGCTTCTCTGGGTCCCCAGGAAAGCGTCCTGCTGCGGATGCTGCAGAATAAAACGAGAAAAATCGTTTCGCTGACCTTTACGATGCCCGGCTACCCGGAGAAGGGCCCTTTTCACTCAGGCACGATCAGCTTTGACGCGCAGAAGGTGAATACCAGCATTAAAACCTTGTATGCCGAAGACAGGTTTCACTTTGATATCAGGATAAAGACCGCCGTAGCGCTTACGGAACGTTTATTCCCTTTTGATGTGGGGAATCGGGGGCCTGAGCTGGAGAGAATGCTCGAAGAGCAAATGAAGCAGGAGCTGGAGACGCTCATAAAGAAGCTGCAGCGCCATCAAGTAGACCCGATTGGACTGGGGCTGTATGCCCGGGCCTATGCATATCCGCACTATAAACAAATTCAGGATCAATGGGGGCAGGAATTTGCCCGCTCTCACATTACGATTGGCGTCAAAGTAACAATCAAAGCGATGGGACCCGTCACCTCGACAGGAGGGTAGAGACATGAAGCGTTATGCATTTAATGAAATTACCGTGATGCAGTTTATTTTCATTCAATTCGGTATGCAGATCGGATTCGGCCTCTTATCCCTGCCCCAGGAGCTGGCAATACAAGGCGGGACGGACAGCTGGATGTCCATTCTGATTGTGTGGATCGTCTCGATCGCATCCAATCTAATGATGATTCAAGTGATGAAACGATGCCCGGACGGCGTCTTGTTCGATCTGCTGAAGCAGTACACAGGCAAATGGATCGCCCGTGCCGGTGCGCTGGTCTTTACAGTCTGGTTTCTTGGCTACGGATATCTCGGTTTCATCCGAACCGTTCTGTATACGAAAATATGGCTGCTGCCGCAAACGCCGCCTCCGGTCATTATGCTGCTGCTGCTCCTGCCCATTTACCTGATTGCCCGCAACGGGCTCCGAGTTCTTGGACGCTATGTGGAGTTTGTACTGGTCATGTCGTTTTGGATTCCGATTATTTACCTGCTGCCGCTTAAGGATTCCCATCTGCTGAACCTGCTGCCGCTGGTGAAGGAGGGCTGGGAGCCGATTGCGCGGTCGGCCCGGGTAGCCATCTTGTCCTTTACGGGGTTTGAAACGACCTTCATTTTGTACCCGTTTTTGCAGCATAAGCAAAAAGCAGTGCTGGCTGTGATTACCTCCAACACGTTAACGATGCTCTCTTTGCTGCTCATCACCCTCGTCTGCTTTTTGTACTTTGGTCCCGATGAGATCGTATTGTTCAACGAACCCGTCGTCAACGTGCTCAAAACGATTGAATTCCGCTTTATCGAGCGGATTGAAGTCGTGTTTATCGCCTTCTATTTATTTGTGTTCTCGCTGTCATGGATTTCATCGATGTATATGATGGTGTTCAGTACGAGCTGGATCGCCGGCAAAGCTGACCACCGTCCACACCTGCGGGTACTGTGCTTTCTTTTGGCCATCGGGACCTTCTTGTTCATGCCGACCTTTAACCAATCCAACCGGATGGAAAAATATTTGGGGCAGTTCGCCCTTCTCATCGATTATGCGATACCGGTCTGCCTGCTTGTTTATTTATGGATTCATCAAAAGCTGGGATGGAGGAAACGTCCGCTATGAGACGCCGGATGAGGCTAGGTTCAATCGTTCTGATGCTGATGCTTTGCATGTGCGGCTGCTATGATCGGCTGGATATGGAAGATGCCACCTTCCCGCTGCTGACCAGCCTGGATTTGGATGAAAACAACAAGCTGAAAGTATACAATGTTTACCCCTTATTCGTTAAAGGAGCCAAAAAAAAAAGCAGGGAGCTGGACGCCGGCGGCCTGTCTCTCCGGCAAAACCGGGAACGGCTGGACGCCTATTCCCCCGGGGCCTTTCAGGGAAGAAAAATCCAGGTCCTCCTTATCAGCAAACGGGTTTTGCAGTATGAGGACTGGTTTCCGATATTGGACGTTTTTTTTCGTGATGCACGCAATCCGCTGACGCCTCGGATGGTGGTTTACGACGGACCCTTGTCCGAAATCGTCTACTCGAACCCCAGGGACGAGCCGATGCTGCCCATCCTGCTGAAGGGAATGGTGGACACGAAGAGCGCCCGCTCCGAAACCGTCAGCACCACTCTGCAGGAGCTGCATTGGCAAATGTACGAAAAAGGAATTACCCCTTCCATGGCCCAGGTCAAGGTGGATAAGAAAAAAGAAATCACCCTCGACGGCGCAGCGCTGCTGGATCGCCGGGGCAAGTTCAAGACGGAGCTGGATGCCCAGGAAACCGTGTTTCTGAATGTTCTTCAAAAAAACGCCCCTCATGCAATCAGTCTGTCCTTTCCCATTCCCGGACAAGGAGAGGCGGATCTGCCGACCAATATGGTGAGCCTGACCGTAGAGAAGCCGAAGGCCAGAATCAAGGTATCCTATGCGGACAACCGGTTTCAGTTTAACATTCAGCTGAAGCTCGCCGCAGGCTTATCGGAAATCGTGTTTCCCTTTAATTTACGCGAGGAAGAGAAGCAGCTCGAGCAGATGATATCCGAGCAGGCGACCAGGCAATTGGACAGCTTAATCAAGAAATTCCAGCAGTACAGAATCGATCCTGCCGGGCTGGGCCGCTATGCCCGCGCACATGAATACCAGGCGTTCAAGCAGGTGGAGAATGACTGGGGTGCGGCGCTGGCAAAAGCGAAGGTTCAGGTCGACGTCAAGGTAGATATCAAGAGCACCGGACCGGTGCGGGGGGTACAGTAAGCTGTGAAGAAGCGCCCCCCTCAAGGGGCAGTCAGCGCCGTCCGGCAGCAGTCAGACGAATGCCCGTCATGTGCAGACCAAGCGAAGAAGCAAGCGGGCAGGAGCACAATCAAAGGCTACGGCATAGCCGTATCGTTCAAAGCCAGCCCGCAGCTCCAATTGACCGTCACGGCCGGCCGGCATGAGTTCATGAAAAGTCAGGACAACAAGATCAAAGGGCGTTCTATACCCGGCCTTGTAATGCACCGAACACAGAACGCCCTTTCTATCTGTAGCTGACCACCGTCATGCGACATCGCCCTGCGCGCGTGTCAATGCCGAAGGCTAGAGGCAGAAAATAACCGGCTTGGCATCAGACTACAGCCCTTCCTTCTCCCGAATTACGGCAAGAAGACGTCCGCAGGCTTCATCAACCATCTCATACACCTCATCGAAATTGCCGGTGTAGTACGGGTCAGGCACATCGATCCCCTTCCTTACGGTCGAGAAATCCATCAGCTTCTTCACGACAGCCTCATGTCCTGCAGGAGCCAAGGGCTCCAGATTGCCCAGGTTGCTTTCATCCATTGCAAGGATATAGTGAAAATCCTGAAAGTCCTCCCGCTGGGCCTGACGGGCCTTCATGCCGGTGAAATCGATGCCCTTGCGTGTCAGCAGCTTCCGGGTACCTTCGTGAGGCGGCTTGCCGATATGCCAGTCTCCCGTACCGGCCGAATCGGTCTGAATCCGATCCTGAAGCCCCGCAGCCTGAACCTTATGGCGAAAAACCGCTTCAGCCATCGGGGAACGGCAAATATTGCCGAGACAAACGAATAATACTTCAATCATGCTAGTAAATCTCCTTGTATTTGTCATTCTTGTTCTGTTCCACGGCGTGCAGCCTCCCGCTGTATAGTGCGGCACAGGATAACAACGGGCGGCAGATGGAACGATTCAGGGTTAGTTTACCAGACTTTCCTTCAAGCGCCCAGCCCTTTCAGGAAAACGAATGAAACGATTGCCAGAAATCCCCTTTCACTTCGAGCAGGCTTTGGATCTCTACATAAGGAATTGTGAAGACGGGAAAGCCGGCAGAGAACGGCGCAATTTCATAAGGCTCAAAATAAAGATGCAGCGCCTTCTCCGTCACATAAAACGGCTGGTCCGCCTGAATGCCCTTATAGGTGTCCGGGAATACATAGGAATAAAGCATATGGCCGTCACCATCCAGCCGTCGCTCTGATTTCTGTTTGTTTTAGACGAGCCTGGGACGCACACCTTTTTTCATTCACGGCAGCGACGATGAATTGCGGTAAATTTTCACTACGCATGCAGCAAAAAAAAGCGCGCCCCGGCTAAGGGTCACGCTGTTCCGTTGTGTCTAAATAGGCTCATCCGTAAGCTTTCCATCCGGATGTAGAAGCAGCAAGTGAATTTGTTTGTCTTTCGGATGAATGTACGCGATGGAATACAGGTGCAGCTTTTGATTTTTCCAGCCAATAAACAAAGCTGCCCCGATTTTGTTGGTTTTCAGACCGTCCTCATCAATCACATGATCGGGAATATCTTGACGGTCGTAACCGGAGCTGTTGAAAAACGTATATTTCGAATAGGAATCGCTGCCGTTTTCCAAATCAGCGTTATCGTCCGCCTGCTCCAGCTTGGCTCCCAGTATGGCCTGTACTTCTTCCCTTGTTAATCCGAGCTTCAGCTTCCCTTTCATTTCGTCGACTTTTTTCAACACCAGCTGCTCTCGATCCTCAACATAACTTACAGGCAGCGCTAGGCTTCTGTCCTGGTTTGAGGCCGATTCCGGCACCTTGCTGTCTAGCGACAGGCCGCCTGCAGGCATGCTTGCCTCTGGCGTTGGTTTACTGCAACCGGCAAGTAGCAGCGTGACAGCAATAACAATCATCCATTTGGGGGATCGCACTTTGTATCTATCCCTTCTCTATAGTTACCGGCATGCTGTGTTCCCGTATTAATAACCGACCGCAATCGAGGCAATAACCACATAAGCCAAATCATTCACGTCCTGCTTATCCGCCAGGAAAATGCCGCTTGTGGTCATCATCCCGCCATCGATAACTTCAAAGCTCACCTGCCCGTAAGGAAGCTCTGCGCGTACCGCGTCTACATCCAGCTTCTCCTTGTCCGCAGGAACAGCCAGCCGGACGTGAACCTTCATTTGATTCAGGTCTTGATTCGGCAGAACCGACCGGATACCCGGCATGGAGTTATGATGGATCGCATTTTGCACAGCCCGGACGGCAGCTTTGGTGACATTCTGCCCGTGCAGATCAATTCCCATTCCAATTTCAATAAACATTACTTGTTCCATGGCCGGACACTCCTTCTTTGTAGATCCAACAGTGTAAGGGAAGAGGAACCCTGTGAATCCTCCTATCCTACCATAAACCAGTCATAAATAAAATGTAAGGCTTCTTCCTCGTCTTTGCCCTGCGTCACCAGCCGGATCGTGGTCCCGGCTTTAATGGGTACGAGCAGCATGCCCAGCAGGCTTTTGACATCAACCACATGCTCCGAATATTCATCATGAAACGACATTTTGATGTCCGACATAAAAAGTGCGGACCTGGTGGAGATCGCAGCCAAATCGCTGCGCTCAATATCCCGCTGGATTACAAATTCGTGAACTCTCATCGTTATCAACCCGTCTTCATCAGTTTTTATATTTCTCATGGTAGCGTTTGCATTGATTTCCTTTCACGATGCGCGCCAAACAGGCTCCGGTCTTTCGTCGTATACCGAGCCTTTATTGTATTGTATTCGATACGGATTTGAAAACCCCTTCTTCGGTTATGACCTTTTTATACCAATTCTAACGTAGACACAGCCTTGCTTCGTTATACCCGTTACACCACAGACACACCCGTTACACAAAAAAACCGCCCGAACCTGGCGGCTTCCTTGGCAGACCTTTTACACAGATGGCGCTTTGTGCGGTTCCATCACGGCTTTGACCTCATACATGGCGTGCGTCGAGCGAATTATATGCTCCGGCTTCGGCTTGCCTCGGCTTTGACGGTGTCCTTCCAGATGGGCCGGGCTCGTTTCCCATCGCTTCCAGGCTTCCTCCGACTCCCAGCGGATCATCACGATCACTTCTTCTTCGGGGCTGCCTTTTCTCGCTTTTTTAACCAGTACGCTTAAATCCAGGAAGCCCTCCATTTCGGCAATCGGGCCTGGTTTGCTGAAGCGATCCGCGACCAACTGGGACGTTCCTGCCTTGACGAGAATCGTTTTTGTTTCCACGAGCATGAGAACAACACTCCTATCGTATAAGGGCAGCTTGCTTTATCTTATTCTATATTCTATTGATAAGGATAATCATTGTCAACTAGGTCCCCCGGTGTCCGCCCCGTCCGGCTTCGCCTGTCGTCAAAGTAAGGGCGCATTTTCAAGCCGCGCTTCATTTGATACAATATAAGGATGTAAGCTTGTTTCTTGCTTTGCCATACAGACTCATGTAGAAGCCAAGAGCGTTGTTCTACAAGAGCCTTTTACACAAAGCGCCGCTTTGTGTAGCGGGGTTCTTTTTTCATTCTGCGGTGTTTATTGCCGATGGCGATTAGATGTACTCATCCCCGCCATGATCGGAAAGGAATTGATGTCTCATGAACCATCCAGAAGCTTCGCCTGTCCGGGTGCTTGTCATGACCGCCGTTCAGGCGGAAAAAGACGCTGTCGTGCGCGGACTCGGCTCTACCCGTCACATCGATGTGGCTTTGGCAGGTGTCGGCGCGGCCGCGGCCGCAGCGAATACTATGGCGGCGCTCTGCTCCGGCAGCTACGATCTCGTCATCAGCGCCGGCATCGGCGGCGGCTTCACCGGCCGGGCTGAGGTCGGCTCACTGGTCGTAGCCAACGAGATCATTGCCGCTGATCTTGGAGCTGAAACCCCGGAAGGCTACTGCAGCGTGGACGAGCTCGGCTTCGGGTCCGCCCGGGTTCCGGCAGAGTCCGGCTTGTCCCGCCGCTGGACCGAAGCGCTGCGCGAGGCCGGGCTGCAGGTCGAGAGCGGGCCCATCCTCACGGTGACTACCGTGACCGGAACCGCCGAAACCGCCGCCAGGCTTGCGGCGCGTGTGCCAGGCGCCCGCTCCGAAGCGATGGAAGGCTACGGCGTTGCCATCGCCGCGCAGCTCAGGGGCGTTCCCTGCCTGGAGCTGCGCGCAATCTCGAACGCGGTCGGACCGCGCGATAAATCGGCTTGGCGTATACAAGACGCGCTGACAGTCCTGGAGGCGGCCAGCGCCATTTTACCGGAGGTGCTGAACTAAGATGAGCTTGAATATTGCCTTTTCCCCCTGCCCCAACGATACGTTCGTTTTCCATGCCTTGGCGCATGGCCTTATTCCCGGGGCGCCCGAGCTGAAGGTGACCTATGCGGATATCGATATTACAAACCGTCTTGCTGCGGCTTCCCAAGGACCGGAAGTGCTTAAGATTTCCTACGCCGCCCTGCCGTGGGTGCTGTCCGAGTATGCGCTTCTCCCCTGCGGCGGGGCGCTTGGCCGCGGCTGTGGGCCGCTTGTACTTAGCAAGGGCAGCAGCGACCCCGCCTCCCTTGCAGGCCGCCGCGTCGCCGTACCGAGCGAGCGGTCCACGGCCTACCTGCTGTTCCGCTTGTGGGCAGCACAAAACGTACCGGGCGGTGTAGGCGAAATGGTCGTCATGCCGTTTCATGAAATCATGCCGTCCGTCCGTGACGGTCAAATCGATGCTGGACTTGTCATTCACGAAGCCCGATTCACCTATCCATCCTATGGCCTGGACCTGCTGACGGATCTGGGAAGCTGGTGGGAGGCCGATACCGGCCTGCCCATTCCGCTTGGGGCCATTATCGCTCGCCGCACCCTGGATTTGGGGGCGCTGACCGGGTGGATTCGCGCTTCTGTCGAATACGCCTGGGCTCATCCTGAAGCATCCCGCGCTTACGTACGGGAGCACGCTCAGGAGCTGGCGCCCGAGGTGACACAGGCGCATATCGATTTGTATGTCAACGAGTTCACCGCCAATTTGGGGGAGGACGGCTACGCCGCCGTCACGGCGCTGCTTGCACGGGCTGCCGGGGAAGGACTCGTGCCAGCCGTTGATCCGGCGGCGCTCCGCCTGCCGTTGTAAACGGGCAGCGTTACGGAGCTGAAGCGGGTCCGTCCAAAGTCGATGCAGCTTTTTCCATCCAAGATCATCTTCAAGCCAACAACACCGTTCCAGATCATAACACCGCGGCAAACCAAGGCGCGCAGCATAGAGCCCTGGTTTGCCGCGGTGTTGTTGTGGGATTTATACGGTAATTTTGATCAAGATAAAAATAACCATCGTCAATCGGGACATCGGTCAGATCTCCATCAGGAACAAAAAGGAGCGCATCGCCTGACGAGAGGCACTATTCCCGTAGCTTCCCGGTATTTCATCAGACGCTGGGTTACACTTAACCCGTCAAATTAAACCTGCCGTCCGCAGTAGAGAACGAGCTCCAGTGAATACTGTTTCGGTTCACCATGCCCATAATGACCGGCTTCGGCAGGCGCGCTTCATACAGCTGCAGAAATTTGGCCTGCAGCTCTGCATTCGCTCGCAGACTCTCCCTAATCGTTGCCGGATCGATACCGCCTCTGAATACAATCCGGCCGTCAAGGGTTTGCGGATCGTGGATGAGATTGGCGCCTGTTAAAATGTGAGCCTCCGCATTTGTAAAGGAGACCTCATCATCTTCCCCCACTACCATTTCGTTCGGCGCGATGTCTCTTACGACAGCGCCTGATTCTCTATCTGTAATCCGGTACCTGTAGAATTGATCATAGAGGGCTAAAAACTTGCGAATGAGCGCGCCGTCACGTCCCTGCAGTGCTTCAATTACCTGCGTCCGGTTCAGCAGCCGGAAATGAATGGCCGGGTGCTCCGGATTCACCGGCGTTCCTTCGATGACATCGACTGAACGCAGGATGGTAACCTCGGCCTCAGTCAGCTCAATCCCTCGGCCTTGGTCAACAACATGCTCGGTCCCCTCCCTGTCGGTGTACCGGTAATTCATCTCGGCCTCCCCGGCTTGCCCTGCACCCAAATCGAGCCCGAACGGAGTGACCGTGGCGAGGTGAATGCCGAAGTGCTGCGCCAGGGCGTGCAGCTCCGGGGCCCCGCCCCATACCTGATCCCCAGCCATATAATTCAGATAAGCTGTCATTCCCTCCCGGTTAAACCATGCGGTAAGCTCTCGCTTTTTAACAGCCAGAAACGCCTCCAGCCTGGCAGCCAACTGTGCAGGTTCGGCGCCAACCAGCCGGAGTTCAGCTGCTCTGAATTCCTCAACAGCTTGCGTAACAACCGTGTTCAAATGGACATTCACTGGCGAATCGGGATCATTGAACAAATCCCCGCCGGCCCCCTCAGCAGCCAGCGCATTTGCCGCTCTGACCCGGTTTTCCAGTGTGGCAAGCAAGTCAACCCGGATCGTGTCGAGCAGCCCCTGATTGTTGCGCAGCGCTGCCACAGCAAGGGAACGGATGACCGGCTCAAACCGGATTTGAAGATCTCGGGATGCATGTCGAAGCCCTTGATCGATGGCAGGTCCTCCAGCAGCAATGAGCTGCTGTAACGCTTCCTGTGATACCGTATTCGGCACAAATGCATTTAACCGGTTCAGTACGGTTTCCTGACTCAACGCCCCTTGCCGGATAAGCGCAATAAGCGAGAGCCCAAACCCGTTGAAGGCGCAATTGTTGTCGGCGACGGTATTCCATCTTAGAAACGCATCGGAGGCCAAAATCCCCCGGCGCAGGAGCCGGAATTCGCCTTCCACAGCCGGCGGCGATATATCCGGACTCGGCTTCGATCGCTCCCCCTTTCCATACAAAGCCCGCTGCTGCATTTCCTTGCCTTTCTCCATACTCATGGACGACAGCAGCTCATTGACCCGGGGCTGATGCTCTTTCATCATGCTTTCCATATATTTCCGGTGTTGCAGCTTTTCCGCATCGTCATAAAACCGGCTCAGGTAGTTATTAAACTCTGCGGCATTCCCCATGTCAAGCTGACGCTTCATTAAGGTCAGCAGGGTTTGAAAATACAGGCGTACATTGTCTTCCATTGAATTCTTTTTTTCGATTTGCTCAGTGTCCAGCTCGGCATAGGTGTCCGATTGATACATCAGCCCGAGAAATTGCTTCACCAGTGCCTTCACCTTTTCCCGGTTCCCTTCCGTCACGGCAGCCTCCTTCTCTTGGGACCAGTCAGCAAGCTGCTGCAAAATGGTATTGATGAGATAATGTGTCGGCTTGTCCTTCGTCCATGTCACATTTTGCAGGATGGAAACGACCTTCTTTGTTTGCAAATGGGGCTTCGAGGTTGCGTCCACATCGCTCATCGTATTGTATTGATTGAATGTGGCTGCTGAGGGCAAATCGTCCGCTTCGCTGACCATCAGGTTCATGATTCCCATCGGAAAGCTGCGCACCGTTTCAATGATTTGATACACTCGCTTGAGTCCGCCCAGCCTGGAGAACGCCGATTCAAATTTCGTTAAGGATTTGTCGTAATCCAGCCATTTGGGCTTCCTCCTTTTAAATAATTCATCGGCCTGCTCATCGACCTGGTTGGCCAATACACTGAACTCCTCCAACAATTTAACCAGGTTTTCCCGGTGAGGGTTCCCAGTGAAGGCAGGATAGCGGACGAAACGGCCGGCTTCCTTTTGCAGAAGCGTGTTTTTTTCAGTAAAGCGTTTTTTAACGCTTTCGTTCGTTTCCTTTGATTTTCCATCCGACTTTTTCATGATTTTAAGGGCTGTTTCCAAATGATTCTTGTCCAATTTATAGATCGAGCCTACTACCTGAAAAATTTCCCGGTGTATATTTTTGTATTTCCCAAACCCTTTATCCAGCATGCTGCTGGTTTGTGTGGAATGAATCGCCAATTGATGAAAAGGGTGCGACTCCTCTGAAGTCATTTCAAGGCCCTTCCGCAAATTCGCCACATGCTTCAAGGCCGTAGCCTTATCCGCATGGCGGTTCGCCTCGAACATTTCGATAAACGTTTCATGCTTGAACATTTCCTGTTCGAGCACACGCAAATGCCCCTGAGCGGCAGCCTTATTGATGAGCCACGTTTCGAATTCAGTGAAGGCAATCGGCTTGGCCGCCTTCGGCTTCTTGTCGTCTTCCTCGATATCAATTTCCATCCCTTTGCTTTTGGTGGCATAGTGTGCCTGCATCAGCTGTTTGAAAGCATTGGCGAGGCGCAGGTATTCAGGCCATTTTTGAATAAGAAGCCAGTTTGGATCGTCCGCCAAGGCTTGACTGACATGCCGGTTAAACTCCATGCGGTCGCCTCGCTGATCCATCCCTTCGCGGTTGACTTTTCTGGCGTATGTTTTGGTTGCGTTCTCCTCCCAAACCTCCTCCAGGGAAGCAGCGGCGTCATCCAGAGAGGGGGCCGCCTCCTTCTTCTTTTTATTGCTGTAGAGACGCGCATGGAACTCTCGAAGCGCTTCCTTTACATCCAGCAGCGCTTTATGCCCCGTCTCATTCCCCATAAGCTCATGAATAATCGTTCTGGAGGCGTCCAGCTTAGACTGCTTGCCGTATAAAAACTGGTACCCGTCCGATTTGCCTGAAGCCCCTTCGAAATTCATGACGTTTCTTTCGGTTAGCAATTCAACTGCGTCAGCGACGGAAATATTCCCTTGCTCGATAGCCCGTTCTATCAAAATCGTATTCATCACGCCGCCCGCCAGCCGCCGTCCCGCCTCAAGGCGCCAAAGCTGGGCAATCCGCCAAATTTTATCGCGAAGCACCGCCCGGCTCTGCTCGCCATCCTCCTTATCCGCATTCCTGGTCTTCAACTGTTTGACAGGAATTCCATCCAGGATCGCGTTAAAAGCGGCAAAGGAAGGAGAAGCCACCAGGCGCAGCAAAATGGAGCCGGCGTTCTCCAGATGAGGCAGCGCATGGAATAAAGCTGTTAAATTCTCCTGAATATCCGCGTATGTGCCTACCGGCAGCACAGACTCGCCCAAGTTAAAAAAGGCGATTCGGGATTCGTGTGTATACGGGCTTTGCGTGTGCGGCGTTATTTTCAGCTTGCTGACGATTTCATCGTCGTCCTGGCCGCCCTGATCGGCTTCCTGCTCTTGATCGTCATCCTCTTGCTCTTCTTCTGCGCCTTTCTCCGCCTGTTCTTCTGCTATTCCTTTGTTTTCTTTATCCAGCTGCGGCTGCTCCTTATCCGCTTCCTCCTCTTCAGCCTCATCGGATTCAGTCTCAGGGTCTAGTTGGTGAAGCCGGACATATTCCCACAAGGTTTTGAGCGCGCCAAGAGAGGTATCGATGCTGTCGGGCCGGGGAGTCGAACCCAGAAATTCCGTCATCGCTTCTTCGAAAAGACTTCGCAGCAGCTTCATAAACCTTTTCAGGTCATAATCGGTATCCTTCAATAGCGGTTTATGCTTTGCGCTGCCGGAAGCTTCATGGAGTAAGGCTTTTTCGCTATGCAGCCGCAATTTTTTCTGGAAGCTCTCTTTGGGCACGATAGCCTCCTCAGGCTTTGAAGATCCCGGCTCCAGTCCGGAAGCACTCCCGGTTGTTGAGGAAACCGGGGCCAGTATATCCTTATTTACCGCCTGCTCTTCTTCAGGGGGATACATTTCGTCAAGCTTGCGCTTGTGATTTAGCGGTTTGCTTGGCGAAGCCTCACGCTTTGCCCCTTGCGGCCCCTCCTGCTTCACCGGCAGCTTCACCGGAGGCACAGCCTCGCTGGGCAGCAGGCCGGGAAGCGAAAGCACCGGCTGTGGCAGGATTTCCTTAGTCACCGGAAGAGACTGCTTGTCCGCATTCAGAGGAACAAATTCATGAATGATCAGTTGCCGCAAGTAATTCAGCAGATTATCGTCGACTCTGACACGGGACTTGGCCATTTGAACAGGCTTGCTGCTCCCCGCCGCAGCATGAGCGGAAGCCAAGCTTCGCCGCTGAAGCAGACCGGCGACCGCCCGGTTGCCGAACATCCGCTGCATCTGCATCATCGTGCCGATAGCGCTTGACTGGCTAAGGACGCTTGATAAACCGGATTGCTCTTTTGTTGTTCTGGAAGAAGAAGCACCGGTTGTTTGCTCCTTGGAACAATTTTTGGAGGAAGAAGGGGTAAGCATCGCGTAACGGCTCCTAACATGAACGAGTCTTTCTTCAAGAATACCATGTTTTTACAAAGCTCGCGGCACTTTGTAAAGAAGAACAGGAAAAACAATTCGGCTGCGGCAGGACCCCGGCTCCACCGTCTGCTTCGTCCGAAGGTTTTCCTCGGCAAGCTCTCGGTTCATGCGACAAAGTACAAGCCAATCAGCACGGGCCGTGCTAGTACGAAGAACAATTTGCTGTCTAATTCCCCAAACAACGAATGAAAAGGAAGCTTCCTCAATAAAATTGGTATAAAATCATCCGGCTTCACGAGGAGGAGCGCCGATGCACTACGCCCGTGAATTCATCTCTCATCGCTTAATCCGGTTTCTGCTGCTGCTATGGCTCGTATTCGGCGGCAACGTGCTCATCTCCGCCCCCTTAACGATGCATACAGGAGCTGCTTGGCTGAGCGGAATAGCGGTATTCCTCCTGATCGAGTACGCCGCGCATCGCTTCATACTCCATCAGTTTCCGCGTCTGGCTCCTGCTGCCTACCGCGGACATGTGGCTCATCATCAAATGCCGTCGGACAGCCGTTACCTGTTCGGACCCGCCGGTTATGATCTGGCAGGGTACGCTGTGTTGACCCTAATCTCATGGGCGGTTACATGGAGCTGGCCTCTTGCCGCTGCGGTTGTTTCCGGCGCCCTGACGTGCCAGCTGTATTACCAATGGATGCACTTTGTTTCTCACCGCCCGATTGTACCCAAAACCCGCTGGGGCAAATGGATGAAGAGGAAGCATCTGCTCCATCATCACCTCGATGAGGAAGCCTGGTACGGTGTCTCCAATCCGATGCTGGACATCCTTCTAGGGACTAATGAATCAAAGAAGCTGACGGAAAAGCAAATGGCCCGCTCCGGGTCGAAGACGCCCGATGATCCGGATTAAATTGACACCGCCCTGCGGCAAGGAATAAGCCCTATTTGTAGCGCAATCTTGCGGGTTTGCAAGGCTCTTCCTGTTCAGAAATAACAAATGCGGGTAAAAAAAGAAGCCTCCATCCCCATCTTCAAGATGGTTTTGGAAGCTTCTTTGCTGCAATGTCATATTAATTTAGGTGATTAACATTACACGCTGTAAATAATTTCGTTCAACACGAGCTTGATGCGCTCCTGGCGTCCGGATTCGTTCTTAATCGGATTGTTTTGCAGCGCATATTGCTCCAGGCTGGCCAGGGTCGCTTTGCCGGATACGATATCCAGGCCGATGCCTTCACGGAACGAACGGTAGCGCTCGTCAAGAATGCTGTCCAGTACGCGCTCTTCCGTAATTTTCGCAGCTGCTTTCAGGCCCCATGCAAACGTGTCCATACCGGCAATATGACCGAGGAACAAATCGTCCGGCTCAAATGAGCCGCGGCGAACCTTAGCGTCGAAGTTTACGCCGCCGCGGCCGATACCGCCCGCACGGAGCACTTCATACATCGTCAAGGTGGTGGAGTACAAATCTGTCGGGAACTCGTCCGTATCCCAGCCAAGCAGCATATCGCCTTGGTTGGCATCCAGGGAACCGAGCATGCCGTTAATTGCCGCTACACGGATTTCGTGCTCGAAGGTATGTCCGGCCAGTGTCGCATGGTTCGCTTCCAGGTTCAGCTTGAAGTGATCCGTCAAGCCGTATTTTTGCAGGAACGAAATCGTCGTTGCAGCATCGAAGTCGTATTGGTGCTTCGTCGGCTCCTTCGGTTTCGGCTCGATCAGGAATTGCGCGTCAAAGCCGATTTCCTTCGCGTAAGCAACCGCCATATGGAACAAGCGGGCCAGATTGTCCAGCTCCAGCGCCATATCCGTGTTCAGCAGGGTTTCGTAGCCTTCACGTCCGCCCCAGAACACATAGTTTTCAGAGTCCAGCTCCTTACCGACTTCCAGGCCTTTTTTCACTTGAGCCGCTGCATACGCGTATACATCTGCATTCACTGCGGTGCCGGCACCGAAAACAAAGCGCGGGTTCGTGAACATATTCGCCGTGTTCCACAGCAGTTTTTTGCCGGAGGTTTTCATGTTTTGCTTCAGGAGGTCAACGATAACGTCCAGGTTCTTGTTCGTTTCCTGCAGGGTGCTGCCTTCTGGAGCAATGTCACGATCGTGGAAGCAGTAGAACGGAACGCCGAGCTTCTCCAGGAATTCGAAGTTGGCTTCAACGCGGGCTTTGGCCAGGTCCATGCCGCTCAGGTTGCCCCAGCCGCGGATGGCGTTGTTTGCGCCGAACGGGTCAGCGCCCTCATATGTAAAGGTGTGCCAGTACGCAACTGCAAAACGGAGATGCTCCTCCATGGTTTTGCCAAGTACGACTTCCTTCGGATTGTAGTGTTTAAATGCAAGCGGATTGTCAGAGCCTTTGCCCTCGAATTGAATCTTGCCTACACCATCAAAATATGCCATTGATAAACTGCCTCCTCAAAATGAATTCATGGTTTAGGATGGATGAAAACTTTGCTACTATGTATTCTAGCACACAGAAACTTAGTTTGTCTATTACACAAAGTAAGTTTTTTGTGGTATACTTTTTAAAACAAGCCGTCTACCCATTACCGGCCTTTCTTTCTTCTTTTTAAATAAGAATACGCCTGGCTCTACAGTAAAACGACTTTTTGTGATAAAATAAGACAGCTTTTGAAGCTTCAGGCTTGTGAACGGGGGTTTGAATGGTGCAATGAAACGACCGACCGGAGATGCGGCATTAATTAAAAAAATCAATACGGCCATCGTGCTGGACGATGTGCTTAACCACGCTCCCCTCTCACGGGCTCAAATTTCGGAGCGGTCCGGCCTTAACAAAGCAACGGTGTCGAGCTTGGTGATGGATCTGATTGAGCATCATCTTGTGCTGGAGATTGGCATGGGCCAGTCCAGCGGCGGCCGCAAGCCGGTCATGCTGGTGTTCAACGAGGTGGCCGGGTATGCGATTGGCCTTGATCTCGGAGTCCATTATATTCGCGGGGTGCTGACCGATCTGAAGGGCGAGGTAATCCGGGAAGCGGAAATTACGGTCAAAAGCCGTCAGGCCGACAAGGTCCTTCCTCTTCTATATGAAACCATCGAAGGCCTGATTAGCCAGGCTCCTGACAGCCCGTACGGGATTGTAGGGATTGGCATCGGCGTGCCCGGCATCGTAGACAGCGAGGGCACCGTGCTGTTCGCCCCGAACCTGGAATGGGAGCATATCCCGCTCCGGCAGCTGGTCAGCGAGCGCTTCAGCTGTCCCGTGACGATCGATAATGAAGCCAATGCAGGCGCACAAGGGGAACAAAAATACGGCGCCGGCCGCGGCATCAACCATTTGATTTATGTGAGCGCAGGGACGGGGATCGGAACCGGCATTATGTTGCAAAAGGAGCTGTACCGGGGGACGTCCGGCTTTTCCGGGGAAATGGGTCATCTGTCCATTGCGCTGGACGGCAAGAAGTGCCGCTGCGGCAATAACGGCTGCTGGGAGCTTTACGCTTCGGAGAATGCCGTACTAGAGCAGACGGAGCCGCTTGGGCTTGCAACGATGGAGGCGGTTAATACCGCTGCCGAGCATGGAGACCATCAGGTGCTGGGCATCCTGGAGCAGACGGGAACTTACCTTGGTATCGGAATCGCGAATATTGTGAACGTGTTCAATCCCGAAGCCGTCGTCATCGGCAACCATTTGCGGCTGTCCGAGCCATGGATAGCGGATGCGATTCGGGACACTGTCGCCCGGCGCACACTCCCCTACCACCGCAAAAACATGCAAATTTTGTTTGCCGAGCTGCGCGGGCAGTCGGCGGTCCGGGGAGCGGCGTATTATGCGATCAGCGATTTCCTGGCTAAAATTAAAGACGGCGTGTATCACCACCCTGTCACATAAAACAGGCGGCTCCGGCACGAACAGTATCCCGTGCCAGGGCCGCCTGCTTCCTGTTTTCCCGCCTTTTGACGAAGCAGGATATGGGAATTTCAACAAACGGACATCATCCCATATGGCCGATGCCCGTTTATTGCTTACATCAATGTAAAGTTATCAATTACAGCGCGTTAAACGTATCAGTCAGCACCGGTACGATTTGCGATTTGCGGGATACAACGCCTTTCAGCACGGCTTTGTTGTCATCCAGCTTCACATTGTACGCTTTCTCTACGGCATGAGCGCCTGTACCCAGCGCCAAGCCTACGGAATCGTTGTTCAGGATGTCTGTAACAACCAGCAGGAACAGATCCAGGCCTTTCTCTGCGATGATGCTGCTCAGAGCCGCTTCAACCTCAGCTTGACGGGACAATACGTCGTTCACATCAACGGCGTTTACTTGTGCGATTTCAACCTTTGCACTGCCCATGCTGAATTCTTTGGCATCCAGAGAGATCAGCTCAGCTACGGTTTTTTGGCTCAGGTCTGCGCCTGCTTTGAGCATTTCCAGACCGTAGGCTTCTGCATTGACGCCTGCGATTTCCGCCAGCTCGCGAGCTGCGGCAATGTCCTGATCCGTGCAGGTCGGGGACTTGAACAGCAAGGAATCGGAGATAATGGCGGACAGCATCAGACCGGCAATGTTCGGCTCGATAGCAATGCCGTTTTCTTTGTAGAGCTTATTAAGAATGGTCGCTGTGCAGCCAACTGGCTCTGCGCGGAAGTACAGCGGGCCGCTTGTCTCAAAATTGGCGATACGGTGATGGTCAATCACCTCCGCCACTTGGACTTGATCAATATCGGAAGCGCTTTGCTGACGCTCATTATGGTCAACCAGGATCACGCGTTGTACTTCGTTTGCAACAGTTTCCACTTGACGCGGAGCCGCTGCTTTGAACGTATCCAGCGCGTATTGGGTTTCGCCGTTGACGCTGCCCAGGCGGACTGCTTCTACATTTGCGCCCAGCTTCGTTTTCAAATCCGCATAAGCCAGGGCCGAGCAGATGGAGTCTGTGTCAGGGTTTTTGTGTCCGAAAATGAGTACCTTTTTCATTATATTGCTCCTATTCATGTTTTATTGGCGAGAAAAAGTATACCTTAGAACGATATTCTCATTCAAGATTATATCATTAAATAATCGTTAAACTGATGCCTTTAATGGGAATATTTTTGCCGGAATCTCCTTTTCCACTTCCGCCAAGCCCGGTATCCCTTGCGCACCAAATTTAAAATTTTGTCGGGAACCGGAATGCGCCGCAGCCACGGGAAATAGAAGCGGTTGTACGCTTTCTTGAGATCCTCCCACATCTCGCACGGGTCCTGCTCCAGAAAGTCCGAGACGTCGACGACGATGCCCCGCCCGTCCTTCATCATCACATTCTTGCCATGCACATCGTGGGGCGACAAGCCCCGGCTGACCGCATACGCCAGCGCTTTGTCGATGTCGCGGATGACCTGCTGCGGAATAGGCACCCCTTTGCGGATGCAGTTATAGAGGGTCATGCCGCTCAGGCGCCGCAGCACCAGATAGCCTGCCCGCGCGTGGTAGCACTCGGAATAGGCCGGATGGCTGCCTAGCCGCTTGTATACCTCGACCTCGTCAGCCCAGCCCGGCTTGCCGGGAGCATACACCTTCACGACGAAGCCCGGGTAATCAGGATGCAGGAACACTCCGGCATAATTGCCGCAGCCAGCCACCCGCCACGGCTTGGGCAAGCGCTTTACCTGTACGGGCTCATGCAGCCTGCTTCCGTCAAGCTCCAGCTGCGGCAGCATTTCCTCTACTTCCAGTATATAAGGCTTTAATTGCTCTTGCTCTGATCGGAATGTCATCGTTTTATATTGTTCCTGTTCTGTCATATGTTCCTCTTGTGAATGGATTGCTGATACACTTGTTCAGCAGGCTCGCTTTTTGACGAATAGATGGATTGGCCGCCGTATTTTTCCTTTCAGAGCTCCGATTTTAATTTTTGCTGCACAGGCTTTGCTGCACGCACAGGCTTACCCGCTTGTCCGGCTGATGCCGATGAAGCTGCAAGCCGGGCTGACAGATCTGCATGACGACCGGGCTTGCCGGTTGTCTGCTGCAGACGGGGCAATACGACCATGCACACGGAGTCCCTCTACTTGGATAAATTCGGTGATTTTATCTCTATCATATCACATCCAACAGCATGTGTATGAACTTTTGTCTGTCAGGGAATAGTAGGACGAACCATTAGTTAAGGAGGCTGGCAGATGACCATGACAAACTACACGGCAGCCAATTTATCGGCCGAAGAAATTCAGCAGATTCAAGAGCTGGAACGCACCCTGTCTGACCAAACAGGAGAAGCCGTCATTCTGGTCGCCTATCATTCCGACGAGGAGAAAACATCCTAGCAAGGAACTAACAAGCCGGGCCGTTGTTGCGGCTGAAATCCAATGTTCCTTAGATAAACGTCATGCAGCTTGCACTGGAGCTGCGCGAATTCAGCCGCCGGCCTTACACCAGCTTTTTGTCCATATGCACGATTTCCAGGGAGCCGAATGGCTCAGCTTGTACGATAAACCCTTGCTTCTCCCAAAACTGAACGGCACCGGGCAGGAACCGGCGGGTATGCAGATACATCGCTTCATAGCCCTTGGCCCTGGCCAGGGGCAGCAAATGGTTCACCATTGAGGTGCCCAGTCCGAGCTTCCGGCAAGCGGGATGAACATAGCACCTTACAAGCTCCGCGGTTCGCTGTCCTGCATATAGTCCCTTCATATCCTCTAAACGATCATCATACCAAACAAACGCCGCCGTTGCGGCGATTTGTCCTTCTCCGTCAAAGGCTGCGAGAAAAGCCGCATCCGGCGATGCATGATACAATCGCGCAAACGGAGCAATATCCTGGGGAAGCTGCTCCGGATTGAACATCGGGAACACTTCCCTGCGTATGTGGAGAATAAATTCGATAAGCCATGGCAGCTCCAGCAGCTCGACCTCTCTGATTTAGAAGCCGTTTCCAATTTCATCCATACAGGTTGTTCCTCCTCTCAACTTACAGCGATCCTTCCCAAAAAGTAGCACATTATGCCGCGCATGTAAAACCGGGGCCTGGCGGTGAGGAAGCCGTTAAAGGCTTGAGCTTCACAGCTTTGGTTTTGGACGCCTCTATGCGCACAGCACGTTCTGCATGAGAGCCATGGCAGACCCACACGGGTTGAACAGAGCTCACATCGCGTTTCATTCGCGTTTTTATCCGGATACGCTGCAAAGTCTTGGACATTTGTAATAAAAAAGGTTACAATTCAAAGGGAACGGACTTATGCCCGTTAAAAAAATGTATTGACCTGATCTCATGAGGTGAAGATATGCTTACATTAAGTGTTTTGGATCAATCACAAATTTGCGAAGGAAGAACCGCCTCCGCTGCGCTCAAGGAAACAACCCTGCTGGCGCAGGAAGCCGACCTGCTGGGCTATACGCGGTACTGGGTCGCAGAGCACCATGCCTCCGCTGCCCTGGCCTCCTCCAGCCCGGAAGTGCTCATTGCGCATCTGGCTGCGCATACGAAGCGTATCCGCGTCGGCTCAGGCGGGGTCATGCTGTCGCATTACAGCGCGTATAAGGTAGCCGAGAATTTCCGCCTGCTGGAGGCGCTCCATCCCGGCCGCATCGATGTTGGGCTGGGACGGGCGCCGGGCGGCATGCCGATTTCCACGAGAGCCCTGCAGGAAGGCAAATATACCGGTATCGACCGCTATCCGGAGCAGGTCGATGACTTGATCGGCTATTTGCATGACGCGCTTCCGGCCGGACACCGGTTTGCCGGCTTGCAGGCGGAGCCCTCTATCCCGACAGCGCCGGAAATTTGGCTGCTCGGCTCTAGCTCGGGAAGCTCTATGATTGCGGCCGAGAAAGGCCTGGCCTTCGGCTATGCCCAGTTTTTCGGCGTGCCGGATAGCGAGCATTCCGTACACTACTATAAGGAAAACTTCAAGCCGTCCGCATTCAATGACAAGCCGCGAATTTTGGCCGCTGTTTATGTGGTCTGTGCCGATACGGAGGAAGCAGCCAGCCGCTTGGCATGGAGCACCGATTTGTTTTTCCTCAAGCTGGAGCAGGGCCGTCTGCTCGATCGCTTCCCTTCCCTGCAGACAGCGGAAGATTATCCTTACACAGAATACGACCTCCAGCGCATCCGCGCTGTACGCCAGCGCCGGATTATCGGCACACCGGAGCAGGTAAAAAGCAAGCTGCTAGCCATGCAGAAGCAATACGGCATTGACGAGTTCATGATCGTCACCATGACGCATGATTTCGAGGCCCGGCTGCGCTCGTACCGCCTGCTGGCAGAAGCGTTCCAGCTGCAGGGCTAACGGCGACCCAGCTCGTTTGATTGCTTACGTCATAGCGCCACTCATGCTATAAATGCCAATTCCAGCTGCAGCAAGGACTATGATTCGCCATATTTTGTAAGCTGCAAGGTTTCTTCCTTTTATTTTTTCGGCCACGCCGAGCTCTCAGCGTGCAATATATGACAGCAGAAAGGCTGTAAGGCTGGACGCAGGCTCTCCGCCAGCTCTCATTATTCAGACGGTTTGATGATAAGCGTATACGGTAGCGTGTTATACAGCAACAAAGGACGCAGCCTCAGCTGCGTCCTTTGTTATTTTTTTGCGCGACCTTGTATACATTCCAGCCGATGAACACGGCTGTCACCAGACAGACGCCCAAATAAATAAACATTGGCAGTACATTATGTGTATCCTGCATTCCTGACCCTCTTTTCCCAGTTTCGTTCAAACCAATCCCTTGTAATGAGTGTAGTCCCTCTTTCCGTCCATTGTCAATCAGTACAAGCAAAGAAATTCAGACTCCATCTGCTTCACGGGCTTAACCTGACCGGATTCGACACGATGCAGCAATTTGTACCCGTTTACAGAAAATAACTCGCACCGTCATAATGGAAAGGTATTCCAACCTAAGGAGTGATTCCATGTCCAAAAAGATTTTAATTTTGACTGGTGACGCAGCAGAGGTTTTGGAGCTCTATTATCCTTATTACCGGATTTTGGAGGAAGGCTATGAGGCGGTCATTGCTTCGCCGGCCAAAAAAACGCTTCATACCGTGGTACACGACTTTGTGGAGGATTGGGAAACCTACACCGAAAAACCCGCCCATCGGATTGCCTCTCATCTGGCATTTGCGGATGTAAGCCCTGCCGAATACGACGGCCTTATTATTCCCGGCGGACGAGCCCCGGAATACATTCGCCTGGACGCAAACGTCCCCCGCATCCTCCAGCATTTTCTGGAGCAGGATAAGCCTGTCGGCGCCATCTGCCATGCAGCGCAGGTGTTTGCCGCCTTGAAGGACACCGCTTACTTTCAAGGCCGGACGATGACTGCCTACCAGGCCTGCCGGCTGGACGTGGAGAAGCTGGGGGCCGCCTATGCCGCGGACACCCTTCATGTGGATGGCAGGCTGGTGACCGGACATGCTTGGCCGGATTTGCCCGGGTTTATGCGAGAGTTTCTGAAATTATTGAAGTAGGTCTATTATTCGTCTCATCAAGTCGTGCTTCTGGATCAGCACTGCCGTACAGCCTTTTCTTGCCAAACAAGCGCCTGTTCATGCCAATTGCATGATGAGGCGCTTCTTACATATCAGGCTTGGCGGCGCTTCGTTCATTGCCGCCGTCAATGGACTTCCCTGTACCAGACGCCCACAGCTATGGATCGATGCAGCTGATACCTTCGGGCGCTGCTTACAGAGGGTCCAGTTGAACAGCCGCCTGCTTGCCGCTTAACTGAATGCCTGTTTTTTTACGGCCTGCCGAAGCCAAGTCCTTGATCAATTGCTCAAGCAGCTCCTTTGCCTTGGCGCCTTCCTTGCCTTGAATTTTGACGACGAAGAGGACCGCATCGCCACCGGACAAAATACGCGAAGCCTGCTCCTTCTTGGTCTCATAATCGTGATCTTCAATGTGCGGAGTCAGCCGGATTTCCTTCAGCTTCGGCTGGCGTTCGGCCTTGCGCGCCTGCTGCGCCTCCGCCTTGGCGGCACCAGCCCCAATAAGCCGGCAGGGCGGCGGACTGCTGGCAAGCGAAGTGCAGACTAAATCGACCTTGAGCTTCTTGGCCATGGCCAGAGCCTCCGCCGTCGGCACAATCCCCAAATCCTCTCCGTCGAGTCCGGTTAATTCGACAACGGCTGCTTTAATTTTTTCATTCATTATCATTGTGGATGCACCTGAACTTTCGTTATAATTGAACCCTATCTTACCGTGAAAGAGGAGATTTCGCAATGAACCGCAAAGAGCTGGAAGAACAAATCATCCGCAATTATCAGCAGGACGAGCAAATGATGATTCTCGTATTCGCCCAATGGTGCGTGAATCATGACCTTGACCCGGCAGAGCTGTACCGGAGAGCTTATGCCCGGCAGGGTGAGAACGAAGCCCTTCAACAAGCCGTTGCACTTACCGTCCCGAAGGAAGAAGCGGGCGACATTGCGGATGACACCCTGCTCAGCGTCTTGTCCTTATACAATAATGATGACTTGGCCGTTGTCGTTACAGAAGAAATTGCCAAGCGCTCTTCCCGCAAGCGTTAAGCATCCGCGCACGGCTTCAGACGGGGAAGCGGATTCAGGCATGAGTCCTGCTTTCCCCCGCTTGCTGCCGATCCGCCAATCCGCGCAGACCCCCAGAAGTTCATATGATGTCCTATCTTCTTATCTTCCCTGCGCATTAGTGTGATGTGCAGCTCCGCTTACGGCCTTCATCAACGTACGAATAGAGTCATCGCAGCCAGTTGGTCCGGCCATCGCGGCGGGGACTGGCACGCGACTCGGTACATGGAGGCTCTCCCGGCCTATTTTGACCGCATCATTCATGCCACTTTCGGCGATCCCGCCGCCACCGACAATGAAGTCGAATACCAATTCGTTTAATCCACTTCGATTATAAAAATTACATAATATATATTATGTAAACTAAATGACCCGACACTTAACGATTCCCGGACAACTGTAAAAAGCAAGTGTACGCCCACCGCCGCTGCGATGGCTGGACCAACTGCTGCGATGACTGTATTCGCACGTTTAACCGCTTCGGACAAATATGGCTGCACATCGTGCCCTCCTGTTTCAAACGGGGGTTCGAACTACTGAATAATTCAATGGTATGTAATACATGCGTTACATCAGCTTCGGAATTTTGACCTTGCCCATGGCCTCGACCAGCTGCTGATTCGCAACGTGCGTGTAAATTTGCGTGGTTTCAATGCTCTGGTGCCCGAGCAGCTCCTGCAGTGTGCGGATGTCGGTACCGCTGCGGATTTGATTCGTGCCGAACGAATGCCGAAGCTTGTGGCTGGAAAATTTGAGCCCGGCCAGCTCCGGCCGGCTGTGCTTCATTTTCTCGAAGGTAGATTCCGCGATATGCTGGATCATACGCCTGGAGATTCGCCGGCCGAACTGGGAGACGAACAAGGCCTGCTCATTGCCCGACCTCGGTTCAATTCGCTGCCGGATCACCTCGCTGATGAGATCATAAAGCGATTCCTGCAGCGGGATGACCCGCCACTTTCTCCCTTTTCCCAGCACATGCAAATTTCTGTTCGCCTGCACATCGCCGATATTCAAACGATGAACCTCTCCCACCCGCAGTCCCGCATAAGCCATCAGCATCAGGATTACGAGGTTGCGGCAGTAATACTTGCCTTCCATTTCCCGCAAATACGTTTCCAGCTGCCTCTCTTCCAGGTAGACTGGTGTGCGGTTCTTCTCTTCCTTCGCCTTGTTGACCTCCAGGGCCGGGTTAGCCTGCACAAGCTGCATATCGATAAGCGCACGGAAAAAAGCCCGAATCCCCGCAAGCGCACGATTCCTCGCCCCATCTCCTACTCCCCGCTGCATCAAAAGCGCGATGTGCTTCAAAATGTCCGGCTTCTTGACCGCTCCGATCGGCTTCGGGTGGATCGTCGCAAGAAAGCCCTTTGCCTCATCAAGATACGCCTGCTGTGTTGAGGCCGTCATCCCGCTCGTTTTCATCGAAATGAGAAACAGCTCCAGCTCCTCTTGATAGACTTCGCTGACCAAATGTCTTGTCTCAGCATCCGGCTTCGTCCGCATCGGCCGCCATCCTCCTTTGATGTAACCATCCTACTAATTATCTTCTTAAATTATAATGGAACTGAGCTTAAATTGCACTAAATTCATATTTAATGCAATTATTTTGTGTATAAATTTCACACCGCAGCAAGACATCCCTGTGGCAATTGGCATAGTGCCTTAGTCGTGCCGTAGTCTCCTCGCTCGTTCGGCTTAACCGCCCCCGTGCAGTTATTGTCTAAAAAATACACGGCATCCCGCCGACAATAAATCACGATTTTTTACACCTTTTAGCCGAAGCGCGCTTTGTGGTTTGTATAGCTGTTATCACCGCATCAGCATGTCGAGGCGTGTCCCTTCTTCATGCGGCAGCATTCTACATTAATGTAAAACATGATTTACAACATCATGCCTTTCTTAACTTGATAGCGAATAAGGCGGAATATGCGGAAGGATGAACTTGAATCGAAAATAAACATAAAATATATTATGTAAACTTATCATTTTTTTATTTCACTTCACATTCTCAAAACTTTGTCGAAATTACCCCTTTGCAGCCGTGGCGTTGAACCCGTTCTATCCCGAACGGCAGTAAGCGGCACCGACTTATCCCCGATACCGGATACCAATAAGGATCTGGCAACAGCAGCTCCCGGATATGCTCCGGTGAATGTTGTGCCGCCGGTCAAATTAGGGTGGAACCACGAGCTGAACGCACTCGTCCCTTTACGGACGTGCTGCGTTTTTTTGCGTTCACATACAACATCACTTGGAGAAATGGAGGCCACATGCATGGAGATCCCGCTTCATTTCTTTTACTGGCAAAATAGTTTACATAAATATTGTTATGTAAACTATTTTCGTAGCATGCACCCCGTCCACTGCTCATTCTCCTGCTCCACGAAGCTCCGCACGCAGCTCCCAGCACCCGGTTCGGAAGGCTCTCATGGAGATGCTCTCCGCCATTTCACGAACATTCATCACGGTTTCCAGCGCGAAAGCTGTCAAAAAGGAACTCCATGAAGGCTATTTTCAGCTTGAATCCCCCTATTTTCTTCAATAATTGACGCGTTCTAATTTTTGGTTGCAGGAAATTCCCCCATTTTGTGGAATATGATTTCAGAACAATTTCGGGAAGGAAGTCGAGGAGAGTAATCCATGATGCAGCGTCGCTTTTGGGTCGGTTACGTTTTACTTTTTTTTGCTGTCTATTTGGTTTGGATTAGTGTGTGGCACAACGATTGGTATATGAAGGCAAACGGAATTAACATCCTGCAGCTGTTGGCTGCCTGTTTTTCAACCCTATGGCTATTTAGCGTTTATCGTTCAAAACCCGAGGCGCAGTACCGCTTCTGGCTGTATTATGCGCTTGGATCGTTTTGTTATTTGGCGGCCCAAGGCTTCTGGACAATCCATGTGCTGATTTCGGGACAAGAACCGGAGAATCCCGGTATCGCCGAGCTGCTCTGGATGCTCCAGTACGTTTTTTTTATGGTCGGTCTCAGCCGACAGGTCAAGCAGGCGCGGAAGCGCTACTCCGCAATTCGCTTTTTACTCGATATTTTACTCCTGGTTACAGCACTTCTCTGCTTTTTTTGGCACAATCTCGCAGATACTCTGGAAGCACCGACACCGGAATCCATCGGATATACCATCTATTATATTTTTTGCTCCACGGCTAATGCTGCGGTGCTCTTCGGGCTGATGCTGCTGTTCTTGTACGACAGGACGGCCGTTTCTATCAAAGCAACGTTTGTGCTGATGGTCGGTTTCTTGTCCAAAACAGCCGGCAACACGGTCTATTTATATATCATGCAAGCAAAAGCTCCTTCTCTTTTTCTTAACGAGCTGCCGGATCTGCTGTGGTTCGCGGGGCTTGTTATATTAGGTCTGGCCTCCTTGTATCCGGACCGGATCGGCTCTGCCGACGCTTACGGCAAACAGCGGGTTTCCGCACTCTGGCGGTTCATCCCGTATCTCGGCATTACCCTGCTGTTTATGTTTATCCTGTTTGCCCTCGATGAGCTGACCTCTCTGCTTGGTACAGTCATCGGCGTGAATCTGCTGGTGCTGCGGCTGTTTCTCAGTATTTACGAGCATGAAGCAACGCAAAAGGAGCTGTATGAGGCTGATCGGAAATACCGCAGCTTGGTGGAAAGCTCGCAGGTCGGCGTATTTATGGAGCAGGACGGCCGGTTGATTTACGTCAATCAGTGCCTGGTCGATATTTTTGCCACCAGCCGGAATGCGCTTCTTGGCCAGCCTCTGCTCCATTCGATTATCCCGGAGGAGCGCGCGGCCTTCTCCGAAGAGCTCCGCCTGCTCGGCAGCGAGGGCGAGCACAGCCAGCGGCGCTATTATTCCGGCCATAAAGCCAATGGCGACCTGGTACACCTCGAAATTCAGATGGCGCCGATCGTTTTCCAAGGCCAGCGGGCTATTTCGGGCACCCTGCTCGATGTAACGGAACGGAAGGTATCGGAGGAGCTTATCCGGCGTTCGGAGAAGCTGTCGGTTGTCGGCCAGCTTGCAGCCGGTGTGGCGCATGAGATCCGCAATCCGTTGACCGCTTTAAAGGGCTTCACCCAGATGCTGCGCTCAAGCGGAGATGGGAACAAGCTGTATTACGAGATTATGATGAGCGAGCTGGATCGCATCAATTATATTGTCAGCGAATTTATGCTTCTCTCCAAGCCCCAGCAGCTGCTGCAGCTGGCTGATCATGACATTCGCCACATTATGAGAGGCATACTGCTCCTTGTGGACACGCAAGCCATTTTGAACAATGTATCCATTCATAGCCAGTGGGAAATCGAGGTGCCGAAGGTGGTCTGTGATGAGAATCAAATCAAGCAGGTGTTCCTGAATCTGTTGAAAAATGCGATCGAGGCCATGAGCGGCGGCGGAGACATCCGCATTAGCTTCGAGCCTCATCCCCGGGGCCATGTCTGTATTCGTATTGAAGATAACGGCCCCGGCATCCCTCAGGAGCATTTGAACCGGCTCGGCGAGCCGTTTTTTTCCACGAAATCTGCAGGAACCGGGCTTGGTTTAATGGTTTGCTACCGGATTATTGAGGCCCATCAGGGCACCCTGACTATTTCCAGTGAAGTGAATCGAGGCACCACCGTTGAAATTATGCTTCGCATTCACCAGCCGGACGAGCTGGCTGCAGTCTGATTGGTTTCCCTCTGCGCCTTCGTGCCATTATTTATTCATATGAAAAGGCACCGTCGCGATAACGATATCCTTATGAGCAAACAAGTAGGCCCGAATGAGCAAGCTCGTCTGGTTGTGCAGAATATTTTGCCACCAGTACCGGGTAATAAACTGCGGAATCAGAATTGTAATATGATCCGTTTCGGCTGTTTTCCACTCTACCGTTTCAATAAACTTATAGAGCGGGCGCAGAATACTGCGGTAGCGGGAACGTAAGGTAATGAGCCGTACACCGGGGTTCCACTCCTCCCAGCGCTGCTCCATCTTGCGGATATCCTCCTCGTCGAAGCCCACATAAACAGCCACAACATTGTCCGTGAGCGATCGCGCGTAGCTGATGGAATGGAGCACCACACGGGTTATGCCGGCCACCGGCACTACAATGGTACTGCCTTTAATGACCGGCTTATCCTTCGCCAAATCGATTCGCAGCTGATCGGCCGTGTTGCGGTAATGAGAGCGAATCCGGTGAAATAGGAAGATGACCAGCGGCAGGAAAATAAACACCATCCACACCTGACTAAACTTGGTAAAAATAAAAATGAGCGTAATGGTCAAGGTGGTGAGCATCCCTACCGTATTCACCGCAAAACGCCCGATCCAGCCGGACGGTTTATGCTTCAGCCAACGCACCATCATACCAAGCTGGGACAACGTAAACGGAATAAACACGCCCACCGCATAGAGCGGAATCAGGTTTTCCGTATGCCCGTCAAATACGATCACGAGCAGCGCGGACAGCACACCAAGAAAAATAATGCCGTTGGAGAAGCCGAGCCGGTCCCCCCGGGCCATAAACATATTCGGCATAAATTTATCCTTTGCCAGCATATACGCCAGCAGCGGAAACGCGGAGTAAGCCGTGTTGGCGGCCAGAAATAAAATTAACGCCGTCACGCCCTGTATCCAGTAATAGATAAGGCCTCGTCCGAAGGTCGCCTCAGCGATTTGAGAAACGACCGTCTCCTTCATTTGCGGAGTGATCCCGTACCAATAAGCCAGCAGGCTGATTCCGATAAACATGATTCCAAGAATTAATCCCATCATCAGAAGGGTCTTGGCTGCATTACGCTCGGCGGGCTGCCTGAAGTTCGGAATCGCGTTCGATACCGCCTCTACGCCGGTCAGAGCGGAGCAGCCGGAGCTGAACGCCTTCAGCAGCAGAAACAGGCTGATGTTCGATACTGCAGCCCCCAGCTCCGGCACCTCCGCATGTCCCCCGCCCAGCGCGTATTTCATCGTTCCGCTTATAATCAGCACGAAAATCGAAAGGACGAACAAATAAACCGGAATCGCCAGAAAAGAAGCCGACTCTGTGATCCCGCGCAGGTTCATAAGGGTCAAGAACATGATCATCACCAGCGCGATGAGCACACGGTGGTCGTGCAGCTCGGGGAACGCGGAGGTAATCGCATCCGTTCCGGCCGAAGAGCTGACCGCTACCGTGAGAATATAATCTACCAGGAGCGAGCCGCCGGCGATTAACCCGGTTGAGGTGCCCAGATTGTCCTTGGCTACGATATAAGCTCCCCCGCCCGAGGGGTAGGAGAAAATCGTTTGCCGGTAAGACAGCACCAGAATGGTGAGCAGGCCCAGCACGGCAATCGAGATGGGGATGGAATACCACACCGCGGCAAATCCGGCCGCCATGAGCACAATCAGAATCTGCTCTGTCCCGTAGGCGACGGATGATAGGGCATCTGAGGAGAGCACCGCGAGCGCCTTCAGCTTGCTGAGCTTTTCCCCCTCCAGCTCCGTTGATTTCATCGGCCGGCCGATCAGGAATCGTTTTAATTTGTTAACCATGGCAATGCCATCCCCGCTTTCTTCGCACCAGATAAACGGCAATAAAAAAACATGCGGATATTGATCCGCATGCTTGCCCGCATGTGTTCATATCCCACTTTACGCTTACGAGGTTAGCTGTCGGATTCGGGCTGTGGCTGCCCTACGACCATGCCTTGCGGCATTGGCCGATTCACCCCATTAGCGGCTTTGACGCCGCCGGTTGGTTCCCCCGTTTTTCATAACGAAAATTCAGCTCTGTTCAAAATCCGGTGTTTACAAGAGCTAATCATAAGGGATGCCGGGTGGATCCGTAAAGCCGCGTTAATCGTCATTTGGATACAAATTTGCGAATGCAGAGCTCATTTCACGCACAAAAAAGTTTGTTTTGTTTCGTTATCGGGTATTATCCCCGATTTGCTTGATTTTGATAAAAGCGGAAAAGAAGGACGAAAGGCCAATGGAATCTAACAGCTCGGCTGCCCTGAAGCTCTGTTCGGACCGAGCGCTGCTTCGCTGCAAAAGCTATGCCTGCCAGAACCAGCAGCCCCTTTCTTTCAGAAAAAAAAGAGCGCCGCAGCGCTCTTTTTTACATGCCTTTCCGTTGTTAAACGGCAAAAATATGGTTGCCGATTTGCACAATCTGTTCACGGGACCATATCCAGGACGACGTCGCGGTTTTCGGATTGAAATAGTACAATGCCCCTTTGGACGGATCGTAGCCTCTTACGGCATCCAATGCCGCGCGATAGGCGGTTTCATCCGGCTTCAGGCGGTACTGGCCGTCATCCACGGCTGTAAATGCGCCGGGCTGTTCAATAATCCCCTGAATCGTATTCGGGAACGATAAGGCTGCCAAGCGGTTCATTACCACGGCTCCTACCGCTACCTGACCCTCATACGACTCTCCTCGGGCTTCAGCGTAAATGATGCGGGCGAGCAAATCAAGTTCATGCTGATTAACGGAAACCTTTTTGAGAATATTCCAGGTCGTTGGGCCTGTGACACCGTCGTTGGTTAACCCGTAATCGGATTGAAATTGCTTCACGGCCTCGAATGTTACCGGGCCGTAGAACGAGGTAACATTCGTGTTGAAATAGCCCAGGGTTTTCAGCCTGTATTGCAAATCGGGCACATCCGGTCCGGAATCTCCGTAACGCAATGTCGCAGGCGCGGCAGCATTGACGGCGGTTGCTGAAACACCCCACAGCATCAGCAGTGCCATCAACAGCGTCATCCAGCGTTGCTTCTTCATGTGGTATCATACCTCCTTAGTCTGTCAGCTCGCTGCGGTTGATTGTAGCACACGAAAAGTACCTGCGGAACCCATTTTTAGAATTTACATGGAATTACCATGGGAGATCATGAGATATTTATACCATATTTTAATAAATCACTTCTTGCCCTACAGAGAATAATCAATGACGGCCGAGATGGGCTATAAGCCCTTTAGAAGCCGAAATCCACGGCATTTCCCGTTGAAAATAAAGGTTGAATTGAAAGAAATGCCGTTATCGATGGCATTTTCTCAGCCCCGCATAAACGGCATTCTGCTAGTCACATTTATTATTAAAATTTATAATGGTTATGGTTCCTCCAACAGAAGCAGATAAAACGTTTAAAACGAAAGCAGTCCCATAAAGTATAAGAAAATCAGAAGGATTAAAATGGGCGCCACGTACCGCAGCAGGAACATCCAGGCCCGGTACCACCCGCCGGACAAGCCGGCCTCCTCTCCGGCACGCTTCCACATATAGCCTGTAAACAGCGTGACAACAAGACCACCCAACGGCATCATCATATACGCTGTAATAAAATCGACCCAGTCGAAATAAGTTTTGCCCCACAAGGTGAAAGAGCCGAGCACACCGCCTACCGATAATGCCGCCGGGACTCCGACCAGGAAACAAACGACGGATACGGCCACGGCCGCCTTCTGCCGGCTCCAGCCCCACGCTTCCATTGAAAATGCAACAGGCACCTCCAAGATAGAGATGGCGGAGGTTAATGCCGCTATCGCAAGCAAGGCAAAGAACAGGCCTGAGAACAAGAAGCCCAACGGCATCTGGGAGAACGCCGCGGGAAGCGCCATAAAAGCCAGGCCGACCCCTGCCTCCGGCTGAAGCCCGAACGAAAAAACAGTGGGGAAAATAATGAGCCCGGCCATCAATGCGTACAGCAGGTCGCCAAGGCCGATGGCAAGCGCGGCATTGCCAAGGGATTGCCTTTTGTCCACATAGGAGCCGTAGGTCAGCATGCAGCCCATGCCAAGCGACATGGAGAAGAAAGCATGACCCAGTGCAACAAGCGCGGATTCCGTATCCAGCCTGGCGAAGTCGGGCCGCAGAAAAAAGCTTACTCCTTGCCCGGCCCCAGGCAATGTCAGCGAGCGGATCATCAGGATAAGAAGAATGACAAGAAATCCGGGAATTAGAATTTTATTGAATTTCTCAATCCCGCTTGTGACGCCCCGTGCAATTATCCAGCCGCACAGTATCATGACAACAGCCTGCCAAAGCAGCGGCCAATAGCCCGCAGCGAACGTTGCAAATTTGCTTTTATAATCGGTTCCGGCAGTAAACAGCAAGCCCGTAAACGACTCCAGCATGTACTGGAGTGTCCAGCCTGCTACAACAGCATAGTACGACATAATGAAAAAGGCGGTTACTACGGAAAAAAAACCGAACATGCGCCAGGCTTTATTTCCGGTCAAGTTGTAGAAGGAACTGGCGGCACTCCCCCGTCCTCCGCGGCCAATGGCCATTTCGGCCAGCAGAATCGGCAGGCCGATGACAATCAGACAAATAATAAAGAGCAGAAAAAAAGCTGCGCCCCCATGCTTGCCGGTAATGTAAGGAAATTTCCACATGTTGCCGAGCCCAACAGAGCTTCCAATCGCGGCGAGAATGAAGCCGGATCGCGTAAACCGTTCTGATGCCATTTTCTGTTGTCCAGCGGGAGAGGTTGATTCGTGGTGCTTGTTCATACTATGCCCCCCATCCTCGTTTTATTTTTGGATGACCTAAACTAAGCTTCCCCTGAAAGCACCATGCATAGTCTACCGGATGGAGGGCTAGAACATGATGACGAGCACGTGTACGCGTGCACGACGTCCTGCTTAAACCAAAAAAGGAAAGCCTCCCCTAAGGAAAGCTCTCCATGGCTGAGATGATTCATTTATCACGTCCGATTTCCATTGCGCGGCGGCATAACCCGGCGGCCCGGGTACGTGCCCGGCTCAGCCCCTGATGGGGGAGCCCAGCCATAATGCTCCCAATACAACGCAGATCGTAATAAATAACAGCAGCAATAAAACCCGTTTTATCCAGGGAAACGTACTCCGCAGCCGCGCCGTCCATCTGGGCTGTGGAACAATGCCCCAGCCTCCGTAGTCGCCCCCGCCTTCAGCCGCGTGCCGCTCCAGCTCCAGTACAGCCGAATGGATGCCGTCCACGGTCAGCATAATCGGCTTGCTGATATGAAGCGTATGCTTATGAGTCGGTTTATCCGGGTCGTAGCCAGTATTTTCAACCCGGTATCCGGCTTCCACTAGCCGGTGCTTCCGTTCATCCAGCTTGGACTTATCGCCAAAATGAAGCCAGTGATGAACGGTCTGTTCATCTCCGGTTTTGTAGCCGCTGACCTGCAGATGCCGCAGCCGCTGCTCATTGGTCGCCAGCATCAGCTCCTGCTCGCTGGGGAGAAGCTCTTGATAGAGACTCCATTCTGCATCGTTTCGCTCATTGCAAATCGTGCGTAAATGGCCGTACTCCTCTACAATGGAACGGACTCCGGGCAAAATCCCGGGGCCGTCCTGTACATACGAGAACAGCTCCAGACGGGATGGAGAGTCGACACGCCCGAAGAACACCCCTTCCTCTGAGGCGGCCAGCTCCTGCTCCACCCGGTCCTGGATGTCCATCAGCTGCTTCATAATCACCTGGGACTGCTGTTCATTTTCCGCTACATGGTAGGTATTAATGGAAACACTAATCAGCTGTGGATAACGCTGGCGCGAGATTTGATTCCGCAGGCTGATGTCCAATAAAATCCGGACGTCCTCCCGCTCATTTTGGCGGTGAAAATAAACCCATTTCCGCTGCAACTAGTTCACCCTTCTTTTATAAATCTGTGCATGATGCCGGTTAATCCCAAGGCGGCGCCTCGGGGTCCGGGCTTTTGAAGGGAGAAGCCTCCGATAAGCCTTCTTCAGCTGACGAAGGAGACTCCCGGGATCTGTCATCGGTGTATCGCTCCTCAGGTGACGGCTTCTTAGCGGCCAGACGGGCGGCTACCTGCTCGAACGGCTCTGGATGCAGCAGCTCGATCGGGGTAAAGCCCTTATCAAACTGAAAGGAGTCGCCTTCAATAAGAACGACATATCGGCCGTTCAGGGAAGCAATGTGCACCTTGTCCCCGTAATCCGCCATCATTCCCTTGATGGAGATATGATCGAGCTTGAATTTAAGCTCCAGATCCTCCTTGTGCGTCATAATTTGTGCTGTCGCCTCAACCACCTGCTCGTGGGTCCAGCGCTGCTGCAAATCACGCTTATCGCTGCAGGCCCACAGCTCAATCGCCTGCTCGTCCTGCTGCCGGTGCTCGGCGGCGTATTCCGGCGCGGCCTGCCACTTCTCCTCCATGTAATCCTGGACCATTTGAAAAACATGCTCCGTAATAATGGTCGGCATAGGCTTCTCGTAGGTAACGAATTTCAGGAAATCCTCAAAATAGCGCGCATGGGATGCCTGGTGAATCTTCAGCTCCCATTCCTCCAGCATTCCCGGCTCGGGCATGTACGGATATTGAATTGATTTGATGCTGCGGGCGCTGATCGCCATCTCGACTTGGCTGACAAGGCTGGTTTCGTCCGAGATTCGGGCGATTTTGGGCTCAAAATCGCATTTCATCACGAACAAAAACGGATCGTCAAACAAATCGGGAAGCTTGGCCTGAGCAGCAATGAACGCCCCGCCCCGTACGGCGCTCGTCTCCATGTACATGCGCAGAAGCTCGTCGGCAAAGCCCAGAAACACCGTTTTGTCTTCTGCAAACCGGATACGCTGCAATAAATTGTAGTTCGGATTACTTGTCAGCTCATGCCCCGGCTCCACGATAAAGCGGCCAATCTTCGTCGGCACCGATTCGGAGCTGGGGTTTTTCTCCACCTTGCGCTTACAGATGCGGACAAATTCTTCACTCAGAAATGGTTTCAGCTCACTGTCCTCATACTGCTCCCGGTTTAGCGTCTGATAATGCTTGTAGCGCTTGCCGGATTGTCCGCCCTCGTCATCGGTTTGAATAACAAAAAAAGATAAGAACTGTACGGAAACGTGCATTCGGTTCGCTCCCTATTGCGATAAATAAGATCAAAAAATCAAAAGGAAATCATAACAAATGATAACGGCACAGCTCGTCCAGCTCCCGTTCATGGCTGATCAGCCATTCCAGCTGCTGCGCGCAGCGGGCGGTCATATCCGCGAGAACCTCAGGCGGATCAACCTTTTCCATGTACCTGCCCAAGAAATGCACAAATACATCTAGCCGGCGCAGCCTCAGCAGCAGCGGAAGCGCCTCGATTTCCCGCGCCTCCAGCGATACGAATTGCCTGTACCCGGTTAAAAAAGCGGCGATGCCCGTCCAGCGCTGCTCCTGATCCGGCTCATCCCGAATCAAATCAGACAAGCAAACCGCGAGCTCCATGACGCGGATATCGCGGGTTACAAATTCGAAATCGATAAATGCGGTAATGCCGCCCCGTTCTCCTGCCAAAATATTGGAAACGTTCAGGTCCCCATGGACCAGCTGATGCGGAAGCTGCGCCAGCTCCGGCAACCGGGTAATAAGCGAATCCAGCTGCGAGCCAATCCGCTCCAGCTGCCGCTGCAGCGGCATAAATGGCTGCGGAGGCTCTTGGCAAAAACGGAGCGCCAGCTCCGGCGGACAGCCGGGATGTGCATGCTCGATTTCATAATAAGGGCGGTAGCTCGGCTCAGCCTCTGTCTGAATGCGGGCCAGCGTATTACTGATAAGGCCTGTAGCACGCCCGAAATCGGCAAACTCCGCTTCGGCGCGAAGCTCCGGATTGCGGCCTTCAATATAATGAAACAGGGCCGCCAGCTGCGGAGGGCGCTCTTCTCCCGGTGTCTCTCCGCCGTCCAGATAAAGAATGGTGCCCCCATCCGGCAAAAGAACAGGCACGGGCGTTTGAAGAGAGATGCGCTGGCTGGCCAGCTCCAGCAGGATAGCATGCTCATACCGCACCTTGCTCTCGTCCCGGTGTGTATTATAAATCCGCAGCACCAAGGTGCCTTGCGCGGTATCGATGAAGCGGGTTGTGTTATTTCTGCCGCTCGGGCCTGTTCGAATGATAAAGTCCGTTCCGGGCAGTACCGGTTCAAGCAGCCTGCGAATGGCGTCTTCCAGCTCCTTCATGACAATGCTCCTTCCTCGTTCATTCATAAATCCATCCAGCTTTAACCTGTCTCTACAGCCGTCCGGTCATTATCTTGCTGGATAACACCGCCTGAGGAAAGCTTCTTTGCCCCTGCTATCCCTTCGGCCTGACGCGGCTTGTCGGCTCGGCGATCAACGGGTCCTCCGGCCAATAATGCTTCGGATAGCGGCCTTTCAGGTCTTTTTTCACTTCAAAATATGTGCTGCGCCAAAAATTGGCCAAATCCCGGGTTACCTGGACTGGACGCTGGGCAGGAGACAGCAAATGGAGCGTGATCGGAACACGTCCTCCGGCAATCCGCGGCGTCTCGCTCATGCCGAACAGCTCCTGCAGCCGAACCGCCAGCACCGGACCTGACGGGTCACTGTAATCGACCGCAATCCGCGATCCGCTGGGAACGCGGATTGCGGTCGGGGCCAGCTCGTCCAGCTGCCGCCGCTGCTCCCAGTTAAGCCGATCCTCCAGCAGTTGATTCATTTGCAGGCGCTGCAGGTCCTGGCGGTTTTTGAGCCCGAGGATCTGCGGCCTCAGCCACTGATCCATTGTAGACAGCAGGGCCTCGTCCGACACATCAGGCCAGCCTGAATCGTGCTTGCTTAGAAATTGCAGCCGTTCCTGAAGCTGACGAGAGCCTCTCGTCCATGGCAGCAGGCCGATGCCTTCAGCCGCTATGCCGCTTAGAAGGGCTCTGCATACCTCGTCCGGGTCCACCTCCGATAACTGCTGCGGCTTGTCCTCCAGCAGCAGTGCGCCGAGCCGCAGCTGCTTTCGCGCCCGGACAGCCTGGACTGCCGCATCCCAGGTGACGATCGTGTCCAATTGGATGAGATGGTCAGCATGACGCTTCAGCTCCTCCGGCGTTATTGGCGCAGCCAGGAAAATCCGGCTGTCCGGTCCTTGATCGTCAAGCTCTGCGGCGACAAGATACGGGCTGCCGGATAACGGCTGAAGCTGGGGGATAACCGCCCCCCGCCCGTTTTGGAGCAGGAAGCCGCCGTTTCCGCGGCGCTGTGCAATCCGGTCCGGGTAAGCGAGAGCCAGCAGCAGCCCAACGGAATCTATATTCTGGTCTTTGCCGGTAACTGCCGCAGCAGGCTCCTCCGGCGGTAAGCTACCGAATTGTGCTTTTGAAGTCTTCCGCTGCGCGTCTTGGCCTTCAGCGGCGGCTTCCAGCTCCCGATACAGGGAATCCGCTTCGGCAAGCAGACGCCGGCATACATTCATATCGGCCTCCGCGCCTTGAATCCGCACCACACTGCCAGCCGACAGCCGGGCAGCTTGAAGCGCCTCTACACGCAGCCTGACATCGACATCCGTGAAGCTGCCGCCGCCTTGGACAGACCGCAAAATATTCCGGTCGCCAAGCAGCGCCGCCAGCTGGCAAGCAAGGCGGCCATGACCAAGCGCAGCAGCTCGCAGCAGCATATGTGCAAGGCGCGGCTGGGTGCCCAGGCGCGCCATCGCTCTGCCGTGCCCAGTTATTCGCCCCGCTTCGTCCAATGCCCCAAGCCGGCATAGCAGCTGCCGCGCCTGATTGAAGGCCGCTGCCGGCGGCTGGTCCAGCCAGCGCAGGTTTGCCGGGTCCGCAGTCCCCCATGCCGCCAGCTCCAGGACAAGCGGCGCCAAATCGGCCTCCATAATTTCCGGAGCCCGCTGCCGGGGAAGCTGCGCGTTATAGGCTTCATCCCATATCCGGTAGCAAACGCCCGGTCCGAGCCGGCCGGCCCGGCCCCGGCGCTGGTCCGCAGAGGCGATTGCGGCCGGAACCGTCTCGAGGCGAGTCATGCCAGTGCGCGGCGAGAAACGCGGAATGCGCATCAGGCCGCTGTCTACCACAACGCGCACCCCTTCCACCGTGAGGCTCGTCTCGGCGATGGATGTAGCGAGTACAATTTTGCGCTGCCCTGCCTTGGCCGGCGCAATCGCACGATCCTGCAGCTCCTGCGGCAGGCCGCTATGAAGCGGAGCAATGTGGACACCGGCCCCTAGACGCAGACCGCCAAGCAGCGCTTCTACACGCCGTATTTCTCCCGTTCCCGGGAGAAATACAAGAAGATCCCCTTCCGGCTCCTCGTTCATTGCCTCGGCAATCGTCCGCACAACGGCTGCCTCCAGCCGTTCGTTCCGGCCTCGGCCGGTATAGCGGGTCTCTACCGGAAACGCACGCCCTTTACTGCTTAGAACCGGCGCCTCCTGCAGCAGCTCCGCCACAGGTCCGGCCTCCAGGGTAGCCGACATTACGAGCAGGCGCAAATCATCGCGCAGCACCGCCTGCGATTCCAGACAAAGCGCGAGCCCGAGATCGGCGTTCAGGCTCCGCTCATGGAACTCATCAAAAATAACAAGCCCGACACTCTCCAGTGCCGGGTCCTGCTGCAGCATCCGGGTGAGCACCCCTTCTGTAACGACCTCGATACGAGTACGGGGACCAACCATGGTATCCATTTTTACACGGTACCCTATCGTTTCCCCGACCTGTTCGCCGAGAGAGGCCGCCATAAAGCGCGCTGCCGCGCGAGCGGCCAGCCTTCGCGGTTCAAGCATAACGATACGGCGACCCTTCAGCCAAGGCTCATCCAGCAGCGCCAGCGGGACGCGAGTTGTTTTACCCGCTCCCGGCTCAGCCGTCAGAACGGCATTGGCAGATCTGCGCAAGGCTTCCCGTAAGGCAGGCAGCACCTCATCTATCGGCAGCCGGTTATTTTGGATCATGAAGCCCTCCCATCCGGGTTGACGAATCGGCCTGTCCGACCGTCTGCCCGCTAAATCCTTTATATCCAAATGACAGCTTGTCTCCAATCACGCATCAACGAAACAAACGAAAAGCTGCTAAAAACAAACCCGTTATGCATCATATAGAAAATAGAACCAGCCTGTCAACCGTAAACCGCAAACCGTCTTGACGGATATCAATCGCCATCGTGACTCTACTCTCTACCGTGCTCCACGACATAACTTTGATAGAAAGAACAGGACAGCGGTAACGGGCTTACGGAGCTTTTGCCATCAGGGAAACGCGTGCGTGTCAGGCGATCTTGTGTCCGGTTACTGGACGCAAGACCGCGGTCCGCCGGGGAGGAACTTGTGTCACCTGACCGCACTGGGCCAAAATACAAGCGAAGCCTGATCCAGCTCGGCGCCCAAGGCCCGTAGCGTATCCGCCGCTTTCGACTGCGCCGCGGCTTCCCCGTTCCAGCGCTCCACCACGATACGCCGCGATCCGGTGAGCCGGAGCAACAGCATAACGATCTGCTTGATCGTCTCCGCAGCCAATCTGCAAGGCTGTGCATCATCAGGCAAGTCCGAATCCGGCTCGAAGATGTACCACCGCTTCCCCGCATTTTCAATCCAGCCAATCCAGCAGTCACCCTGCTATACAAGGAAATTCCCCGCTTTCCGGCTGAAATTGCCGTCCGCGCCCCTTCCAAATAAGTGCTGATTTGCCGGATCAGCGGTCCCCAGACCGCTTCCTGCTTCCCTTCCGTAACGACAGTTTCCGGTGCCAGAGCAGGCAGGGTGACCAGAAGCCGGAATGTCTTGTTCATCTCGCTTTGAACGATCGTCACCGGACGCGGCTCCGCTCGGAGCAGTTTGCCATCAGATGACAATGAAGCTTCATTCCGCCCTCCCGCCCCGGTTTGCCAGCCGCCCAGGAAAAGGGCAACACGCTCCAAGGGCTTCTGGGTCGCGGAAACGCCTATGCGCTGCACCTCCCGTCCGCACCAAGCCGTCAGTCTCTCCAGCGTTACACTCAAATGAAGGCCGCGTCTGGACGCAGCCAAATCGTGAATCTCATCGACGATTACCTGCTCCACCGTTCGCAGGATGGTCCGTCCGCGTTCGGAGGTAAGCAGCAGATATAGCGATTCCGGTGTCGTTACCAGCATGTCCGGCGGCTTGCGCAGCATCGATGCCCGGGCGCTGGCCGTCGTGTCGCCTGTCCGTACACCCACTGTTATGCCGGGAGGCTCGTACCCGAAGCGTACTGCGCATTCATCCAGCCGTGCAGCAAATCCGACCACGTGGTGAAGAATGTCATGATTTAAGGCCTTCAGCGGCGTTATATAGAGCAGCCGGACTCCCCGTCCCTCTCCTCGCCCTGCTGATGCGGGCCTGTCCTTCATGATCCGGTCCAGACATGGGACCAGAGCCGCCAAGGTTTTGCCGGAGCCCGTCGGTGCAGCGACCAGCGTGTGGCTGCCTGACAGCACTGCCGGCCATACCCGCTGCTGAACCTCGGTCGGCTCGCGAAACTCGCGCTCGAACCACTGCCGCAGCAGCGGATGTAAGGCTTCCGTCCCGTTTGACAATCTTATCGTACTCCTTTCCGGCTGCAAGGCGCTTCCCTTTCCTAACGATACAATACACAGGCACGTTTTTCCAGCTATAGAGCCCGATATGCTGCATGATGCTTTCAATATGCCTCACGTGCAACGTGCCGCACCATACATACACGCGATCAGTCGAGCGCGCCGGTATAATAACATAAGACAGACGATGACGGGCATAACGGAGCAAGCATGGAACGAGCCAAAGGGAAACAGCAACCATGAACATGCCAAACAGCCCTTTGTTTTATGAATAACACAGGAAGCTCTTCGATCCACCTTGCGTTCAGTCCTGTTGCAGTTCGGCTGGCCGATATACAGCAAGAAACGGGGAGAGCGGACATAAGCCCCCTCTCCCCGTTCCTCATACATCACAATTACTAGACGTATTATACTTTTGCGATGCGCTCCTCGTTGGTCCTAACGGCCGACATGTATTTTGCCGCCGCACGCTTCATTTTCGAAGCTTGGATGATGCAGTCAACAAGAGGAGCCGTCTTCTCGCTCCACATGAAAGGTTTGCTGCAGCGTGTTCCAATAGATGCGAATGGACGGGTCATTTCTCAGCTTCACGTTGGCCGTTTTGAGCTTTGCCTCCTCCAGCTCGATAACCGCCCAATCCGCAGCATTCGCCGCCTCCTGCCCGGCCAGGAATTCCTGCTTTTCCTGCTCCGCCTCCTCCTGGACAGGCCAAAACTTCGTTCCATAATAAGGAAGCTGGTACGTATTGATTAGCAGGCATGTATACAGCTGCCCGCTCTCCCGATGCTGGAGGACAAATGCCATCGCCGTATTCCTCCCGCCCGATTACAGTACCGGATTGTCGTGCTTGGCCTTCAGAATCGTCCAGCGCCGCTCCACCTCGCGTTCGAACGATTGCAGCGCTTCCGAAGCGTCCGGCTTCAGCATATGCTTTGTTTTTCCCATCGTTTTCAGCCAGTCGGCCAGCGGGATTTTTTTGTTTTTGTCCTCCGGATTGTACGTAATTGTTGTCACGCCATGCTCGACCTCATAGAGCGGGAAGAAGCAGGAATCCACCGCTGCCCCGACGATATTGCCGCCTTCCTGATCATCGGACAACCAGTTCAGCGGACAGGCAATCAGGATTTTACCGTAGACAAGCCCCTCATTCTGGGCATACCACTGAGCCTTGGCCGCCTTCTTGAGCAAGTCCTGGGGAAACGCCTCGCTGCCGGTGAACACATACGGGATATGGGTCGCCGCCATAATTTGCGCCGTATCCTTATGATGGAATACTTTGCCGCCCTGCTTGGAGCCGACGTTGGAGGTGGAGGTCCGATGGCCCATCGGAGTCGAATACGAAAGCTGTGCGCCGGTGTTCATATAGCCTTCGTTGTCATATTCCAAAATAATCATTTTGTGGCCGCGCAGCGCAGCGCCGATGGCCGGTCCCATCCCGATATCCATCCCGCCGTCTCCGGTTATCATCACGAATGTGAAATCATCCGGCAGATTCAGGTGATGCAATTCCCCGCGCCGTTTGCGCTCCCAGAACATCTCGACGACGCCGGATAGCGTGGCTGCGCCATTTTGGAACAGATTATGAATGTAAGTCGCCTTGTGGGCCGAATACGGATAGCCGGTCGTGACAACCATCGCACAGCCCGTATGGAACAGCGCCACAATATCGCCCTCGATTCCTTTGAAAAACAGCTCCAGCCCGGAAAAAATGCCGCAGCCCGGACAGGCGCCGTGCCCCGGGGCAATCCGCTTCGGCTTGCGGGTCAGGGAGCGCACCGGCGGGATCCGCACGTTCAGTTTGCCGCTGGCGGCATCCGGAGTGACTGTAATGAGGCCGGTTTTGAGTTCCTCGTACTTCATCGGCAGCAGCACACGCTTCGGCGATTTGGCCGGGTCGCCCGGCGTATGGCCGTAATAGTCGAAGGGAACCTCGACCCGGCCTTTTTCCACCGCGTCAATAGCAAACTGAAACAACTGATGGCCGTCCTCGGCATAGAAATCTTTGCCGCCCAGCCCGTAAATCCGGCTGATTACCATCGTATCCCGGTTCCCGTGGGTGAACAGAGCAGCCTTAATTTCGTTGACGATGTTGCCGCCGTGACCCCCGTACGAATCGGCGCGGTCTCCGACTGTAACCGCCTTTACGTTGCTGAGCGCTTCGGCAATCTGCTGCTGCGGGAACGGGCGAATGATATTCGGAGCGATGGAGCCCGCCTTGATGCCCTTGGCCCGCAGCTGGTCCACGACGTCCTTAATAATCTCACTGGCCGAATTCATCAGGAACACGGCCACCTCCGCATCCTCCATCCGGTACAAATCCAGAATCGGATAGTCCCGGCCTGTCAGAACGGCATATTCCTGACGAATGCGATCATACACTGCTTCAGCCCGGTACATCGCCATCGATTGCTGGTAACAGTTGTTGATGTAATCCGGCTCATTCATATACGGCCCGACCGTAATCGGATTGTCGCGATCCAGCGTATGCGGGAACCCTTCGGGCGGATGCTCCCCGACAAACCGGTGCACATCGGCGCGGTGCGCGAACGTCATGACCCGGCGCTTCTGGTGAGAGGTGAAATAACCGTCCGAGGCGACCAGCACCGGCAGGCGGACCTCCGGATCTTCGGCAAGCTTCAGGGCAATCATATTCATATCGTATACCGCCTGCGGATCGCGGCACATCAGAATCGGCCAGCCCGTGTTGAGCGCGTAGTACAAATCCGAATGATCCCCGTGAATGTCCAGCGGACCGGATACAGAGCGGCACACCAGATTCATGACCATCGGAAATCGCGTGCCTGACTGTACCGGCATCTGCTCCAGCATGTACAAGTAGCCGTTGGCGCTCGTCGCATTAAACACCCGGCCTCCGGCTGTGGATGCCCCGTAGCAGACCCCCGCCGATCCATGCTCGCCGTCCGCGGGAATAAGCACAATATCATGCTGCCCGTTCGTCTTCATAAGATCCAGAAACTGAGCCACCTCTGTCGACGGCGAAATCGGAAAATACCCCATAATATGATAATTGATTTGATGAGCCGCATAAGCCGCCATCTCATTGCCGGACTCATACACGACACGCTGCTCGACTGTGCCCTGCCCGAGCTCCTTTTGTATCTCCATGGCCATGCTTCGTAACCACCTTTCTCATTCAGGTTGAAAGTGAATTCGCTATCCGGTATCATCATCCGTTTCTGCAATTCAAGTGATGACAGTACGCTTGCACCCCTTGATCTATGGTTGTGCGGCAAGCGGGAAGCGGTGCGGGACCCGGTGTCCCTCCGCATAGCCTTCTGTCTCCCTGGCGCTCGCAAGCGCTTCGGTCGGACAGGCCTGCACGCACTTCAGACAGCCCTTGCAGTACTGGTAATCAATTCCCTGCAGGAACATCTGCGGCCGGCCTTTTTTATCCGGCAGCTCATCCCACACGAAGCAGAAATCGGGACATACCGTATCGCAGGCAGCGCAGTGGATGCATTTCTCATCGTCAAAATGCGGCATCATCCCGGCCCGGGAGATGCTGAGATCCTTGAGAATGCTGTTGCCCGGGTTGGTAATCAGGCCGCCAATCGGCTGAGTGGCGTAGCCCAGCACAGGCGTATCGAAGCGCACAAAGCCCGGCATTTGCTGCCCCTCCGGCAGTGCGAAGGTTTGAAACTGCACTTCGTTGTAACCCCTTTCAAAAGTGCGGATTGCGGGTTGGACCGCCTGCGGGTATTTCTTCTCCAGCGACTTGCGGATAACCCCCTTCATCGCCTCCGCATCGAGGAAGGTGCACAGCCGGTATAGCGCGCCGAGCATCGCCATATTGACACGGTTTTTCTCCTCCAGAGCAATGCCAATCGCATCGACTACGGCAATCGTACCGCCCAGCAGCTTGAGATGGTCCTTGAGCTGCTCCGGGCTTTTGACCGAATTGACGAGCACCAGGCTGTCCTCATAAATGCCGCTGATCACATTGACTGTCTTGGCCAAGGCTTCATGGAAAATGCCGACCACATGCGGCCGTTCTACCGGTGACGTGTCCCGGATGTTCGTTTCGGGATGGCAGAACCGGATATGGGCTTTGACAGCGGAGCCCTTCTTCTCCGAGCCATACGAGGAAAAGCTGACACCGTTTAAGCCTACCCCTGTAACACCGGCTTCCGCGAGCATTTTACCTGCAAGGTTTGCCCCCAATCCACCAATGGATTCAAGACGGATTTCATAAAATCCAAGTTCATTCGTTTTCGGCAAGTTGACCATTCCACTGCTCCTTTCGTTAGTTGGGATGGAGAATGCGGGCAGTCATGATGTATTTTTTCAAATATTATATATATTCGAAATAAACTGATAAATTCCTTCAAGAACAGCCTGATTTTCATAAGTTCATCCGGATACTGCCAACAAATCGTATGCGCTGACAAGCAGCTTGAAATTCATATGAGTTTACGCGCACTAAGAAAGCATTGAAACCAATCAACAAAAGCAGTAGAATGAAATCCATCTACAGGGTGAATACAATCGTCCTACAAGATTTTTGAATATAAAAAGAGCCTCCCCCCGAGGTGCGCAGTTATCATCAATTACTCTGCTTATCCCGAAGCATGTGACGAAGGTATCGTTACTGCAATGGCCAATCGATTTAAACCTGAAGGCGTCATTAGCGTAAGAGTAAAGCTCGACGAGACCAAGATAAATAAATCGCAGGGCGGCGATGCCAGCCACTTTATTCTCGAATGGTAATACCGCCCTAGCTGGATTTCATTGCACTGCTTGCCGTATTTCATTTGCTCAGGGTAGACAGTAGCAGGGATCGAACGTAGGTGTTCGGTCCCTCTATGCTTTCTGAACGAGTGTCCCCTTACCGGAAGAGACGCCTTCATCGGTTGATGCAGCTTACGGCGCTCGCCGTGACAGCGGGCGCATTACATGCTCTGCGAGCTTGACCTGCGTTGTCGCCGCCTCCATTTTATGGCGATTTTCCGTGGTCATTTCATGCAGGGCGTCGCAGCAGCGCTCGTATAGTTGCTCGTATTCAGCCGGCGCTCTTCTCCATTACCATCGATTCCGGATACCAGGAATTCAATGATGACAAAGAAAGAAGTGAAGAAGAGCTATGCTGGCCATTGCGTACCGCGAGTTTATCCAGTTGTTCAAAAGCTTTAAGTCCATTGCAGTAATCGTGTTATTTTGCGGTATTTCGTACTGGATTTCGAGCCTGCTCAACAAATACCCCATCTTGATGAATGAAAGCCAGTTGAGCGCGGGCTACGTATCGGGAATCACCGTTTTGCTGTATTTATTCGGCTTTTTGTTTGTTATGACCCTCTCCCACGATATTCTCAATAAGGAGATGGAAACGCAAACGATTCGCCTTATCGTAACCAAGGTGTCACGGAGCGCCGTTCTGCTCGGCAAGCTGGTCGGGATTGCGCTGTTCTGGCTCGTGTGCTTGCTGCTGTCGTTTTTGATCATTTCCTTATTTTCGGGCCAATTTTATTTACTGAAGCTGCTGCAGCTGTTCTCATTTCTGACTTACCCGATTGGACTTGTACTCATCGTCTCTTTATTGGTACGCCGGACCGGCCATTCCATCTTGTTCAGCCTGCTAGGCGGCATTCTCTTCCCGTGGATCGGTTTATGGAGCTATTATGGAGAACCCGCTTCCTGGAAATTAATCAAATACGCGATGCCTTATTATTATTTGCTGCAGGAGCAATCGGCCTGGCTGAGTCTTGTTCCGTTCGCCATGGCCTGCCTGATGGTGATTGCGGCTGTGACGGCATTCAACAGGAGGGATATTTGATGGTCATCCAAACAAGCGCATTAACCAAAATGTATAACGGTGTCAATGTGGTCAACGGGGTGAATCTGAGTATCGAGCAAGGAGAGATTTTTGGACTGCTGGGCAAGAACGGCGCGGGAAAAAGCACGCTAATCGGCATGCTGACCGGGTTTGTTATCCCGACCTCCGGCGCGATCTCGCTGTTTGACCGCCCTTATAGCGAAATGAACAGGGTCAAAGCCCGAATGGGCGTGCTGCCGGATACGTCCAATTATTATCAGGACCTGAATGCCGTCCAGCATCTGAATTATTTAGGCGCTCTGCTTGGGGTACGATCCTCCCGTGAAGAACTGGTGCATCAGCTGGAGCAGGTCGGACTAAAAGGACATGAATTCAAAAAAATCCGTGGCTTTTCCTTCGGCATGAAAAAGAAGCTAGGCATTGCGCAGGCGCTGCTTGGCCGTCCGGAGCTGATTATTCTGGACGAGCCCACATCCGGCCTTGATCCTGAATCCGCCCAGGAAATACAGCAGCTTGTCATGTCTTGCGCGAGTCAAGGCCGGACCATTATGCTCACCTCTCACAATCTGCATGAGATTGAGAAGATTTGTACAAAGGTGGCCATTATGGATAAAGGGCAAATCGCATGCAGCGGCACCATGCGCGAGCTTCGGGAACACTTCCAGTCGGAAATCAAGCTAAGCATTGCCTTGAATCCATTCACACCTGAGCAGGAACAGCTGCTGAAGCGCAAGCTCGCCCCGCTTGCGGCAGAGCTTCACCTGTCATCTGGACGAATGACAGCCGTGCTGACGGAAGAAGCCGTAATTCCTCAGCTTGTTGCCCTGCTGGTTCAAGAGCAGATGCAGGTATTTCGCGTGGAAGTGGAGCAAAAATCGCTCGAGCAGATCTTTTTTGAAACAGGAGCCTGACACAAGAGACATTTCTCCCGCTGCTTATCTTTCGCACACGAAAAGTCGTAATAACCGTAGAGCAGTTCTCAGCGGCACATGCGTTTGTCCGGGAGACTGCTCTTTTCTTATGCTGGGCAAAGTGGAACTTGCCTATCGCTGCTCGTCCATTAGCGCCTGAGAGCCTGGATTGTGACTCGTTATGTGCTGCCGCATCAGCCGCCGGTTAAAAGAAGCCCTTCCATTCGGATGAAAGGGCTCTCACCATCGTAAGTCCAATATGGGCTTATAGAATCAAGAACAAATGTTCCTATTCGATATTGTATCACATTTGGAATGTTTAGGAAACAGGAAGTCCGTTTTTTCCTTATCCGCTTCTAAAGACCTTGACGTTTTTCCATCAAGCTGCGAATCGTCGCCGCGATTGCCTGTTCATGCGGTGTCCACCGTATCGGGCCGAAGGCCTGTTCATACTTTTCTCCGCTCAGCACAAAAGGCTCCTCTGTCAAATACAGCATCTCCACCACTTCCTTCATGACCGGGTTGAACAATCCGAATAGCGACAGGCTGATTTTACCCAAAGGAATAACTGCCTTGCGCTTCCCGCTGGCTTGCTGCGCGATACGGACGAGATCGCGGCCGGAGATGAGGGCCGGGCCGGGAATATGCCAGTTCTGACCGTAAGATTCATCGCGGGATGCAATTTGAACGATCATGCGCGCCGCATCGGGCAAATACACATACTCACGGGGAATCGTCATATTGCCGATAAAGGCTGTCGGCTTGCCCGCCGCGATAGCCTCCATCGTAACAGAGAGGTAGGAGGCTTGCGCAGAAGGCCCATAGTAATCGGGAAGCCGCACGATAAGCGGACGTGCCTTAGACCAACGCGGGCTCAAAATCAGCTGTTCATAAGCATGGCGCACCTTGCCTTTGCGGGTATGGGGCATTTTGGGATGATCTTCTGTCGCCTTGTCGACAGTCCTTCTTCCATAAGGATAGATGCCGTCGACAACGACCACCTTCGCCCCGAGCTGCTCCGCCGCCTGCATCACCGCCTCCCCGAGAGGGAGCAGTCTGGCCTCCATCTCATGATAAGGAATATTGGCACTGTGAAAAATAACGTCCACTCCCGCAGCCGCCTTGACGATATCCTCCGACTTAAAGGCGTCGCCCGCTGCAAGCGTGAGGCACTGCGGCCGGCCAAGCTCCTCCGCCAAAGCTTCCAGCTTGGCTTGTGACCGGCCGAAAGCTACCGTACTTACACCACGTTGAACTAATTCCGCCACCAATGGATTGCCTACGCCGCCTGTTGCACCCAATACAATTGCTTTTTTCATCTTCATTCGCTCCTTTTCATTGTAGTTATTGATTAACCAATTACTTTACTTGAAAAAAATTTACTCAGCTCACTGTTCCACCTTCGAGTCTCTTCATGCAGGTTTCTTCCTCCTTCGACCCGGTGAGCGGCGTCCGGCTGCATAACGCAGGCCAATCAGCCGCCGGGGTCTCAGTCTCTTCGCTACTTTCGTTTGAACATCAAATCATCCATTTCCAGTGCCATGGCCACATTACACAACATGCCGCGGGCTAAGAAATCCGATGTCCGAGCATCAGGGTCCTCTATACCGGCTTCCTCAAAGGCCTTCAGAACGAGCTGCTTCACCTGCTCCAGTCCCTGCCGCATAGCTTGGCGAATGGGTTCCTCGCGGATGGTCTGGGCCTGCATTTGCAGCAAAATCTCATTCCGGTGCGCAGCCGCTATTTGCTCATACGCCCGGATGAATTCCCGCTCCAGCACCTCGGATGCGGCTGTATCCCTGACCTTGGCAAAAGCCTGCAAAATCCGCTGCCAGGATACCTCCAGCGCCTCCAGCAGCAGCGATTCCTTGGAGGTAAAGAAGCGGTAAACATACGGCTGCGAAATCGCGGCTCTTTCCGCGACCTGAGCGGTTGTCGCCCGGTAAAAGCCAATCTCGGCGAACACCTCAATGGCCGCGGACACAATTTCCGTCCGGCGGTTAGCCGACGTTGTCCCTCCTCTTGCCATCATTTCATGCTCCTTTTTTAGTTATTGATTGACCAATTACCTATGAGTTTATTATAGCCGCATCGTAACAAAAATGCAAGAGGGTTATGAAATTGGGGGATGAAGTGCTTTTAAAATTCAGAGAAGAAAATTTCGCCTGCCCTACGATGAAGCAAAGCAGCTTCAGGCCTCTAACCTTGTCCTCCCTTAAACGCCTGAACGAAAAACTTGAACGAGATTGATCTATATATGACACAGGTTGTCGCAAGTATCATTTAGGATGAAGTTGTATCAACGTAAAGGAGCTGTCCATATGAAACCTTTATCTGGAAAAGTCGCTTTGGTGGCAGGAGCCACACGCGGGGCGGGCAGAGGCATCGCCATTGAATTGGGGGCGGCTGGAGCTATCGTGTATGTAACCGGACGCACGACACGGGCCGGCCGATCAGAATACAACCGCCCGGAAACGATTGAAGAGACGGCGGAGCTGATCGGGCAAGCAGGCGGCACAGGCATTGCCGTTCAGACGGATCATCTCGATTCGTCCCAGGTACAAGCTCTGATATCGCGCATTGATCGTGAGCAAGGGCGCCTGGATATTTTGGTCAATGACATATGGGGCGGCGAAAATTTGGCGGAATGGAACGTTCCCGTCTGGAAGCATTCTCTGGACAACGGACTGCGCATGCTCCGGCTGGCGATTGATACCCATATCATTACGAGCCACTATGCGCTCCCGCTGCTGATTCGCAATCCGAACGGGCTGGCAGTGGAAATTACGGACGGGACTGCCGCTTACAATGATGCCAACTACCGGCTGTCGCTGTTCTATGACCTGTCCAAAACATCCGTTATCCGGATGGCGAAGTCTTTGGCGCACGAGCTGGCCCCCTATCAGTGCACGGCATTAGCCGTTACGCCCGGCTGGATGCGTTCTGAGATCATGCTCGAAACTTATCGCGTAACCGAAGCAAATTGGCGTGACGCCCTGGTGGAGGTGCCGTATTTCGCCATCTCGGAAACACCCCGGTTTATCGGCCGTGGCATTGCCGCTCTGGCCGCCGATCCGAAAGCTGCTCGCTGGAGCGGGCAATCCGTATCGAGCGGCGATCTGGCAAAAGTGTATCATGTAACCGATCTCGACGGATCGCAGCCGGATGCCTGGCGGTATATATCTGAAGTGCAGGACGCGGGAAAACCTGCGGACACCACCGGGTATCGCTGAGCCTCCGGAGGCAGGTCGGCAGCTCAAGGCCCTCCAATCATCGCTTAATCGATGCTATAGAAAACGTTATTTTCTTAACCTCTGCATGGGATGAGCTGCCGTCAAACATCGCCCAGATGCCCGCCGGAAGCTGTGACCAGTACAAAATTCATTGCAATACCGCGCCCCATACCGCCATTGGTAAAAAGCCAAACAGCCCTCAGCATATATTTCTGCCTGGGGCTGTTCGTCAATGGCTAACCGTGATATTTACTTCCGCTTGATCGCTTGATCGCTGGATTCCGCACGCATGCTCCTTCCAAACCGCGTACGGCATGGCCCCGATATCCACTACCTCTGCGATTTGTATTCTGCTCCCCGCTTCAGGTAAAGCGCCTTGCCGATCACTCTGCTTACTCTTCCGCACCTGAAACTACGGGATTGGAATCCGATTCCGCATCGTCCTCTCCAGGCTCCTCCGGCCCGGGCTCCCAACCCGCTTCATCGCTTGCTGCCTCCGGTTCAATCTGCGCTATCGGCTCATCCAATGCTTCTTCCGGGTCCGGCATGCCGGCTTGCGCGGCGGAATGGCCCGGCTTCCCGGTCGTTCTGGTCAGCTTTAGTACGTAAGGCACAGACTTATTTCCGTCGGTATCAACGGCCTGCACTGTAATTTTGTTAAGTCCCTTCTTCAGATGGACCTCAGCCGAAAAGCGCAGGCTGCTGTCGACAACAGCCCTTTTGCCGTCCACCTTCACCGTTCCTGGCTCACTGATGGTTCCGGAAACAGTGTACACCGCCGATGTCACCGTTTGGTCCTGCTGATCCAATGTGACAGTCGGCGGGCCGCTCAAAGAAACTCCCGTAAACACAGAGGTGTTGTAGTTATTGATTAGATTGTTTTCTTCGCCCGCCTCCGCAGCCAGCCCGATATACACCTCATTCATGCCTGGATAAGCGGCCGAGGAAATGAATGTCCAATTCATTCCGTCCCTGGACAAATAGCCGCTCACCACATCCCCTGTTTTCTCCAGCTTCACCCAATATGGCGTGCGCAGCGCAACCACCGGCGGCGTCTCCGCCAGCGGCTGCCCGGCTGTATCCCGGGAGTAGAACACTCCGACATACGCTTCCCCGCGGACGGACAAGGCCATCATCGCTTCCCGGGACAACGGATTCAGGCTTTCCCGGATCATGACCCCTGCCCGGTTATGAGGCGCTGTGTTCGTAATCTGGTCAATCCGGGCGACGATCGCCCCGTCCCCCTTCAGCTTCTGATAAGCGATATGGAACGTGTCGTCCTCCCGCCAGTTTCCCGAGCCCTTGACGACAATACGGCCGTCCGTAACAGTGACATGACCCTTGATATCGGGCTTACCTACGTCCCTGGACGTCCACGGAGCCGTATTTCCCTGCGTATTGACATGGACGGGCACAGTAGAAGAATCCGTCACTAGGCCGTCCCGGTCAATCGCACGGGCCCGAAGGAAATAGGAGCCGTCCGGGACATTGTTCCAATCGAACGAATACGGCTTTTTCGAATCCTCTCCCAGCAGCACATCATTCGCAAAAAATTGCACCTTCGCCACCGATCCATCCGGATCACTCGCATCCGCCTTCATCGTGAGAGATTTGCCTGCTTTCATGACCGTATTCAGAGCAGGCGACGTCATGCGCACCTTCGGATTTTGTTTCCCGTCCCAAACGATAGAATTCAAATACCGCTCCAAATGGGTATAGCCGTTCGGTGTCAGCACACCGTTGCGATCGGCAGGATCATTGGGGTTCAGCCCCTGCTCCAGCTCCCAGCTGTCCGGCATGCCGTCGTGGTCAGAATCCGCCGGGGCGGGCAAGCTGTTCAGCTCCGGCCAGCCGCCGACCTCCGTCTGCGAATTGATTTCCCGTCCGGTACGATCCCGCACATCGTTTACCATACGGGAATCCACCGCATCTCGTCTCGGCACATTCGCTCCCGCTTGCGCCAGCACCAGCTCGTAGGCCTCCTCAGCGGAGTGGGTGGTAACCGGATTAACCGGCAGCGGCTCGTTAATCCGTTCCTTGCCGGCATCCATGAAAATACCCAGCCAATTGTCCGCCGTCACATCCGGTGCGGAATCAATGTAGTTGCCATTGGCATAAACCTGGCCGTTCGCTCCGGTCAGCTCATATAACAAACGGCGCTTGGTCAAAAGCGTATCCGGCCCGTACTTGTAATAATTGTTGATTATATTCACATCCGCATGATCCCCGCCGTAAGAGGTCTGATAGTTCCAGTTGTAAATTACATTGTTGCGGAAATCCAGCGTTTTACTCTCAGTCAGCGTGCCTTTGTACCGCGCGTTGCGGCTGGCGTTGTGGATTAACAGATTGTGATGATAGGTTGAATTCCCCGCTCCCCACAGCCCGCCGAAGCCGTGACGCCCCTTCTGGTGCCGGGACATATGCAGCGCTTCCCCGATAATGGACCACTGGACCGTCACATTGGCATTTTCATAGGGAGACAGCACCTCATCAATCGCCCAGGAGAAGGAGCAGTGATCCATGATAATGTTTCTGTATTTGCGGATGGACATGGCATCCTCCTCCGCCAGCACCGTATCCCCGAGGCGGAAACGCATATGACGGATAATCAGATTGTCCGCTTCCACAATCGCGGGATAATGATTCACTGTAATCCCGTCCCCGGGCGCGGTTTGCCCGGCGATGGTCAGATTGGAGCCCCTGATGTACAGCTTCGATTTCAAATCGATGTTGCCGGATACGCGGAACACCACCGTCCGGTTGCCCTGCGATACCGCATCCCGCAGCGACCCCGGACCGGAATCCGCCAAGGTAGTCACCTCGTAAACCTCGCCGCCACGGCCGCCGGTGGTGTACATGCCGCCGCCTTCCGCTCCGGGAAATGCCGGAAGCGGCTCAGCGGCAGCCGGGGCAGCCGGAGCGTCTGCATAAGCACTGGACCAGATGGAACAAAAAGCAAGCAGCGGAATCAAAAGGAGAACCATGAACCTTTTCAGCTTCGCCATTCCTCTTCATCTCCTTCGGAACGTTTCATTACCTGGACAGGCACATTCACTTTCCTGGAAAATCGTCTGGCATTAGCGCTCATGAAGCCGGGGCCTCATCAGATGTCGAATAAAGCGCATAGATACTCATTTCATTCGGGCTTCCTGAAGCTTCTTGTTCACTTCCTCCGCAGTTTCACGGAACACCGTGTTATGATCGGCTGTCAGCACAACCTTGTTGGCTACTTTGGCATACGGCGTCAGGGCCAGGCTGTCATACCGGGACTTAAACGGAATCGGAGCGAATTTGTTATAAAAGGAGGCCTTCAGGTTTTTGTCCTTAAACGGGCTGTCTTGGCCGTAAACTGCTTGGATGGCCTCATTCTGAAGCACCGGCATGACACCTTTTTTGGAGAGGCGGGTCTGCATTTCCTCCGACAGCAAATATTGTATTACTTTCATGGCCTGGTCCTGCTGCCTGGACATCGAAGTCACCGCGAAATAAGTCGGGTACGCCTGCGATCCGACCTGGGGAAGCTCCTCAAAGGTAGGCAGGGCAACCATATCCCAGTTCATCGCCTTGAAATCCTCGGGAAACACGAACATGATCGAAGACAGCCAGGCGAACATCGCCAGCTCCCGGTCCTGCAGGAATTCCACCCGGTACGGCAAAGTATCCTTGTGCGCTTTCATATAATCCACATAACCCGAGGACTGGCCGGGACCGGCAAACACGGTGTTAAAATACGTCCTCCACTTCTCATCGGTCTGAAGCGTCGATTTCTCGCTGGCAGCATCAATGAACGGAATGGATAGCTGATTCATAAGCAGCATATGTGTTTGGGAGGAGGACAGGCCGACATACTGCTTCTGGTCAAATCGGGTCAGCTTCTCACCCAGCGCGCTTGCCTCACGCCACGTCATGCCGTCCTGGGGGTAGCTGACGCCGAATTTGTCGAACAGATCCTTGTTGTAATATAGCACCATATTGTTGTTGAAAATGGGGATGCCGATTACTTTATCCGCGGCCAGCTGCTTCACCGAGTCCGCCACCGTAGGCTCAACCTGCGACAACTCCACATGATGCTTCTTCATCAGCGGGGTCATATCAAGCTCAAGCCCGTTATCCAGCAGTCCGGCGGCAAAGCCTCCAATCGAATCCCAATAAATATCAATCGTTTCTCCTGAGGTCAAGAGCTCCTTGATCCCAAAATCCTTTTGCTTCTGAATGTATTTGATCGTATAATTCGGAAACCTCGCTTGAAGTGCGCTGCCGAACCGGTCATTCCAGCTGTCAATTGAATCCCCGCTGCCGGAGTACACGACGAGCTGCGCCGTGTCCTCTATGGTCTCCTCCTCAGCGGGCTTGCTCTCTATATCCGTTGCCCCGTTGCACGCAGTTAAACAAAGGAAGCACAGCATCAAGTGCAGGACGGCTTTCGTGCGGTATCCGTAACGTTTCAAGAAGGTTCCTCCTTATTGGTTCGGATTAGCAATTCCGGAAACTGCCGACAAAGTGACCGGACCGAGCAGGCCGGAAGGCAGCCCCGCCTGCTCGTAGCGGTTGGCGAGTGCATTGGTCACATGAATCCGCAGCTCATTGTCCCCCGCTTTCAGCCATGGCCGGATATCGAATACGTACGGCGGCCACATTTTAACCCCTGCCGATTCGCCGTTCACCCACACTTCAGCCAGCTCATGCACCTCGCCCAAATCGAGCAGGGCGGCCTGGTGAAGCGAAGGCGGATTATCCAGATGCAGCTGGCGTGTATATACCATGGTCCCGGAGAAATCGGCCAGCTCTTCCTGTGCAGTCCAGTTCCCCGGTTCACCCGGAAGCAGCGGCTCGCCCAAGAGACCGATCCGCCAGCTGTCATTCAGCTCTTGGCGGACCTCGCCAGCGGGAACCGAATCGGCATCGTCTGCAGCACGCATCGGCTCATCCGGATTTACATGGTAAATCACACTTCCTCGCGGCTCCAGCCGCACGGATATATGCATTCCGTCATCCACCGGGACGGCGGATGCTGCCGACACCGTACCATCCCAAGGCTCCCACTGCTCCAGCCCTCCCTTCAGACTAACGCGCATCGTGCCTTCATAAGCGGCATCCTCTCCTTCATTCACAATCATATAGAAGTGGCTGCCCTCCTTGACTACATGACTGACACGCACAAACCGGGAATCTCCGTCAAAGCGCACATCCCGCTTGAACAACCGGTCCAAAGCGGCAACGACATCAACCGGATCGCGTACTTCAACCGCTGCATGCAACGAAGGGGATGTCCCGCGATCTCCAAGCACAATGACACGCCCGCCCTGGCTTATGAAAGGCTCCAACACGGCCAGGCCCTGCTCCTCCATCACTTCCGGGCTCTCCACCAGCACGACGGAATAGGTCTGCGCCGCAATGCGGATTTGCCCTTCTTCTACAGTGCAGGCCGAATACAGAAGCCGTTCCTCCAAATAATTAAACTCCACCTGGTTTTGATATAGTGGCTTCGTGATGCGCCATGGCAGCCAATCCTCCTTGCACAGCACCGCAACAGGCGTCACATTCACACTGTCCGTCATCAGCCAGCTCATCCGCTTCATATACTGGGCGAAGGACAAATAGTGGGGCCACCAAATGTTGTTCGGGCCTACATCCGGCGGTCTCTCAAACATGCGATCCCCGTCGATGGAGTAATAAAAGGCATGAGGACTGAGCAGGTTCACGCCACGAACCGTCAGCCAGTCAATGTACCATTTCATATCCCCGGCACTCAGCACCCAGCCGTTTCCGCGTCCGCATACGCCGAGGAACTCATTCAGATTTCTCCTTCTTCCCCGGTGTCTGGCGGCATCGGCCGAGCACTTGGCCGCAGTGCTGTGATGCCCTTCCAGCGCGGTCCCGTCCTCCGGCGCAACCCACCGCCAAACCACATCCTGTCCGGGAATGTGGAATTGCTCCTGCAGCCCAATATCGTCACTGGCCGCCGGATGTCCGGTAAAGGCAATGCCATGATCGCGGCACCACTCGGACAGAGGCTTGTAATACATTTCCGTCAAGCGTGCATTGACTGCCTTCCGGTATGCGGCGCGCACCCGGCTCGCCTCCATCCCGTCCAGCCAAAGCAGCGGCAACTCCTCTTCCCGGCAGCCGGATCGCGTGAAGTCGTCCATGAAGCCGTTCGTCCACGCCTGCAGCTCCTTGGTATGCCCTCGGCCGAGAATGTCCGGCTCATCGGTAAACATGGCGATAATGGTGCTGCCAAAATACGAGCCCACCCGCTCATAATACCGCTCATGCGTCAAGCGGATGAACTTTTGAACGGCGAGCGGATTCAGCAAATCCGAGGAGGCCGGGGCATCCGGCTCTCCATCATCCTGCCCGAAATGAATGCCGCGAATCGTACCGCGGGTAAACGTTTCGACAAACAGCACGATCGACCATTCCGCCCCATCCGGGGGAGTAAAACGGACCACTCCCTGCGTGGTGTCCAAAATAACGGTGCTGTCTCCATTGATTGCGCCGCTCTGAAGCTGAACCGCCTGTGCCGACACCAGCGTATCTCCCGGCTCAAGCACTTCCGGCAAACGGATGTCCGCTTCCGGATGGAAGGTGAGCATTTTCAGCCCGCGGCTGGCGAATTCGGGATTCCCCTGGACAACCCGGCCATTAGCAGAACCGGAAGGGTACATGGCTTCATCATAAAGGATGACCTGCATTCCCCGACGCGCGGCTTCCTTGACGGCCACCTCGACCAAATCCATAAATTCATCGGATAAATATGTCAATTTCTTTGGAATGCCGAGACGGGGATGAAGAACGAAGCCCATGACCCCTTTTCCCGTAAAGTCCTGTATTTGCCGGACAATCTCCTCCGCTGTCAAATCGTCGTTCCAAAACCAGAACGGGATTGGCGTGAATTCGTCAGACGGCTGTATAAACTGCTGTTGAAGCGTTGTAAACGGCATATGATGACGTTCCTCCTCTGCCTGCTGATATGTAATGAAGCTAATTCTGCCGTACTCTCTCAAATTCACAAATCCTTTGGCTTGTCATTGGCCTGATGTTTCACTGCTGGCGTACAGCTTCAGCCGTTCCCCCGCACCGAGCCGGATTCGCCGCTCATTCGTTCTGTCCGCTGCGGCCGCTATGGCCGATTCCTCTGTAGTGAGCCATTGAAGGGCAGGAGGCACCGTGAGCAGCAGGTCCGTCGGCCGATCGGCTTTCAGCTCCGCCTCCAGCCAGCCAAGCTCCAGGTCCCATGAGAATGCAATGCTGCCTGAACAAAACCGAAGCCCCTCCGCCACCCCTTTTTTCCAGGCCTTGGGCACAGCGGGCAATACCTTGACATGGTCCGGTGTCACATAAAGCAGCAGCTCCTGCACGGCTGACACCCATCCCAGATTGGCATCCATCTGAACGGGCGCCCTGCCGTAGGACAGCGAGATTCCCATGCCCCGCCAATCATTATGAAGCGTGTAATAGTTGGGAAGCAGACAGGATCGGGCTAGCAGCGCTAGACACTCCAAAGCCTGATCCCCGTCTCCCAGCCGGGCATAAATGTTCGCCAGATGCGCGAAGGACCACGCTGTCTGATCGCCAATGCCAGTGACCAGCCGCTGTGTCACAGCCCCCGCAAATGCCCGAAACAGCCCGGGGTCGCTGGCCTTCGTAACCTCATGAGCCGGAAAAACAGGATAAATATGCGAAATATGGCGATGCCGGTAACGATCCGTAAAGTCCGGATGCAGCCATTCCTTTACCGCCCCGTCCGCATTGATTTCGTAGACCGGAATGCGAGTGAGCATCTCCCGCCATTTGGCAATGTCCGCGACGTCTTCTCCGGCCGCCAGACTGCCTTCTATGAGCTGCGTCAGCAATTCCTTCAGAATGGCAAAATCGAGCAGCGCATTCACCGCAGTCGGCATCGCATGAGCCATTTGGCCGAACCGGCCTTCTTCAGCAATGAAGTTTTGCGGTGTATTTTCCGGGGACACGGAAGGATACGATATGTATTTGCCATCCGGCCCGAGGACGAGGAAATCCTCATAAAACACCGTCGCTTCTCGCATAAAGGGCAGCGCCCGCTTTCTCAGAAAATCCATATCCCCAGTAAACTGATAGTATTCATAAAAGTGCCTCGCCAGCCACCCTGCCGCTCCGGTCCAATGCAAAATCACGGGAACGATCTGGAACGGCGCGGCATTCCCCGGCGTTGTGCCGGCCGGTATGAAGATTCCCCGGCAGTTGTACAGCTTGCGGGCATTATCGCGGAACTGTTCCATCCGTTCCTCATAATATTGGAGCAGCGCGGGCACTAGAGACGTCAGGCCGCCAACGGCAGCATGCCAGTACATCATCTGGACGTTTTCATTGGCCATGTAGTGGCTCCATACCGCTTTGTAATCGCCGCACCACAGCCCGTACAGACCAAACGGAAGCCCTTCCTCATGGGTACCGGAAATAAACAAGTATCTGCCGTACGCCCACAGCGTCTCCGCCATTCCGGAAGGCAGCTCCCCTTCATACGCCTCCAGAAGCATCTCCTCGTTCGAAGCAGGCATTCCTTCTTCCCCATGCAGGCGAATGTCTGCACCTAGGAACAGCGGGCTATGAAGCGCGCGATGCCGGGCCAGCAGCTCGTCATAGGACCAGGCCATCCGGGCCAGCTCCGCCTCCAGCCGCTCCCATTCCCGAATCCGCTCCCCGTGTGTAAATACCCGCAGCACGATGAGAACGGATTCAGCGCCGCAGACGGAGATGATTCCCTGTCTGTGCTCCATCTCCCCGCCCTGCGGAATGGCCCGCAGCACAGCGCCAAAATCGCAGTCGTCATCATTTTGGGCGGCGTAGCGGATATAGCCGGCTGCAGCCTGAGCTTCGGCCGTCGCGTCCATCGCCGGAGGGAAGCCCGGACCGGAAGCACCCTTCTCATGCGGCGTAAGCTGGAGCTGGACGTCAATGGCCCTCCCCTCCGCACGCAGCTCGCATACGAGACAATCGTCCTGCCGGGAGACAAACAGCGCCCGCGCAAACTGCGCGTCTCCCTCCCGCCATTCCACCGTCACCTCGCCGCTTTCCATATTCAAAGCTCTCCGGTAATGCTTGAATCCCGCTGACGCAGTCCGAATCAGCTTCAAATCCGCCAAAGGCAGCGGTGTCTCGCGCAAGGATTCATAGCCGTGCGCTTCCAGCCTTCCCGCCAAATACCCGTTCGCTTCCCGGTAGTTCTTCTCCTCCAGGAGCTGCCGGATTCCGGCCAGGCTATCGCTAACATCAGGCAGCTCCCCTTTCTTTCCTCCAGTCCATAGCCGTGCATGATGCAGAAGAACGGTTTCCTGGCCAACGGCCCCATACACGGCTGCGCCGAGCAGACCGTTGCCGGTGGGCAGGGCTTCACGCCAGGGGCTGCCCCACCATGAAGCAGGTTTTTTGAGTACTAGCTTATGCCGTTGTGGGACTTGCGCTGCATTTGCTCCAAACAAATTGTGGTCCACTGTCATCAGATGTACTCCTGTCTACTCTATCATTTCTTCTCATGCCGCTGCACACGGCTGTAACACGCCTGAGCACCCATTGTCACGGCGCCACCGCCGCTTTGCTTCCATTTTTCCGTAAATTCGCTGAATTTGCGCCCACCTGCTTGATAACGCTTTCTAAAATTGAACCACTACCCGCAGCCCCTTTTCTGTACCGAAAAAACCCGTGCAGCATGTGTGTGAAACCATCCGGTAATCCGGCTAGGAAGATCCGTGGTACAGTTGCTCATCAATTGGCGGCATAATATCCATTCTAGCTCCCATACGCGGGTGAAACAATCATACGATCGGCTATTGGATGCGCAAATACGCCAATACCGCCTCTTCTGCAATAATGGTTGGTGGAAAATAGAAACGGTTGATTCTTTGTTTATCCATGTTACTGCCTGGCAATGGCTTTCGGGTCACGAAGCAATAGCTGCCGCTAATCAATGCCCGTTTCAAGAAGCGGCTATCGGGACGGAGATGATCAGACGATAGTCATCCGGCAGAGAAGTTTACGTAAGCAAAGCCTCGGGGAGCGTCCGCAGAGGAGCTTCGGCACACATAAGGCAGCAGGCCGCTGGACATCTTATGTTCAGGAGGTGATTGGAAATGACAGGACGAAACAGCAAACCGGAAAACCGCGGACCAGCCGCGAAGCCTTCCCGGATCGAGCAGTTCGGAGAAAGCCTGGCAGGCGCCTCCAACGGAAAGCCGCTGCCGGACGAGGAAGCCGGACGGGAGAAGTAGAGCGGGCAGCCCACCCGCCTTCGTTATCGGCTATCCTGCGGCACAGCTGCCGCCATGAAGATTAACGCTGCGCGTCCATTGCGCACATCAAATGAAAAGCACCCTCAGAAGGCTGCCGTTTCATCAGAAACGCGCCCGTCGTCAAGGGTGCCTTTTACTTGTTGTATTTTCCTTTTTCCTTTTGCATTTTATTATTTTGCCATTGTGCTATCATTACAATCTGTCCGCTAAAGCAGCCGTGACCGATGCGCCATATCCACTTCGCTTGCGGGTTCTTTCACACGTTCTTCCAGGCACCCGATTTCGTTACAACTTTCGTTACAGCTTCGTTACAACGCAAGCTTGCGCTATGCTTAACGGCTGACAAGTGAAGCGCGGTATAAATCCGGGTTCCAGTCAACGTCCGCCTGCAGGGTTTCTGCTACAAAACGGAGCGGAATGAACAGATGCTGATTTTCAATAACCGGTGCGCCCCCCAGGGTGACCGTTTTTCCGTTCACCACCGCCTCGCGCACATCCGGCCGGAGGGTGATTTTCGTTGAGCCTTTGGAAATATCGAGCCTCCGGTCCGCATCATCCCACACCAGCTCTGCGCCAAGCCGCTCCAAAATGCCGCGCAGCGGAACCATGGTGATGCTGCTGCCGCCGTCAATAAAGCCGCGCAGCTCCGTAACCAGCTGCCCATTGACTTCAACTTGAACCTGAGGGCGGTCATCGCGCGTAATGACTAGCGCATTGCTGAGCAATCTTCCCGGTGATTGCACAAACCGGCCATCAGCGTAAAAGCCGGAGCTGGCCCCGCCATCCATATTCATCGCTTCCACAAGACCGATTTGGGCTAGCACATGCGCCATCTGCTCCATTGTAGCGGAAGTAATAACACCCATGACAAGCCGTCCCGACCCGTCGATTCCTGTGAAGCTGCGCACATTGGAGGAGCTGGTAATCCGCGGATCGTCAAAGCCGTCACGTGCGAAATCAATGTCAACCGCACCGCCGCTCAGAAGCTTCGGGCCGACGCCAATGGCTGATACCCAGCTCTCCGCCGGAGTCACCATGCCGCTGTCCGAATTCGTGAACAGCGCCTCCACCTTCACCTTCATGCCCACCTTCAGCTTCGGCAATAGCCACTTATCGTTCCCGTCGGTGTGCCCCACGAAGATGACGTAGCCATTTTCCGGCACAGAAGCCGCATCTTCCGTTATGGCGCTAATGGCTCCGCCGCTGATGGTAATTTTGGCGCCTCCGGCGAACGCAATCGGGCCCGGATATTGATCGGTATAGGCCACAACCTGGCCTTCAGAATTCCCATAATATGTATTGACGCCCCAAGGGGAAATCAGGGTCTGCCCATCCTCCGACAGCACGGACAGCTTGGCCTGCAGCCTGTTGATGACCGCTACTTTATTGGTGGATACGGCTAGGGTCTGATTCTCCCCCGACCGGACGATCCGCCCGCTGTCCAGCATCAGCCCGTTCGGATGCCGCAAGCTCTCATCCTCCTCATAAGCATCAAAGAACGTTCCATTTATCGCCGCAACGGCTCCGGCGCGCTCCACCATGGAGGCCATGCTTTCCACATGCCCGACTCCCTGCTCGGCCACGACCGGCCTTACGCGGATGTGCGGATCTGTTACATCCACTGCGGTCCATTGAACAGTAAACGCTTTGCCGTTGTATGACACAACTTCCTTCTGCAAATCGGCTGCGGCGACGGGAGCCCCCTGCAGCAGCACTCCGGTTACGAGCGCCAGCGACAATCCCCATGCGGCTAGCCTGGTTTTTCTGTTCCCCACACCATTCGACCACCTTCGCGTTATTTCGTGTTGTTTTCCAATATGGAGAATATCACGGTTTGCCTGGTGCGGTCAAACTGGATTTCAACTGCGTAATCCCCAATTACAATCGTTTCATCTTCGGCCGGCGCCCCTTGCTCCAGCTTGGCGTACGCCTGATTGAACGCTTCCTCGAAGCGCAGCGTCTCATAACCGAAAATATATTGTGCAAACGTACGAATCGTCTCCATGTTCCGGGCCAGCACGCCTTCGGCCAAATGAACGGTTATCCCGTACGTAGCATACTCCGGCTCCAGCCACAGCGCCGCTTCCTCCAAATCGTTGACAGCCGCCGGTGTACGGTTCAGCGCCTTCGCCTTCGTTTCCGCATCCTTATACAGGCGCATCGTCGTCTCCAGCATGTCGTAATTCGTACCCCTGCGCTTCGCGGCCTCCAGCAAAATATCGTAGGCATTCATCATTTTCTCGGAAGGGAACAGCAGCTGCTTGTAGCTGCCGTCTCGGGTCGGCACACTCATCCGCCAGCCTTGGCCGCTTCCGCTGCTCAACTGAATCCGCTTTGTTTTGTCGGCAATTCGTTCCAGCAGGGTAAGCGACTCTGCTCTTGTAATATCCCGCCCGATGCCGAAATCACCGTTCGGGTAGCCTTCCATAATACCCTTGGCGAAGCTTTCAGCGATAAATTTCTGCTCGCGCGACTTAGCGCTTTGGAAATCGGCAAGCTGTCCGGTCAAGGAGAGACTGTACGATTCCGATTCCAGATGCTCGGTTTCCTTCATCGTATAGTAAATGAATTCCGCAGCCTGCTCCCGCTTCAAATTTTTCTTGAAGTCCGCAAACTGGGTTTTGCTGACGAGATTCAGGTCCGCCGCCAAATCAATAAATGGCTTCGCCCAGTAGCCCGTCATGCTTGGCTTGAAATTAAAATCACGATAGTCCTGCTTCAGCACCTCCTGGTTCGTGGCACTGAGCGATTGCGTAAACCCGCTCGTCCAGGCCCGCTCCCCGTTCTTGTAGCTTTCGGTGAACGACAGCAGCAGCATTTTGATAAACTGGTCTGCCGTTACCGGATCATTGGGCCGGAAGGTGCCGTCCGGAAACCCGTCCAGAATGCCTTTCTCCACCAGCTTATTAATCGGAGCTTGCGCCCAGTGGCCCTCAATATCGCTGAAATGGACCGATTGTTCCGCATGCGCCGTCAGCGAAGCGCCCGCAGGAGCCGCCCACCATACCGCAGCGGTGAACCATAAAGAAGCGATTGCCCTTGTCCCTCTGTTCATCTGATTAAGCTATCCTCACTTTGCTACTCTGGAATTTTGACACAATTCAACATTTTGTGCGCCAATCTATAGCATACCGGGCCGGGTTCGGCTGCGGAAGAACCGTTATTCCTAGCTGAATCAGGGGAAAATAAGGTCTCCCGGACTAGGACAAAGGATCGGATGATTCCGGTTAATGACTGGGCCGTTAGTGGTATTCACAACGAATCCGAGCTCACGCTAGTGGCTTCAAGGTTAAAAAAAAGAGCAAAGACGATGGTTAGTCTCTGCTCCTATAATCCTGTTTGCTTGATTCTTGCAAAAGTAAAATCAACTCGAGCTCTTCCCTTATGAATCCGCGGTATAGCCTGCTGTTGTGTCTATGATAACCGCGTTCTTTTCACCGTCCCAAGAAACATTGAAATCAAATGCCTGCCCCAAGTCACGCAGCTTGAAATAGTTGTTACCATTTATGGTGTACGCTATCCGTGTAACTGCAACGCCGTCTTTATAAACCATCGCCGTGGATTGTGCCGCAACTTGCGCTGTGCCATCCCCCTTTACCCATTCACCGCCGGTAGGGGTATAGGGCTTTCCAGAAACAAGGTTAATTGCATTTTTATTGCCGTCCCATGTTACCTCAAATTGCTTTACTGAGCCGCTAACCGCCCGTGCAGCGTCACGCAGTTTAACATAATTGTGGCCGTTAATGGTGTACGCGTCAAAAACGGTTTCTTCACCATTAACCAGCACGTTAGAAGTCGTCGGCGTTGCAGTTGGCGCAGGATCTTCATAAACATAGAGAGTTGCACCAGGTACCGATATAAAGCCGTACATGTGATAGCCATTTCTAACATACGCCATTCCTTCATGGACGTCTCCAATGTCATCATATACGGGAGGAACAACTTCACGACCAGTCTTATCAATCAACGCACTGCTACCGTTAACTTCGATTACCGCCATTCCTTCCGAGAACTTCGATGGCTGATTGTCCTTGGATGGCACACCATACTGTGGCGGAATGACCTCTCGACCAGTCTTGTCAATATAACCCCATTGCCCGCCTTCATATACGGGGGAGTTTGCGGCTGTCCACTCACCGCCAACGCCTACTGCCGCCAGTCCTTCAGAAAATGGCTGCATAACATCATATTTGCCCAGCGGAATAATTTCGTTTCCGGTTTTGTCTATGGTTCCCCATTTGCTGCCGTTGGTTTTACCGCCAATACTAACCACCGCCGTTCCCTCAGAAAATGATTCTACATAATCATACTTGGAGGGCACGACCTCCTTGCCGGTCTTGTCTATGAAGCCCCAGTTAAAATCAGGATATCTGACCGTTGACATCCCCTCGGAAAATTCTGTGGTAAATTCATACTTAAACGGAGTAATCGCCTTTCCCGTCTTGTCAATATAACCCAAACCGTTCTTGAGCGTCCTTGCCAGGCCTTCTTTGAAATACCCAACGTCGCTATACATCCCGAACGGAACGACCACTTCGCCGGTCTTGTCTATGCAACCATTCTCCCAAGGTTCCTTGATCGTTAAGTAGAAGCAAGCTATACCATCGGAAAAGTAATTACTTGCCATGCCATACTTGCCAAACGGCACGACTACATTTCCAGTCTTGTCGATAACGCCGTATGTAGGATACGATTGAACGATCGCCACCCCTTCGGAAAATGATTCTGCCCCGTCATACTGGAGCGGAATGACCTCCTTGCCGGTCTTGTCGACGAATCCGTATTTTCGGTCAATGATAGATTTGCCAACTGCAACCCACGCCAATCCCTCACGGAAATTGCCTGCATAATCATATTTGAGCGGAATAACCTCTTTTCCCATCTTGTCGATGAATCCGTATTTATCGCCAGCTGCAACCCGGGCCAGTCCCTCATGGAAATCGTCTGCATAATCATATTGAGGTGGCACAACTTCAATATAGTCCACCGCCAATGCAGCCTGCGGAAAAAGCGAAATAACAAGAAACAGGGACAATGCGAGTGATAGAAAACGTTTTTTCATTGTTTTATGCTCCTTTTTTTGTAAAGCTCTAAACCCATAAACACTGAATCACTTTTTTTGTTAATGTTAGCATAACTCGACAACCTAAAACACCTCTTCGGCAAAAAAGAGATGATAATATAAAGCTACTTATTGCCGAGCAATCGATGGAAATGACAAAGGCTATCAGATTTGATTCTGATAGCCCTTTGCGTGAGTTTGCTTGTGCAGCTCGGTTTTTTTGCAAACAAAAACCGAACGCTTCACCGATAAAAAAGTGAATGCTCGGGTGATGCTTTTTTGATGCCGTTGAGAGGACTTGAACCCCCAACCTACTGATTACGATTCAGTTGCTCTACCGATTGAGCTACAACGGCGAAGACAATCGTCATTATAGCATCGTTTTCAGCATTTGAAAAGGGATTTTAAATAAAATTTCCCGGACAAACCGGCCGCCGCAAGCTGCCCAATTGACGGGCTGGAAGCATACAGCGCGGATTCGCACTGCGCATTATGCGGCACCACGTGCCGAGGGTTATTCCTTCCTCAATGCGCGCAGCTCCCAGCGCGCGGTGTTTCGCTGCATAACGGCGGTCGGTGGACCATAGCATGGAAGCTGCAGCCGAATGCAAAGCTATCTGAAATCCGGCGGAATCCGGCGGGCCGTTCCGGTCAAAATCGCCGCTTCAATAACGGCAAACCGGACCTTGGCCACAACCTGCTCATTGAAAATACTCGGAATGATATACTGCTCATTCAGCTCTCGCTCGGATACGACAGCTGCAATCGCTCTGGCGGCCGCCAGCTTCATCGGCTCATGAATCAGGCGGGCCCGGCAATCCAGCGCCCCGCGGAACAGACCTGGAAACACCAGAACATTGTTAATCTGGTTCGGATAGTCGCTGCGGCCGGTCGCATACACGCGTACGTGCGGAAGCGCCTGCTCCGGCGAAATTTCGGGCTCCGGATTTGCCATGGCAAACACAATGCTGTTTGGGGCCATAGCCGCAACATCCTCCCCCTGCAGCAGTCCGCCGCGGGACACGCCGATGAATACATCAGCGCCGGCAATGACTTCCTTTAAAGTGCCTGCCCGCCCTTCCACCTGAGCTTGCTCCGCGAGCCAATTCCACATCGTATTCGAATACGCCTGCCCTTTTACAATCGCACCGTCGCGGTCGACCGGGACCAGCCGCTGGACTCCGGCGGCAAGCAGCATTTTGCATATTGAAACTCCCGCTGCCCCGATTCCGTTCACCACCACCCGAATCTGCTCCATCCGTTTGCCGACAACCTTGAGCGCATTCAGCAGGCCCGCGATCACAACAATCGCCGTGCCGTGCTGATCGTCATGGAACACCGGGATATCAAGCTCCTGTGCCAGACGCGTCTCGATCTCGAAGCATCGCGGAGCGCTGATATCCTCCAAATTGATGCCCCCGAAAATCGGGCTGATCGCCTTAATGGTCCGGATCAATTCTTCCGTATCCTTCGTATCCAGACATATTGGAAACGCATCGACCCCCGCCAGCTGCTTGAACAGCATCGCCTTTCCTTCCATTACAGGACTGGCCGCGTGAGGCCCGATATCACCGAGGCCCAGTACGGCAGTTCCATCGGTAACAACGGCTACTGTGTTTCTTTTGATGGTCAGAGAATAGGCCTTTTGCGGATTTTCATGGATGGCCATACACACCCGGGCCACACCGGGCGTGTAAACTCTCGACAAGTCATCCCGGTTCTTGATGGGCATGCTGGGCTGAACGGAGATTTTGCCGCCCAAATGGGCTAAGAAGGTCCGGTCAGAAACGTTGATTAATTGGATGCCCTCCAGATTCTTGAGCGTCTCAACCACCTGCTGCTCAGCGCTATCTGCCACATGAACGGTAATATCGCGTACCGAGGCTTGCTGTCCGGGGCGAATGACATCTATGGAGGTAATATCGCCTCCGGCCCGGCTGATTGCCGCGGCAACATCCCCGAAGTTGAGCAGGACGTGATTGATTTCCAGACGTACAATAATACTGTTATACGACACGGCAACCATCCTCTTCTATGTAAGCTTAGGTCCGTCGGCGGTGCATTTTACCCTTCGTTATAATGTCCGACGAGTGAAGCAACGCCTTACCGCGCCGGAGCTGCCGCTCTGCTGCGATAAGCAGCTCACCCTACTATAATATAAGCGAAGCGGCTTGATTATAAACGGGCGGCCACAGGAAATGATGGGAATCCAGGCCAGGAATCACGCTTCAGCCGGAGAAGGCAGGCTTGCAAGCCGTTGTTCGACTTGTTCCCGGGTTACTGTTTGCAGCGCGGTAAACCGGCATTCCAATGCCTGCTGCAGCTTGGCCCTGGCCGCTTCTGTTTTTTCCTGATGAAGCAGAACAAGCGCATGGTAGTAATAAGCCTCCGGGAATACCGGCTTCCGTTCCTCCAGCTTGTCATAGAGCTCTGCCGCCTTCTCAAACTCCCCGCGGGCAATATAGGTTTGGCCCAGATTGTCCAAAATAACCGGATCGCTGTCATTAAATTGAACCGCCTCCAGATTCACATCCAGCGCATGATCCAAATCCCCTTCCAGCAGTAGCAGGTATCCAAGCGATCCGTAGACAGTGGTATGACGATAGTCCCGCCGGAGCTGCTCAAGCAGCTTCACCGCTTCGGACACACGGCCCAGCTTCCATAACAGCAGGGCGTAGTTCGTTTCCACCATAAGCCGTTCCATCCGGTTTTTGTTGCGGCTCTGCATCGCTTGGGTCAGAACGCCTTCCGCCTGCTCCGTCCGTCCGGAGCGAAGCAGCAAATATCCGTAAGATGAGGCCTGATGCACCGCCATATGACCGGTACGGTGCGCTTTTTCGAACAAGAGGAGCGCTTCCTCCTGTTTGCCCGCATTGTAGGCATTACTTGCGCGCATGGCATAAACTCCAGCCCGGCCAAAATACCCCAAAATTCCGAAAAAAACAAGCACCGCCGCCGTTCCGGCCATCCAGCCGCCCAGCTTGAAGGCGGCGATAATGACAATAACTGGTAGGGCCAGCTTGTATAGCAATGGCCAAATAAATTGCACAAGAATCCGCTCCTTTAACTCAGTAGATAATAATTAGCTCCCTTTAAATTTAATCACATAATTCATTAATGGGGTTATTCATTTCCCTTCCACTTGAAGCTCCAGCTCTCCGGTGGACGGATTAACAAGTAGGATTCGGGCCTTGCCAGCGCTTCCATCCGGCTGCGGCATAGTAAGGAGGCCTGTTTTGCCTTTTAAAATCAAGGTCTTGACCGTTGCTGCACTAAGAGGCTTTCCAAAGCTGTTTTTCCAAATTACGAAGCGGCACCCCTGCTTATAATGACTGCAGCCGTATCCTTTCGTCCCGAAAAAGATGATGCCTCCGCAGCCCGGACGGGGACAAGCAGCAATCTCCTGCCGTTCCGTGCTTGCAGAACCTGAAGCCTTCTGGAATCCCGTCTGCTTCAAGCCTCTATTCGAAGCTGCGGCTCCAGCAGCGGCGTTCTTCCTGACTGATGGGGCTTGCGACGCTCCTGCAGTCCCTGTAGTCCGGCCGCCAGTCCGCGCTTTGCCTGCCGCTGCTCTTCCTTTTGCCGGGCCTCGCTTCGCTCCGCCCTTCTCCTGATCGGGGACCGCCTGCTGCAGCTGCTGTCGCACCTTATCCACGATAGAAGCGGAGAAGCGCTTTACTTGCTCCACGAACTCCTGATCGGCAGCCTGGCCTTTGGCAATCTCAGACAGCCGTTTCTCCCATCTGCCGGTCATTTCCGGAGACGCAAGCACATCGATACCGGCGCCGCGGATCAGCTCGACGGCCACACGGCCTTTGGGCGTTACGAGCAGCTGCTTGCCTTTCATCTCGGCGTAGCCAACCTGCTTCAGGCGTTCAATCGTAGAGGCGCGTGTCGCCGGTGTTCCAAGTCCGGAATCCTTCATCGCCTCCCGCAAGTCATCCTCCTCCATTTGCCGGCCGGCGCTTTCCATTGCCTTAAGCAGGGTGCCTTCGGTATAAGGCTTCGGAGGCTTCGTTTCCTTGCGTTTGGCTGCCGCATCCCGGCAGCGGACCGGCGCGGAAGCGTCTACACGAAACTCGCCGGTCATATGCTCCACCGGCTCCTTCTCCTCGTCGTCTTCCTTTTTCGCCTTCCCCCGGGCCGGTTTTTCTTCTCCGTCATCGCTTGAACCGGTATCGTATACAACCTTCCAGCCCATGGACAGCAGCTGCTTCACCGTCGTTTTAAACGGTTCTTTTTCAATCTCGGTCAGGACGGTATGCATCTTGTATAGCGCCGGGGGATAATAATGCGAGAGGAGTCTGCGAACCACCATGTCATAAAGCTTTTGCTCGTCGGCGCTCAACCCTGACGCCTTTTTGGCCGTCGGCAAAATAGCATGGTGATCCTCGACCTTGGCGGGATTGCAAACACTTTTATTGTTCTTATGCACAAGCCGCCGGTCTGCACCGCTGACGAGCGCTCCGTAGGAGGTGCCTGCCAGCATGTCCAACGCCTTGTGCATTTGCGGTATATTTTGCTCCGTCACATAGTTGGAGTTGGTCCGCGGATAGCTCAGCACTTTATGCTTCTCATAAAGCGCCTGAGCCACGTCCAGCGTTTTTTTGGCGGAGAAGCCGAGCTTGGCATTCGCTTCCCGTTGCAGCAGGGTCAAATCATACAGCTTGTACGGATATTCCCGGGTATCCTTCACTTCGTAGCTCGTAATGATCCCCTGCTTGCCTTTAACCTTGGCCGCCAGCTCTGCGGCTTTGGCTTCCTCCGTCAGGCGCGGACCCTGCCACAACCCGCGGTACTTCGTGCTGTCCTGTGTGAACTGAGCCTCAACCTCATAGAACGTCTGGGAATCGAAGGCTTCAATTTCCTTCTGCCTGTCATATAGCAGCGCAAGCACCGGAGTTTGAACTCGTCCGACAGACAGCACCGCGCGATGCTTTGTCGAGAATGCCCGCGACCCGTTCATGCCGACCAGCCAATCCGCAATGCTTCGCGCACGCGCCGCCTGGGTCAAGCTCTCGTATGCGGCCGCATCCTTCATTTGGGCAAATCCGCTGCGTATCGTTTCCGCAGTCAAATCGGATATCCAGAGCCGCTTCACCGGCAGCTTCAGCCGCAGGTGCTGTTCAATATACGAAAAAATAAGCTGCCCTTCCCGCCCGGCATCGCAGGCATTGACCACCGCGCGGCAGCGTCGGGCAAGCTCGCCGATAACCTGCAGCTGATCCTTCGTTCTCGGATTCGCTTTCAAATGAAATTCCGGCGGAATAATCGGCAGATCCTCCAGCCGCCACGTTTTGTACTTGGCATCGTAATGCTCGGGCTCGGCCAACGTCAGCAGATGGCCAATCGCCCAGGTTACGATATAATGTTCCCCTTCCAGATAGGTCCTGTGGTTCACAGCCCTCGGCTCTATGACCTTGGCGATCGTACGGCCCATATCGGGTTTCTCAGCAATAATGAGCGTTTTCATAGCTATCCTTTCTTTACCGTCCTCAACTGGGCCTGCTCTCTCATTATATCGGCAATTCCCCTCAAAAAACAAACAAGCAAGGACGATTGCTCGCCTTGCCTGTTGTGCTGTACCGATGAATGCGTGCTGCTTTGAAAACGTTCGATTCGCGTTAATCCGAGGCTAGTTTAACACGCGGCGTGCAGTTACATAACGTTCATTCCAGGAGCCGGTGTTCATATCCGTATAACGTACTCCGCCCTCTCCGTACGTATGAAGCAGTGTCCCGTTGCCGACATAAATCGCGACGTGGGTAACTTTATTCGAGCTGGACCCTTTGGTTTTGAAAAAAACGAGGTCTCCTTTTCGCAAATCACTTTTCGCCACCCACTGGCCGATGCCTGCTTGTTCTGCGGAAGAACGCGGCAAATCGACTAGGCCGTTGTAAACGGTTTTAGTAAACGAGGAACAATCAAATTCATTCGTTTGTCCGTATTCCGCACCAAATTGATACGGTCGTCCCAGAAATTTGTTTCCTTTTGCAATGACTGTATCGGCCTTTTGGACCCAGGCAGCGCCGCTGTTATCGTCCTGGCCTCCAGCTGCTTCTTGATTATTATTAGTTGTTTCCTGCTGGCTGCCGCCGTAGCTGTAGCCATAGTCGCCCATATCGCCATTGTATAAGTTATCATTTTGATTTTGATTCCATTCATACCGGCCGTTGTCGTAGGAGCTTGCAAAGGTATGCAGTGGAGGTGCCACAGTATAGCTTGTCCCCAGCATCAAGGTCAGTGCAATTGCTTTTGTCCATTTTTTCAATGTTATCTCCTCCTCACGTCCACTATGCTAACACAGCCTACTTGGGCAGAGAACCAACTAAATACTGGAAATGGACGCGCAGACGCCTGGATGAATATAGTAGATAGACGTCATTCGCGAGGGAGGCGACATGAAAAAATGCGCGGTACACTAGGCATCATGACCGACCGAATTGACGGAACTCAGAAATTGATTATTTTGCAAAAAATGGCTTTGGAGGTTGGATTTACAGACGTTTTTGTCTTTACTCCAGCGCATGTTTTTCTTCGATCACGTACGATAAAAGGCTATAAATGGATAAAAACACGCTGGTTTCCCGTACAGGTTCCCTGGCCGGATATCATTCATGACGTCGGCTACTACACCAGCCCGGCGGTAATCCGAGCCGTTGTCCGGTTAAAAAGCCGGGGCGACCTCCCCTTCGCGGGTTACGGACTTGGCAACAAGTGGCATATTCATCATCTGCTGATGCAGTCCGGCGCACTCCAGCCGTTTCTTCTGCCGACAGCTCCGTTCAGCGTTCCCGAGGCAAAGCGGATGCTGGATTGCTATGGAGCGGTCATGATAAAGCCGGTGAACGGCAAAGGCGGGCAGGGCATTGTTCGGGTAAGCAGGCTTACGGCCTTAAACCGGGTGCAGCTTCAATACAGCAGCAGACGAACGCTTAGCTTCCCAAGCTCCGCCGTCAATCTCAAGCTCCGGCAGCTCCGCGCCCAGGGGCCGGCTATCGTACAGCAGTGGATTCCGATTTATGATCAGGAAGAGCGGGTATTCGATATTCGGGTCCTGGTACAAAAAAACGGCTCCGGCTGCTGGCAGCAAACCGCAAGCGGAATTCGCAGAGCCCAGAAGGCCCGGATCACCTCAAATGTCCAGACAGGCGCCGAGGTGCTGGAACTGCAGCCCTTTCTCGTTCACCGCTTTGGCCCGGACACAGCCGCCGCGCTGCATCAGCAGATTGTCATGCTGGCTGAAGTAATCCCCGCCCACCTGGAGCAGACTGGCGGAAAGCGGCTGGCGGAGCTGGGAATTGACCTGGCGGTGGACGTTACAGGCCGTTTATGGATATTGGAGGTGAACGTCAAGCCCGGTAAAAAGCTCGTCCGCAGCCTATACGGTCCCCAGCTATCCGCGCAAAGCATACGAAACCCGCTTCAATATGCGGCGTTTCTCTTAGCCAATCACTCGCGGGATGTTTCGGCACAACCCGGGAGTGGCAAGGGCGCCCGGCTTGTAAGGTTCTAGGCAGCAGCCCAAGCCGGCGAAGGGCTGTTGCATCCAATCTTGTTCCTGTTATAGAAATTCAGCTGCAAAATGGGCGCCGCAGCCGCGCGGCTGCGGCCTCCCTGCTCCGCTTTTTTTATACATAGAAGGCTTCACAGCAGGGGGACAATCTGCCCCTCCCGGGCCAGGCGGACATGAGACGGCAGCGGGTAATCGGCCCGCACGTCTACACCATGGGACATATGGGTAAAATAAACCGACCGGGGCTGAACCTCCTCCAGCAGCTCTAAGGCTTCGATCATATCATATACCGAACGAGTAGCCGGATCGGCTTCTTCTTTATAATGGCTTGTCCCCAATATAAGAAGCTGCAGGCCATGCAGACGTTCGGTCTGCTCCGGCGGAAGAGCAATGGAATCCGGGCAATACACCCAATGAAACGGGTCTTTATTGAAGCGATATGCGTAGGAGTAGCCGTTAAAGCCGTGATGAACCTTCCAGCCTTCAATCGTCCAGCCGCCGAAGGACCACCCGCGATCAATAATTACAGGCTCCACATGCCGCTCAATCCAGGGATACATCCTCAGCACAATGTCCATCACTTCAGCAGGTGCGGCCAATTGCCCCCTGATTCCTGTCCAGCGGCAAGCGTCCGCCCATTCGGGAATTCCGCCGATATGGTCAAAATGGGCATGTGTCAGCAGCAGCGTCCGCAGCTCTCTCCAGCCGTGCCGTTCCATCTGCCGGCCCCAATCCGGCCCGCAGTCCACGCCGAGCAGACCGGCCTCCGTCTCCAGCACCAAGCAGGGCCGGGTGCGCCGGTTGAGGCCGCTCTGGCGGGCATCCTCACAAACCCCGCAATTGCAATATAGGCGGGGGACGCCCATCGCATCACCGGTTCCCATAAACGTGATTTGTTCCATACCACCTGTCTCCTTCTCCATCCATTAAGAAATGCCCGGCTTGCGCCAGGCATGAGCTGTTTGCTAACCTATTCGACATATTCGCGAAGCCGAGCTGAAATTCCTGTTTTCTTTTCTGCCTAACGGAGTCCGATCTGAGACTTAAACCATAACAGGAGCTGGTGGACCGGGCTTGCCGCCTGCCCCGCTCCCGTGAGGGATGATCCCGAAGAAGAAAGCATGGGCTGAACGGAAGCCGCCGTGGCCGTTACTCCGACCTGAAGGCCATCCGGCCAAATCCATTCATTTCTCATCAAATCCCTTGCCCCGATCCAGACCCGATCCTTGTACACCTTCACCACAAGTCCTTCACTTTCGCCCGTCCCCACCGCCCGCTGATCAAGCTGAAGCGGATTTGAGACACTGGAGGTATTGACCGCTGTGAAGGAGGGCGTTACAACAGCCTGATCCAGACGAAGCGTATAGTGGGTGTGACCATTAAAGAAAACGGCCTGAGGATACTTGTTCAAAATCCGCAGCAGCGCTTCATGCTGTACCACCGACCTATGGTTTGGGTAAGCGCTGGTGCCCGTAATCGTATTCGGCAGCGGCTGATGCAGGAAGACAAAAAACGGCCGACCGGAACCGGAGGCTGCCTTTAATTGGGTTTCCAGGAAATCCAGCTGCTCTTGTGACAAGTAAGCATCCTCTTCAATTGACGCATCCGACTGCCTGTACTGCTCCGAGCCAAGCAGAATGAAATGATAGCCGTTGATTTGAGTATCCTCATAAATCCGGCTTCTTCCCGCCGCCTCCAGGAAGCGGCTCTTGGATTGCTCTTCGCTCTCTCCGTTCGGAAATGTGCTTGCATTCCACTGTCCTGACGCATCGTACCAGGATGAATAATATTCGTGGTTGCCTATTGTCAGCAGCACCTGCTTCGGATGAGGCGAGGCTTCTAGCACCGATTGGAAGGCCTTGTAATCCTCCGGCTTCCCCCGTTCCGTCAAATCGCCGTTCACAACGAGGGCCGCCGCGCCGGGCGCAACGGCGTTCAAGTCCCGCAGCGCCCGCTCCAGCTTGAGGCTGTTGCTTTTATCAAAAGACGATACATGTGAATCGGATAAGACTGTAAAAACAAGCTCCGGCTGGCTGCCCGCCGGCAGCGCGGCAAGCTCGTTCTCCGCCGCAGCCCCTGGCCCGGAAACAACCTGTGCAGCGACCATTGCAGTAAACAGCCACATCAGCCTTGTCCGAAATGGACGCTTGGCCGGATGCCTTGTCCAGTTGTACATTCTCATATGGCTTCTCCTCCTATTCTATTTCTACTCCATATATATCGTAACGGAAGCGGCATTTGTGAGGAGTATTTTGCTGTATTTCATCATTTGGGCGAATCCTGGTCTGGAACATCGAGAGCGGTTTCACCCGGCTTTCCGGTTCTCCTTTTCCAGCGGAATCCAATTTATTGTTTGCCGCTTGTGCAAAAATATGCCTAGTTTCGTTTCACCGAAGAACGGGCATATGCATAGTCTGTATCACAAAGGACACGGATTCTGAGAGGAAAGCGGTGTTGGCCTATGGTTGTACTGACGGGCATTCATTGGTTATATTTGCTCTTTGTGCTGCTGATCTTCATCTGGCTCATGCTGAGGAGAGACACCACGATCGTCTGTATTGTCGGAATCCTCGCCCTCGGCTGGGCGGCGACCGGCTCCCTGACGATTTCGGTCAGCGGCTTGTTCAACAGCCTGCTGTACGCGCTAAAAGAGCTGATGAGCACCGTGCTCATCATTTCCATTATCGTAGCCATGTCACGAGTGCTGTCGAAGACCGGTATTAACGAAACGATGATTTCCCCGCTGGGCGGCGCGCTGCGAAGTCCCGGGGTAGCCTTCTGGGGCATCGGGATTATCATGATGGTGCTATCGTTCTTTTTCTGGCCCTCGCCTGCGGTGGCATTGGCCGGAGCCGTGCTGCTCCCGATGGCCATTCGCGCCGGGCTGCCCGCCGTTGGAGCGGCGATTGCCATGAACTTATTCGGTCATGGCATCGCCCTGTCCGGGGATTACATTATACAGGGCGCGCCCAAGCTCACTGCTGATAGTGCGGGTATCGCCGTATCGGATGTCATGCTGGCCAGCATCCCGCTTGTCGCTGTCATGGGGATTGTTACGACGGTTAGCGCCTACTTGCTGCTTCGGCGCGATATGAAGCAGATGCCTAAACGAGGCGCCGGTTCATCCATGAAGCTTCCCCATACAGTCTCCCGGCCAGCCAAGCACGACGACGCCTATGATTCCGAGCCGGAATACCGGTTTGAAGCGGCGAAGCTGTATTTTCCTGCGAAGCTGAAGGTATGGCTGGCTGTTATCATCCCGCTGCTGTTCCTGCTGGATGTCGCCGCCCTGTTTCACTTCAATCTTCAGGGCGGAGATGCAACGGCGCTGGTGGGCGGAACCGCTCTGGTCATCCTGCTTGCCGTCAGCTTGCTGGCCCATCGGGGTAACGGGTGGTCCAAGGCGACAAGCTATGTCGTGGATGGCTTTCAGTTCGGATTTAAAGTATTCGGTCCGGTCATCCCGATTGCCGCCTTCTTTTACTTGGGCGATGCCGCCCTGTTTGATTTGTTCGGCAAGGTGCTGCCGGAAGGCTCTCACGGCATCGTCAACGATTTGGGGGTTGCGCTGGCCCATAACGTGCCGGTTCACCCGGTCGTCGGGGCAGTTACCTTGACCGGCGTAGGCGCCGTGACCGGGCTGGACGGCTCGGGCTTCTCGGGAATATCGCTTGTCGGCTCCACCGCCCAGCTATTTGCAGCCGCGATCGGTTCCGGTATTGCAACACTGACCGCGCTCGGTCAGGTTGCCGCCATTTGGGTGGGCGGCGGCACGCTGATTCCCTGGGCGCTCATTCCGGCCGCAGCGATTTGCGGGGTGGACCCGTTCGAGCTGGCCCGCCGCAACCTGAAGCCTGTACTGATTGGGCTGGCCGTGACGACCATTGTAGCGATGTTCCTGATTTGAGGCAGAGGCTCTGCATTGAAGGCGTGACTCTTGCCTTCCCGCTTCTTACAATGCTTCACCTCGAAGGCCTTCAAGTCGGAAGCTGGACAAAGAATGCTGTATGCATTGCCTGAATGCCTACAGCAAGCTTAAAGAGCTCGAAAAGGACATTAAACCCTGCGCCTGCTTTTACAGCCATGAGCGTTTACATTCCGCACCGCGCGCAGCTCCCGGCACGCGGTGTTTCAATGCATGACGGCGGTCGGTCGACCACATGGCAAAATGAAACGGCCTCATTCCCATGGAATTCAGGATGAAGGCCGCCTCATACGTTTCCTTATTGTACTGTCTCCTTGACGGGGGCAATTAGACTCTTAGCGAGCCACGGAACCCTCTGGCACCGTAGTAAGAATCCGCGCCATTATGATATACGAAAACATTTCCGTAGCGGAAATCACCAAATATGGCGCCGCCAAGATTTCTAATCTCAGCAGGTGTTTTCAACCAGCTTGATGTTTTCGTATCGAAACTTCCAAGTTTCTGAAGTTCTCGATATTGTTCTTCCGTTAAAAGCTCAATACCGATGGCAGCCGCCATATCGATAGCGCTATTTTCCGGCTTATGTGCTTTCCTGGACTCTAATGCCTCACGGTCGTAACAAATGCTTCTACGGCCCTTGGGACTTTCCTTTGAACAATCATAAAAAATGAATTCGTCCGCCTGAGCATCACGACCAACAACATCCGGTTCTCCGCCGCTCATTTCCATTTCATGGAGCGACCACAATTTTTCATCATTCGCTTCCACTTTTTTTGACAATCATATGCCGTCATCCAGTGAAACGCCGCGTACAGGAGGCTGCACGTGGTTGACGGGGCCCAGACGGGGCTCATCCATTTAAGGGCTTGGCTGCACAATCAGACCGGCCCGCCCGGCTACAGCAGCTCCCCGGCATAATGCGGACGCGGGGCGCGATTGGCTGGCGGATTCGCACTCTTCTTCCGCTTCGCTGCCTGCGTTCCCTCTGCTTGTCTGGCCAGCTTCGCCTGCAGCCGGTCTTTGCGCTTGCGCAGCGCAGCGAGCTGCTCGTTAGTCTCCTTACTTCTGCGTACCAGGGAGCTTCGCTGCAGCGCCACCCGCTGCGCCTCCTCCGTATACTCAAGCGCTGTCGTATAATCCTTTATCGTATGCTCACAATACATCGCCAGCTCAATAAACGGCTCAACCATAGCGGTACGCAGCTGTGCGGCATGAGCCGTGTACTGCTGCCACAGCGGGACGGCTTCCGCAATCCGCCCCTTCTTCTTGTAGTGGGCTGCGACCAGCGGCCAATACGACCAGCTTCGGGAGCTGCCGGATGGATGCCCGGTACCTGCCCCCTCCGGCTCGTATTCCAGCAAGCCGGCTGCCGAACCCTCTCCCTCAGATTTCCCGGCATGCCCATTCAGCACCATAACAAACAAACGGTCGGCCAGCACCGCTTTACCGGCTGCGCTGAGCCATACCGCTGTGCGGTAGAGCTCCTCCAGCTCCATCTCTTCCCAGGACGCTTGTCCTCCCGCAATGAGCGCAAAATGATGCGCCAGCACCGCCAGCGTCAAAATATCATTCTCGTTATGCTCAAGGACATCCCGCATATGCTCCGGGTTGCCGTCCGCCAGCATTTTGAAATACTGCGCCGGAGCCATACTCCCCGGCAAATCCCCTATGCGCCGGATACCGAGCCGGGCCAGCTCAATGTTTCCCAGGCGGCACGACTCCAGACTGGTGCGCCAAATCGCCCGGGACGGATACAACAGATCCAGCTGAAGGCAGTGGGCGGCAGCCTGCTTCATTCGGTTCAGAACAAACCGGTTTTGCAGCAGCGGCCAGTCGAATGTCCGCCCATTAAAGGAAACCATATAATGGTATCGAGCCAATTTGCGCTCCAGATAAGCCAGCATCGCCCGCTCTTCCGCCGGATTGCGGATCAGCAGCTGCTCCACTTGAAACTGCCCGGCTTCATAGAAGCCCAGCCCGACCATAAACGGAATATTTCCAGCTCCAATCCCAAGCCCCGTCGTTTCTGTGTCGAAGAACAGCAGGCGCTCCGCCGCAACCGTTTCGCCTTCCGGCAGCCGGAAGCAGCCGGCCAGCAGGTGAGCGGACTCCGTCAGCTTCCCCAGCTCATAATTTCCGTGGCTGTGCTCCGATGAGAAACGCCGGGCGCGGTAAATAAAAGCGCCTTCCTCGGTCTCCTGCAGACGGCAGCCGAGCGCCGACCATGGGCCTTCCTCCGGTGGAGGGGCCGCCTCCCGCTTCGGTGCAGCGGAAGAAGACTTTAAACTTGCAAGCCGTGAACGTATACTGCTCATTTACTCTCCACCCCGCTTATGGCTTCCCCTGCTTCCAGCCGCCCAATATGCCTGCGGGCGATCCTGCACCGCTCCGCTTCCGTCAAGCAGCTCGGCCTTGGGCCGGTATTTTATCCATACGAAGCCGAATTTGAATGAATGGGGGTATGATTCCATGTGCTCCCCCTATACTTCTGTAATACGCTTTAATACTTGGCCGTACCGGCTATCATCGTATTTTCCGGCACGTCCGGCACCGCAGAGCTTGCCGCTGCAATTGAAGGGTCACCGGATGTCACCCCCGGCAAATTCACGCCATGCCCGCCAATCCAAACAGTATTTCCAGTCGTTATCGGAAGCCGTATCGGCTGCCAGTCAGTCATTGAATCCCTCGCTTACACTAGATCGCTCCCAGCAATTCTACCGCCTTTTGCTTGGCGTTCAGCCCCCCGATTTCCGTACCGATGCACGAAGGACAGCCGTCTTCGCAGGGACACCTTCGAATCAAATTTGTCGCAGCGGCTTTTATTTCATCGAAACGCTTGTAAACGTCCTCCGCTAAACCGATACCGCCCGGGTAATGATCGTATATGAATATCGTCGGCAGCTGCGTATGCTCCGCCCTTATTTGAGATACGACATGAACGTCGCTCCGGTCACACATCACATGAATGGGTACAATGTGCCTTAGGACATTAGATATGCCTAAAAGCAGCTGCTCCAGTGTTTTCGCCTCTATAGCGGCCTCCACTTCTGTTAGCTCGATCCAGGTCCCGCTCGTATGCAGTTCTTCTTCGGGAAGGTTAATCTGCCCGTAGCCGATGTTTTCAAAGCTGGTCAATTTGATTTTTTTGAAAATGGTAGGCATGGCATTCACCCGAACATCACCGTAGTGGATTGACGCTGCGCGCCTGCTTTCCGTTCTGTCGATTTCCAGCACAACCAGCTTCACGGCCAGATTCGCATCTGTGTAATACTCTACATCGACTTCCCGCACATAGGCCTTCTTATGGTCCCAGTCGAGCTTCTCCACCTGATATTGTACGCCTTCATGTAAGTATATCGCCTCGTCGTGTAAAAGGGTCATGGCACTAAACCTGTCCATTTCCCCGATAATCCTCACGTTCGCTACGTCCGACTGGTCTATGATAACGACATTTTCCTGGGCAGCGGACCGCAGACTTACCTCGCTGGCTGGAAAAGCCTGGTTCGCCCAGTAGTAGGTGCCTGCCGCGCGATGCAATATCCTTTCTTCCACAAGGTATTCCAGGACCTCCTCGATCTCACCTGGACCGAATTCTTCCCCCTGCTTGAAAGGCAGTTCATAAGAAGCGCAGCGGATATGATCTACAAGAATAAGCAGGTTTTCCGGGTTAATCCTCGCCGATTCCGGGGAGCGATCGAAGAAGTATTCGGGATTCTGGACAATGTACTGATCGATGGGCGTGTTGCTGGCGACCATGACGACCAAGGCTTCACCGTGCCTTCTGCCCGCCCGGCCCGCCTGCTGCCAGGTGCTGGCGACGCTGCCGGGGTACCCTGTCATGATGCAGACCTGCAGTTGTCCGATGTCCACGCCTAGCTCCAGCGCATTGGTGCTTACCACTCCCAAGATGTCCCCGTTCCGCAGCCCGGTTTCGATTTCCCTTCGCTGTTTGGGAAGATACCCGCCACGGTATCCGCGGATAGATTTGGCCCCGATTTCGTTTTTGACCAGCTCCTGAAGATGGCTTAAAATGATTTCTACCCTGACCCGGCTGCGCGCAAAAACGATCGTCTGCACCTTATTCGAAAGGAATTCCTTGGCGAAGTGATTGACCTCCACCGTGGCGCTTTTCCGCAAATTTAGCGGCTTGTTGACAATCGGAGGATTGTAAAACACGAAATGCTTCCTTCCTCTAGGCGCGCCGTTATCGTCAATCAGACGCATAGGCCGGCCAGTTAGCTGTTCTGCCAGCGCCTTCGGATTCGCAATCGTCGCAGAGGTGCATATAAAAAGCGGGTTGCTGCCATAAAATTGGCAAATACGCAGCAGCCTGCGGATCACATTGGCCACATGGCTGCCGAATACGCCCCGGTATGTGTGCAGCTCATCGATGATAATATAGTTGAGATTGCTGAATAAGCTGACCCATTTCGTATGATGGGGCAGAATCGCAGCGTGCAGCATATCCGGGTTCGTAATGACGATATGTCCCGCAGTCCGTACAATCTGCCTTATTGCAGGAGCCGTGTCACCGTCATAGGTGAAGCTTTTTATATCGATCCCCATTTCGGCTATGATTTCGTTTAACTCGCTTTTTTGATCCTGTGCCAGGGCCTTCGTCGGAAATAGGTAAAGCGCCCGGCTGCCTTCGTCTTCAGCTATGGCCTGCAGGACCGGCAGATTGTAGCATAGCGTCTTCCCCGAGGCGGTCGGCGTAACAGCGACGACGTTTTCGCCTTTGCGAATCGTTTCATACGCCGTGTGCTGGTGCGTATATAGTTCCTCTATCCCGCGTTTAGCAAGAGCGGCTTGGATGCGCGGATCTACGCTTTCAGGCATTGGGCGGGTTTTGGCCTCTTGCGGCTCAACCTCCTGCCAATTCACAATATTTTCGTTATGCTTTAACTGCTGGATTAACTCAGAAAGGGTTTTTTTTAATTTCACACTTTCACCTCTCCGTATAGAACGATTGTTCCCCCATTATATACGTCCTGGACAAAATAAAAAAGCCCTGCTGCGGGGGCTTTTTCGTATTTTGCGTAACGATGGTCTTGCTGCTGTTGATTTCGCCGTCAAGCCTCAAGGCCGCTCACGCCGTGTCAGCTCCCGTATCGCCTCTTCGATGTCGGGATAGCGGAATACGAAGCCGTGATCCAGCAGATTACGCGGCATGACGCGCTGCCCTTCCAGAAGCAGAATCGACAGCTCGCCGAACACAAGCTTCATCACGAGCGACGGTACGGGAAACCAATTCGGGCGCTTGATGGCCCGTGCGAGCTGCTCCCCGAATTGCGCGTTTGTGACCGGGTTCGGCGCTGCGGCATTTACAGGCCCCTTCATATCCTCGCGTTCGATACAAAATTGAATGAGCCGGACCATGTCCTCCAGATGAATCCAGGGCAGCCACTGTCTGCCGCTCCCCACCCGGCCGCCGATGCCGAGTTTGTAGGGCAGGCTCATCTTCTGATACGCTTCCGCAGTCCGGTCCAGAACAATGCCGGTCCGCAGCTTGATGAGCCGGACTCCCTCAATGCGATCGGCCGCCTGCTCCCACTTCCAAACGACCTCAGCCAAAAAATGATCGTTTACAAACGGGCTGCTCTCATCAAACACCGCCGTTTCCGACAACCCGTATAGCGATACACCGGAGCCGTTAATGACCACCTCCGGCCTGCGATCCAGCTTGTCTGTCAGCTTGGCGATCTGGCCGGTCGCCCACAGCCGCGATTCAAGCACGCGATCCTTCGCCGCACGGGTCCAGCGCTGGTTAATCGATTCGCCCGCCAGGTTGACAAATGCGTCAAAGCCTTCGAAGAGAGCCGGGAACGATTGAACCTCCTGCCACGTCGCCCACTGAATGTGCGGGTGGTTAGATTTGCGGGAAGAACGGGAAACCACCCAAACCTCCCAGCCTTGTCCGGCAAGAAACTCAGTCAAGCGCTTTCCGATAAAACCGGAGCCGCCGAAAATCGCAACTTTCAATCCTACCCCTCCTGTCGTAAGGTCGTGAACTGCCATTTATTTCATCATACCACCTGCCGGAAACGGAAGCCAGACAGCCGCTGGTTCATCACTCATGCTTCGTTCGTTTTGCCGCTCAGCTCCATCAGCTGCCGCAGCTTAAATTCCGTAGTATTATCCTCTGCTGGAGTATAGATGCTGCAGCGCAAATCGCTGCTGCCCGAGACGTGAAGAGATGTCAAATGAAACAGCATTTTTCTGGCCTTGGCGTGCCGGAACTCCAGCAGCACCTCCGGAGCGGAGCTAACCTGGCTCTGCTCCCATAACGGGCCGAACTGGGGATCGGTCCGCTTCATTTCCTCCAAAAATTCCTCATACCAGCCGTCCTCCACATATTGGCCGTAATAAGCCCGGAAAATGGCCAGAAATCCTTTCACAAAATGCTCCCAGTTCACGGCAAGCCTGCGCAGCTCCTTCCGGGTAAACAGCAGCCGAATCATGTTGCGCTGATCGGGAGGAACCTCCTGAAAATCGAGAAACACATGGGCGGCCGCCTCATTCCAGCCGACAATGCTGCAGCGCCGGTCTGAAATAATTGTCGGACAATAGCGCAGCTCCTTCAGAATACGCTTGAGAGACGGGCTGATTTCCTGCTGCTCCCCCGGAATTAGCCGGTCAGCGGGCCCTGCCTCCAGCGCAAGGGCATACAAATATTTGCGTTCATCTACGGTCAGCCGAAGGGCAGCTGCCACACAGTCCAGCACCGATTTGGACACCTTAATATCCCGTCCCTGCTCCAGCCAGGTGTACCAGGTTGAGCTGACGCCCGCCAATTGAGCGATTTCCTCCCGCCGCAGGCCGGGGGTTCTTCGCCTAGTGCCGGTTGGCAGACCGACCTCGCGAGGCTGAAGCTGGGCCCGCTTCGATTTGAGAAATTCAGACAACGCGTGGAGCCGGGCTTGCTGGTTCATACGAAATGGACACCTCGCTATTTCTTCATCAACAGTATGCTGGTATCTATTATACTAGGATAAACAATAACTTGTAATAGGATAAATTACGTGGGAATATAGTCCTTAGCTTATGCATGACAAGGGAGGCTTATAGAATGGAACGTGTTGTTGTAACAGGCTTGGGCATCATTTCACCGCTGGGAAATGACGCAGGAACGTTCTGGGATCATCTCGCAGCGGGCAAATCAGGGATTTCAGCCATACAATCTTTTGATACTGCCCGGCACAAATCCCAAATTGCCGGAATGGTGCAAAATTTCGACGCGGAAGCGCTGTTTGGCCGCAAGGAAGCGCGTCGGATGGACCGGTTTTGCCAGTTCGCTCTGGCGGCCGCGCAGCAAGCGCTGGAGGATGCCGGGCTTTCTCTGGATGAAGCGGACCGGGAACGGATTGGCGTTTATGTCGGCTCCGGCATTGGCGGTATCCAGACCCTGCTCGATCAGCACCACACAATGCTTCAGCGGGGGCCTGAACGCGTTAGCCCGACGCTGGTGCCGATGATGATTGCCAACATGGCGGCTGCGATGATTAGCATCAGGTTCGGCCTGACGGGCCCGACGCTGGCCCCGGCAACCGCCTGTTCGATCGGTAATACCGCCATCGGTGAAGCGATGCGGCTTATCCGGTCCGGCGCGGCGGATGTGGTGATTGCCGGCGGGACCGAAGCGGCAGTGACCGACATTGCGCTGGCCAGCTTCAGCAGCGCCACCGCCGTGTCCACCCGCAATGACGCGCCGCATCTGGCAAGCAGACCGTTCGATGCGGGACGCGACGGCTTCGTCATGGCCGAAGGCGCAGGCATCGTCGTGCTGGAGTCTTTGCCTCATGCCCGGCGCAGAAACAGCCGCATCTATGCCGAGGTGCTCGGCTACGGAGCCAGCTCCGACGCTTACCACATGGTAGCCACCCACCCCGAAGGGATTGGGGCCGCTCAAGCGATGAGAGCGGCATTGCGGGACGCCAAGCTCCGGCCGGACCAAATCGATGTCATTAGCGCGCATGCTACAAGCACAGAGGTCGGCGACAAATCGGAAACGCAAGCGATCAAAACTACCTTCGGCGACCAGGCTTACCGGATTCCGGTGACAGCCAACAAATCGATGACGGGCCATATGCTTGGGGCAGCCGGCGGAGCAGAAGCGATTGCGCTTATCCAAAGCCTCCGCACGGGCATCATACCGCCCACCATCAATCTGGAGCAGCCCGATCCCGATTGCGATTTGGATTATGTCCCGAATAAGGCCCGTGAAGCCAGGCTGAACATCGGCATGTCCAATTCCTTCGGTTTTGGCGGCCACAATGCCGTCATTGTTCTGGGCCGCTTCGCGGACTAAGCGATAGCCACGCGTACTCCCGCGGCTAAGCAGCCCATACGGTTGTTCCATTGCTTCCACTGGTTAGCTGCCGATTGAGACATTACACACATCAAAAGCTTGTATTCATGGCATAGCGATAGACCGCTTAGAATCACAAAAAGCTATGCCCCTGCCTAAAAAAAGCAGCCCGAACACGCGAAGGCTTGTCCTTCGGTATCAGGCTGCTTCGTTTATGGCCTCGGTTTTTTATCCGTTAATCCCTTATGCGGTCATACACATAAAACGTATGCGGATAGACGTTCTCCTCATCCACAACACCTTCCGCTTCAGACACCAGCCGCCACTCGGCCATATCAATCTCCGGGAAAAAAGCATCCCCCTCGAAATCGTGATGTATCACCGTCATGTACAAACGGTCCGCCTGAGGCAGCAGCTTCGTATAAATGTCCGCGCCGCCCATACAGATCACATCTTCGTTTGCAGCCAGTGCCAGTCCTTCATCCAGCGAATGAAGGACGGTGACGCCCTCCGGGGCTTGAAACGATTCATCCCTTGTCAGCACCACATTATGGCGTTTGGGCAGCGGCTTGCTGCCAATCGATTCGAAGGTTTTCCGGCCCATCAGCACGGTGTGGCCCCGGGTTGTGCGGATAAAGTGCTGCATGTCGGAGGGGAGCCGCCAAGGCATCGCATTATTGATGCCAATAACCCGGTTGCTTCCCATTGCCCAGATGAGGGACAAGCTCATACCGCCACCTCCGCCTTGATGCGGGGATGCGGATCATAGCCTTCCAGCGTAAAGTCCTCGTATTCAAAAGCGAACAAATCCTTCACGTCAGGGTTCAGCTTCATAACTGGCAGCGCCTTAGGCTCACGGCTGAGCTGCAGCTTGACCTGCTCGATATGATTCGAATAAATGTGCACATCGCCGAACGTATGGACGAAATCCCCCGGCTGCAGCCCCGCCGCCTGTGCAATCATCATCGTCAGGAGCGCGTAGGAAGCGATGTTAAACGGAACGCCGAGGAATACGTCCGCGCTGCGTTGATACAGCTGGCAGGACAATTTCCCGTTCGACACGTAAAACTGGAACAAGCAGTGGCACGGCGCCAGCGCCATTTCCGGCAAATCCGCCACGTTCCAGGCACTGACAATGAGACGGCGCGAATCCGGGTTTGTACGCAGCTGATCCAGAAGAATTTTGATTTGGTCAATCGTCTCTCCATCCGATCCGCTCCAGGAACGCCATTGATGACCGTATACCGGTCCGAGATTGCCTTCGCTGTCAGCCCATTCATCCCAGATGCTTACCCCATGATCCTGCAAATATTTGACATTCGTATCGCCGCGTAAAAACCAGAGCAGCTCATAAATAATTGATTTCAGATGCACTTTCTTCGTTGTCACCAGCGGAAAGCCCTGGGACAAATCAAAACGGAGCTGCCGGCCGAACACCGAGATGGTGCCGGTGCCCGTACGGTCCTCTTTTTCCACCCCATGGTCCATAATATCCTGCAATAAATCCAGATAAGCCTTCATTAAGCGCACTCCTCTGCTTCATCAATGTCATCCCATTATTATAACGGAATCCTGTTTAAGAACATAGGGGCTGCACAACAATTGGTTTCGCCATAACTGAAACAATCCGGTCTTAATGGATTTTCATTGCTTTCCAGGAAAGCCGTGTCTCTTTGCATTCCACAGATTCCTATAAGCCCCCTGTTCCCCTGAGCTATAACACATCCGAGATCTGCTCGCCATAGAACGGGAAAAGGTTCGAAAAAATAAAAAAGATAACGGCTGCTGACGAGCCGTTATCTATCAAATCATTTACTTATTTTTTCGGCAAGAACTCCGTTGTAAATACTTTCGATACATCCTGCGGCGCTTTCAGCAGGCCGATCTCCACAAGCTGTTTATTCAGTTGCTCCCAGCGCTCTTTGCTCATGTAACCGACACCGTGTGTTGCGGCATCGCCCTCATAAACAAGCGGCTGCAGCGCTTTGGCGCCGTACTCCATTACATCCATCGGGTTATCCGGATTTTTCTCTTTGATGTAGGTGTTGATTTCGGATGAATGATCCTTGAAGTAATCCCAGCCTTTGACAGTTGCTTCAACGAACGCCTTCACCTCTTGCGGGTGATCCTTAATATACGCTTCGGTGGTGAACATCACGTTGCCATACAAGGTGTAGCCTTGATCCGCGTTCAGCAAATATTCGGTTTCTATCCCCTTTTGCTTCAGCACGTACGGTTCGGAGGTAATGTAGCTTTGAACAACGGCGGATTTGTCGTTGATGAAGCTGGACAGGTCTCCGGTGTACTTCAGCTCTGTCGTTTTGCTCAGGTCATATTTGTGCTTGTAGTATTCCCAGTAGGAGGCGCCGCTGGCTACATACACTTTGCGTCCGTTGAGATCGCCAGCGTTTTTAATGTTCTCGCCTTTGTGGAACAAGAGCGATTGCGGGCTTTTTTGGAAGGTTCCCAAAACGGCAACGAGCGGAATCCCGTTCTGGCGCGCAAGCAGCAGCTCATCCATTTGCCCCATTCCGAATTGAGCCATGCCCGAAGCTACGATTTGCGTTGCCGACACGCCCGGACCGCCGGATTGAATCGTCATATCGAGGCCCGCTTCTTTATAAAAGCCCTTCAGGTCCGCCGCATAGTTGCCGCCGTGCTCCGGCTGAGCATACCAGTTCGTCACTTGCTTGACCGCGGTCAGCTTCTTCTCCGTCGTCCCGGTCCCGTTGGCAGCCGGTTCGGCTTGCTTGCCGGAAGCACATCCCGAGAGAACAGCAGTCCCCATTAATACCGCAGCTAACACCAATTTACCCGAAAAACGGAATCCATTTTGTTTTTTCATCATCGTATGTCTCCTCCACAATCTCTCTTTAATTTTTTAATGATGTCAAATGTATTCCGAATATGATCTATGCCGCCGGCGCTCCATGTCCGGCTTGCCGTTGCGTGGACAAACCGTCCCTTCACCCCAACCCATCTGGACGGCGATTGCCCGACGAACAGCTCGTGTATGCTGCTTGCGTCGGTAATGACAAATGTCGCTGGACGGCCCTCCGCTACGCCATAGCCGATAAGGCCCATATTGGCCGCAGGCGTCTCTGTCATCATCCGGAGCAGCTGGCGCAGCTCGGCCGGACTCCCCAGCTGTGCCGCGTAGGCGGTAAGAAGTCCGATTTGCAGCATATCGGCCCGCCCAAAGGGATGAAACGGGTCCTGGACATTATCGGATGCCGTTGCCAGCGGAACGGATGCGCCGAGCAGCTCCTTCACCCGGGTTACCCCCCGGCGGAAAGGCCCTGTATCCTCCCGTCCTTGCAAATACATATTTGCTGCGGGCAGGGTGACCGCCCCTATTCTGGCTTCGGCCATCAAAGCAATAATTCCGGCCGCCTCCTCCGGCGGCATGGCCGACAAGGAGCACAAATGTCCAGCCACGACCCGCCCTTGATACTCATGGCGCAGGGTTTCTTGGGCAATCGTGACCACCGTGCGCCGCGCCGGATCGTCACTCTCATCGGCATGAAGGTCCACGAATTTGCCATGCTTTACCGCAAGGGCAAACAGCTTCTTAATCGCAGGCTCCGGTTCAGGTCCCAGATGCGGCGCCCCTCCCAGCCCATCCATGCCAAGCCGGAGCAGCTCCTCGGCGGCATCCAGGCTTTCGCCGGACAATTCATCGTAAGGGCACATCGGAAACAGCTGCAGCTCCACGTAGTCCTGCAATAATTCCCTTGCTTCCAGAGCGGCCTCCATCGTACGGAATGCAATATCCTTGCCCAGACGGAGATGGAAATCCAGATGCGTCCGGATATGAGTCGTTCCGTGAGATAACGCCTGAAGCGCGGTGCTAATGATACGGCGCTTAATTTCGTCCTTGCTGAACCCGGCCACATGAGCGCTGTAATTTTGAATGGCTTCACCCAGCGTTCCCGTTACATTCCCGACCGTGCGAAGCGAAGTCGCTTTGTCCAGATGCATGTGCATATCGACAAAGCCCGGCAGCAGTATCCTTCCCTGCGCATCAATCATTTGCGAGGGCGATCCGCCCGGAGCAACGGAGCTCAGCGGAACAAGTCCCGCAGGATGAAACTCCATAGTCCCCGTCTGCTCAGCAATCGAGAGCCATACCCCCTCCTCTGCCTTTAATTCATACAGCTTGGTCTCATCCTTTAACGGGAGCCTCACATTGACCAGATGCAGGCTGTTAGTACGTTTCATGCTTGCTCACCCCCTTTAAAGGCCTCTGACTGGTTGACTGGCTACAAGTTGATTTTGCCCGGATTCAGCAGCCGGCGCGGGTCATTAATAAGCTTCGTCCGTTCCATGCGGTCAAACTCGCCGAACCGGGCCTCATTGACGACCCACGTATGCGGATTGGACACCCTCATATCGTTGGCTTCGAAGAAATCGATAATGTCGTACAGCCGCGCCTGGGTCGTATACCGGACCAGCGGAATCATAACCGGAATCAGCCGTCCGCCCGCTCTCATCCACTCATTATGAATCAGAACCTCATCCCCGAATGTTTCCTTCAGGAGATGGAACTGCTCCAAATAGCTGTGTAATTTGAAGGAAGCCTGCAGGTACGTTATGGTCGGGTCAGTTTTAAGCGCCCACAGCGTTGTATGGTTCCAGGTGAAATCGGACAGGCTGACCGTCTTCTTGTATTTCTCGGCCGGAACTGTGTGGCCCCTGCGGCCTCCAAACTGCCCGGCATAGGCCTCCAGAGCCTCCAGCGTGCCGTCCTCGGTTTCCAGGAGAACCGCAGCGGCCTCCCGTTCCAGATGCTTGGACAGCGGAGTGAAATACTCGGGTATCGGCCATTCCATCGAGCTGACCAGACGCTTCCGAATCGATTCATCCAGCGCGACCGCTTCACTAAACCGTGCCGCCGCCTCGTACGAATCAAAGTGGAAAACGGTTTGCAGCCACTCGTGGCGCGGGGCCAGCGGAATGGTCAGCTCCGTCATAATCCCTGTCGTTCCATAGCTGTGAATGTAATCGAACAAATCTTCACCCTTAATTACCAGGCGGCGCGGGCGCTCTTCCATCGTATAAATGACAGCTTCCAGCACATTGCCGTCCCACAGATTCCCCCAGGTAATAGAGCCCAGTCCCCCTGATCCGCCGCTGACGAAGCCGCCGATGGTCGCCACCATGAAGGTGCTCGGAAAAATACGAAGCTCCTGTCCCGTCTCACGGGCTTTTTTCTCCATGACGCCCATCTTCACGCCGCACTGTACCCGGGTATAGCCGTCGCCGATTTCCAATATCGAATCAAGCTTGCTCAAATCCAGCAAAATGCCGCCTTCCAGAGGAACCGCTTGGCCGTAGTTGCCCGTCCCCGCACCCCGAACCGTTACCGGAATGCTGTTTCGGTAAGCGTAGGCGAGCACCGCCTCGACGTCCTGCTCGGATTTGACGACGACCACGCCGTCAGCGACCTTGCCTTTCAGCTTGCTGTCCAGGACAGGCGAATACCAATAGTAATCCTTGGACAGCTTCTCCACAGTAGCCTCATCACTGACAACACGGTCTGCGCCGAGCAGATCCGCCATTTCCTTCTCCCATGCAATCGCCATTGGCACTCTCTCCCCATGTGTCTATATGTGTTGATGTGTTGACCTGTTTACCAGAGCTAAGGTCCGGTGAAGCTTAGAGACGCGCGATTATCATTTCACTTCCAGGGACGGCACCTTCACGCTGGCCATGTCGAACCTGGCGATTTCCAGCAGTCCCCGGGCAATCAGCTTGCCGCCATTTTCAAAAATTTTCCGGCCTGTTTCGATTGTCGCCTGCTTGGCGTTCCCCGAGATGCCGCTATGGGAGAGGTCATCCACTACCCAGGCGAAGGCTTTCTTTTTAAATTGAAGGAACTCCCCTTGCGGATAATTCGGAATCTCTGAAGGAGCTGCCTCCATATCCACCCAATTTGGCTTCAGCCACAGCACCTGGGAGGTTTCCGCTTCGCCGCCGTGAATGCCGACTGCCTGCTCCTCGGCGCTAATGATGCCTTCAGAAGCCATAAAGCCGGGATCCAGACGGAATACGGCGAGTCCGGTTTCGATGCGGATGTCCCGGGCCATCATGTTCAGCACGTCCACGTTGCCGCCGTGTGTCGAGAAAAGCACCAGCTTTTGAAATCCGCTGGCCTTCAGGCTTTTGGCAATGTCCATCAGCATGCTCATCATGGTTGAAGCCGAGAAGGTAACGGTGCCCGAATGTCCCAGATGCTCCGAGCTTTTGCCGAACGGAAGCGCTGGCAGCAGCCAGATGTGCTCCTCCTCCGGAAGCTCTTCAAACGCGTATGTCAAAAAGCCTTCGCCAATCAGCGTATCGGTGAACGCCGGGAGATGCGGCCCATGCTGCTCGGTCGCGCCGATAGGCAGTACGACAACCGCCCGATCCTTCGGAAGCTCTGCAACCTGAACCTTATTTAATCGCGGTAGAAACCGCTTATCCCAGGCTTTTCCAGTGTAACGGTTAAACATCTTCTCCACTCCCCGTCTCTGTTGTTATGAATCTGTTGTTATGAATCTGTTGTTATGAATTGACGCTCTCCTGTTATGCTTGTACCGGGTTAAGCAACGGCGCAAATCCGTCGATCCGGCACTCTACGATATCCCCGTCACGAAGGACAGCCGCTCCAGGGGTGCCGGTCATGATCACATCTCCCGGCAGCAGAGTCATTCCCTGCGACAAATAAGCTACCGTAAACCAAGGGCGGTATTTCATATGAAACACAGTATTGCGGTGCAGCATGCTGCCGTTTTGCCATGTTTCCACTCCAAGGCCGAGCACATCCGGAACCTCATCCAGCGTGACCAGCTGCGGCCCGAAGCTGAAAAACGTATCAAAGCTTTTGGCCCGGGTCAAATAACGCGGGTTCTGCTCATGAATGTCCGCCGCCGTCATGTCCAGCGATGCGGTCAGACCGGCTACGAACTGCGGAGCCTGCGCTTCCGTAATTCCCGAGCAGCGCTTGCCGATAACAATCGCCAGCTCCCCTTCCGCCGTCGGCTTCACCGATTGCCGGGGCAGACGAATCGTATCCCCCGGGCCAATCAGCGCCGTATCCGGCTTCATGAATCCGACCGGGTCGCTGTCCGGCTCTCCCTGCGGCAGCTCGGCGGCAGCCTTCACGTAGTTCATCCCGATGCCCCATATTTTGCGGGGATGCCGGTACAGCGGCGCATAGACAGCCTCGGAATGCGGAACAGCCTCCATATTGTCCAGCTTCTGCTTCCCTTCGCCCGCTGTCCAGCGGCGGAGCGCTTCGAATTCACCGTTCATGAGCAACTCATGAAGCTCCGTACTCCAAAGAGAACCCGTCGTGCGGTTTATCGTATCCACCGTGACCAGCCCTTGGGCGGTAACAATGGCCGCTTCCTCTTTATTTTCCAATAAAACGGTAGCCATTCTCATGGACTATCTCTCCTCTTCCCTGCTCGTCAATTCAATAGCGGCCCGGTTATCACGAACGTCGCCTGCTTACAAGCCATAGATCAACACCGCCTCATAGCAGCTCGCCTTTACTTATCAGCTCAGTCGGCCAGCGGCAGCTGCGCCAGCCAGGACAGCAACTTGCGGTCCTGCCCTTGAGCGGCGATGACGGACAGTCCGACCGGACAGCCGTTCACTTTTGCCAGCGGCAGTGTAGCCTGCGGCAAGCCAGCCAGGCCTGCAATGCAGGTGAGCTGCATCGTCCGGCTGCGCCGGTGCTCCAAGGCTTCACCGGTCTGTCCTCGCAGCGGAGCAATGCCCGGCGCTGTCGGAATGACAAGTACGCCGTCACTGCCAAGCCACTGGTTCATGTGCTCGCGAAATTGCTCCCGCTTGCGGGCCATCGGCTCGCAAACCATATCCTCAATCGTGCCCGCCCAAGCAAAGCGATGCTCGATATCCGGGGCAAAAGCAGGCTTTTCGGTCAAAATCCATTTCCCATGGGCCTGCCATATTTCGCGGCCCTGCAAGGTCCGGAAGGTGAGCGCCCATTGCGGCAGCTGCTCCAGAAACGGCTCCACCCGGCGAATAGCGGCGCCGTGAGCGGTGAACGCTTCAAACAGCGGGAGCAGCGCCTGCTGCGCCTCTTCATCGGCCAAGGACCACAAATCCTCTGCCAGAAACAGCTTTCGGAACGAAGCTACTCCTTCAAGCGGGTTCAGCTTCGTTTCATCCCACAGCACATTCCCTACATCGAGCATGGTTCTGCGGGTACGGGCCATCCAGCCGACCGTGTCGAAGCTTGGAGCCAGCGGGATCAGGCCGTCGGCTGAAACAACGCCGTGTGTCGGACGGAAGCCGTAGATGCCGCAGTACGCCGAGGGGACGCGGACGGAGCCGCCTGTATCCGTACCGATGGCGAAATCAACGGCGCCGGAGGCGACGGCGACGGCCGATCCGCTGGAGGAGCCGCCTGGAATACGGTCCGGCGCAGCCGGATTTACAGGCGTGCCGTAGTGGATATTTTCTCCGTTCAGACTATACATCAGCTCGTCAGTATGCGTTGTGCCTGTAAGCACCGCCCCCGCCCGGGCAAGACGATTTATAACCTCTGCATTGCTGCCAGCCGGCCCATGTGTGCGGAGCCAGTCGGGATTTCCCGCCGCATTGGCATAACCCTGAATATGAAACACGTCTTTGATGGCATAGGTTTTGCCGCTCAGCACTCCTTCCCCTGTCGGTTCTACCCGCAGATCCGGGTCCACAAAAGCATGGTATTTATCCGGCATCGTTACCCCTCCAATCCGCGCAGAACCCTCAAGTCCTCCTCATCAAGCTCGGCTGCAGGCCCGTTCTTTATCAAATCGGAAAACCTCTCATCCGGCACCATCGTTGTCAGTACATAAAGCCGGCCTTTCCCGGTGTTGCGGACCTCGTGCGTATTGCCGGGAGAAACGATGAAGTAGGAGCCGGGACGGATATCGATTTCCGCGTCGTTTACCCTCGCAATTCCTTCACCGGCCAGCACGTAAAAGTATTCATAAGCTTCGGCGTGTTCATTCGGCGGCGTTTGACCGCCTTCATCGAAAATCTCCACAACCGACACGAACGGAGCCTGTTCCCGGTCGCACAGCAGAACGAATTTATTCGAGTCTTTGCTTGATATTTTGTAAACAGGGCATTGTTCGAAATGTCCGGCAAGTACCGTTGGCTGATGCATCTTGATTTCCTCCTATAATGAAGTTTGAATATTCTGAATTAATTGTCCGGAATGGGCCACAAACCCATAGCATTGCTTCACATTGTACAGCGTGGCCTCCGTACAGAAGGACGGTGAATTCGTTACACTGCAGTCCTGAAGCAAAATTGCATCATAACCGAGGTTGACAGCATCCTGCAGCGTCGCCATCACACATTGATCAAGATTTACGCCGGTGAACAGCAGTGTATCTACCCGCAGGTTTCGTAGAATGCTATCCAGAGGTGTATCCCAAAATCCGCTCATCCGGTATTTATCCACCCGAATATCCTGCGGCTCCGGCTTCAAATCGTCAATGATAGCGGCACTCCAGCTATCCTTCTCCAGCACCTTGGAGCCGCTGCCCGGCAAAGGCTTGCCAATCCCCGTGCTTTCGCCGTCCATATTGTATACGTGAAGGACCGACGGGCTTAGGTTACTGCGATCCGGCCGATTGCCCCAATTCACCCATACGACCGGAACCTTGGCCGAACGCAGTACCGGCAGCAGCTTGTTGAGCGGCTCTACCGGCGATTGCAGCGTTTTGTAATCCGCGCCGATATGATCCAGCCAGCCCCCCTCCGAGCAAAAATCATTCTGCATATCGATAACTAGAATTGCGGTCCGCTGCAGATCCATTGTTACCCGCTGCGGTGCGGCATCTATCGTTACAGGTCTAGCTTCCGCAAACGGCCTGCGCAAATCCGCGCTCGTCTGCGATACTGTCCACCCGTTTCTCCCATTCCCTATCGGTTTCACAACCATCGCCTCACTTTTCCATGATAGGAAGCTCCAGATACGACTGGTAGCCCTCTCCCCTGCCGATTGCTACGGTAGCAATTCGCAGCTCATTCACACCGGCCTGATGCACCTGGCCTGACATGCCGTTCGGATGACGTGCCAGCATGGGAAAGGCGCTGCCGGTAAGCTCCAGTCGTATTGATGACCCTGCGTAAAATTCGACCGCCAGCGGCCGCAGCTCGAGGTTCGCCGTTTTCCACTCGTTCGTATCCGTTCCCTGCTCCGAGTCGATTTCCGTGCGCCCCACCGATAAAAACCGGGAGCTGCCGTCCGGCTCGACAATGGTAAGAATCGCCACCAAATCCGTAGGCCCGCCAAGCGTCTGATACGCCACGGTCAGCTTCGGGGCTCCATACACCCTATAGGAGCAAGTCAGCGGCTTGCTGGTGTAGAGCAGCAGCTCATGCCGATCTTCAATCCCGCTCCGATCCAGCGGGGTAAAGGATTCCAGCGGCATCGGCAGCCTCGCGTCGTAGACGAATACATCCGCTGCGCCCGCGCCGGCTTCTTCTTCCCCGCTGGTTAGCCATCCGCCGCCAAAAGCCCCGTTGCTGGGCTGTGCGGTCCCTCCCAGATGCAAGCGCAGAGCCGGTTCCCCGGACCGAAACGGCGATGTCCGCTCCCCTAGCGCACGCCAGCATCGGCTTTGCAGCTCATAATAGCGGACCTGCGGCTCAGCCCGAAGATTGACCTCGGGGTCTTGCTTCAGCCAATAGTCGAACCAGCGAACCTGCTCCAGATGAATGTTGCCATGCGCTTCCGCGCCATGGTCCACCCCGCCTGCGCGCCGTCCCCACGGAATGTGATTCCAAGGGCCCACAATAAGGCGGTAGTGTAAACTGTCCTCCGGACGAAGCTCCCGGATAAGTGCATCGTAGCTTTGCAGCGTCCCCATCAGGAACACATCATACCATCCGCCGATAATAAGGGCAGGAACCGGATTGCTTGTCAGTCGGGGAAGCCAGTTCAAGTGCTCCCAGTACGCGTCACCGGCAGGCCGCTGCGTCCAATCCTCATATGTAGGAAAATATGCCTTTAATATCGGATGCTCGCCGTTTATTGGCGTCTGCAAGAGCAGGTCATCCGGCGTTTTTTTGCGGACCAGCGTGCAGAAATGCTCCGCCGCCGTATCTCCTGCTTTCCTCGCCGCTTCACGAGCCAGTTGAAACGCCCATGGCAAATGCTCCTCCAGCATGAAGCGGCCGTGCGGATAAAACATGCCGTGATACATATCAGCCGCACACATCGCGGGCGCAATAGCAGCCAGATGCGGAGGCTTTTCAGCAGCAGCAGCCCACTGGGTCGAGCCTTGGTACGAAAACCCGTACATCCCGACCCGGCCGCTCGAATACGGAAGCGCGGCAGCCCATTCCACCGCATCGTAGCCGTCTGAAGCCTCATGCACGAACGGAACAAATTCGCCTTCCGACGACCCGCAGCCGCGAACGTCTTGAATAATAACCAGATAGCCACGGTTTGCATACCACGTCGGATGAGCATGAGATACTGTTGATGCAATAGCCTTTCCGTAAGGCTGACGCATCAGCAGCACCGGGAACGGACCCGGCCCTTCCGGGCGGTATACATCGGCGTAAAGGATAATCCCATCCCGAAGGCGGCATGGAACATCCCGCTCTACGAGAACATTTCCAAAGTGCACCGTACTCATCTGCATTCTCCTTCCCAGAAGCAAATCCTTCTCCACACCTTATATGTCATTATATCTCACATACATTTCAGGAGAATTCAGTTCATCATCAACCAAAGTGGCATTTCGATGCATCATTTACGTTTTGCATGTATACCATGACGATAATTTTCATAACGTCGGTGATTTATATTTGCATTATAACCATATGAAAAGCTGAACGTCAACAAAAATATGTTAGATAATATGACTTATGATTTCTGTTTTTGAACTTTTTGTTGCTTTTTGATGAAGATACGTAATATTACCTTACATTTAGATTCCATAACTCGCCTGACACCATTGTCGTTTTTTCTCGAAAAAGCCTGAGAATCCGGTTCGCCTTCCTGTTTTCTCCCCCCGTTCATTGTCACGTCCTTTTCCTGCCGGGGTGAAACCTTTCGAACAAAGAAACTTTATTTTTTTCGGCTTCATATTGATCCGGCTGTAATTTGACGATATATTAAACAATATGCAGCTAGTTTAGACTAATCATAACCATTACGTTATATGAAGGAGGCTCGTCTATGTCTGATGTAAAACTTCTATTCGACGAAAGCTTGACTGCAATTGACCAAATCGACCGAAAAATACTGTCCATCTTACATCATAATGGAAGGTCTTCTTACACAGATATTGCAAAAGAAGTAGGACTGTCCCGGGTAGGTGTCCAGGCACGTATTAATGCACTGGTTGAGAACGGAACAATTGAGAAATTTACGATGGTCGTGAACCCATCCAAGCTGGGAATAGAGGTTTCCGCCTTTTTCAACGTTGAAGTGGAACCCAAGTACTTGATGGAAGTGGCTGAACGGCTGGCCGAGGAACGGTCCGTCACCAGCTTGTACCATATGACCGGACCCAGCAAGCTGCATATGCACGGCTTGTTTGTGAATAATCAGGAAATGGAAACGTTTCTGCAGCAGGTCGTCTATGCGCTGCCGGGGATTATGAGCGTGGATTGTCAAATCTTAATTAAGCGCTATAAGAGCCGGATGGGGATGAAGCTGTAGGGCAAGAGGGACATTGACTTCGTTTGCTGCCTGCTGCATAAGCTCTTGACTTTGTTTCAACAGTTTAATGCCCGCAAGAGAATCTCTTTCCGAGAATTAGCCGTTCAATCATAACTTCAGCATAAGCTCGTAACTCCAATTTTCTCAAAGCTACGACAGCCCGCAAAGCCGCACCGGACATCCCCCTCCTTTTTTGGGAAAAGGAAACGTCTAGTGCAGCTTTTTTTATGTCTACCTTGAATCTTGAACCTTGAACTACTATTCCCGGTGAGCGTAACAAAGACCGTCGTTTCATCCCATCATTTCGTAGCAAGCGGCAAGCCATTACAGCACGAATTTTTCAAGAGCAGCAGCAGCATCGTTATCATTTGAATCGGTTACGTGAGCTGCATGCAATATCCATTGTACGGCTCAACTATTATTTTTCCAATACTACCTAATTTCAAGGGAGGCGCTGGACTCGCTTGAATCATCAAGTAAAGTAAAGGACCTCATTTCCACTCTTCGCGGGAATGAGGTCCTTGTAATAGACAAGCTTGCAACAAGAGCGTGAATCAATTATTTTCGACCTGCAGAACAAAGCTTTTTCTAAAAAATGACCGGCAGGCAGAAAAAAGCTTCCTACAAATACCGGATGCTCAGGGCTTCAGCGGCTTTTCTCGCCTGTTCCCGCGCAGCTTCAACAGAGTCCGCCGAGCTGAGGGCAACAGCCATGCGACGGCCCACCTTCGTCTCCGGCTTTCCAAACACGCGCACCTGGGTATTCGGAACCGATAAAGCCTCGGCAACCCCTTCTACGGCAAAATGCTTGCTTTCCCTCCAGGCCTTAAGTGTATAGGAGGCGCCCGGTGTCAAAAGGCGCACGGTCGGAATCGGAAAACCGAGTATCGCCCGTACATGCAGAGCAAACTCCGATAAGTCCTGTGTAGCCATCGTTACCATGCCTGTATCATGCGGGCGCGGGGAAACCTCGCTGAAATAAACGGTTTCTTTGCCGAGAAACAGCTCTACCCCATACAAGCCGTAACCGCCAAGCGCTTCGGTAATAGCGCCGGCAATGCGCTCTGCTTCAGCAATCTGCTGTTCACTCATGGCATGTGGCTGCCAGGATTCAATATAATCGCCGTCCTTTTGAACATGGCCAATCGGTTGGCAATAGGTAGTTCCGGATGCTGAACGCACGGTAAGCAGTGTAATTTCCGACTCAAAATGAATGAATTCCTCTACGATGACACGCGACTTTTTGGCCCGCCCGCCTTCCATCGCAGCATTCCAGCAGGCTTCCACGTCTTCCGGTGTTTTGCACACGCTTTGCCCTTTGCCCGAAGAGCTCATAATCGGTTTAATAACACAAGGAGTGCCGATGTGCGATACAGCCTCCTTCAGCTCCTCCAGACTATCCGCAAATGCATATTTGGCGGTTGGAAGACCAAGCGTTTCCGCTGCCAGACGGCGAATCCCTTCCCGATCCATTGTCAGGCGGGAAGCGTTCGCGGTCGGGATAACACGGTAGCCCTCCTGCTCCAGCTCGACAAGCGTGGGTGTAGCTATCGCTTCAATCTCAGGCACGATCAAGTCCGGCTTCTCCTGTTCAATCAAGGCTCGAAGCTGTGATCCATCCAGCATATCAATGACATGACTGCGGTGTGCGGCCTGCATGGCCGGCGCGTTCTCGTAGCGATCGACTGCAATCGTTTCAAGCCCGAGACGCTGCGCTTCGATAATCACTTCCTTGCCCAGCTCACCTGAACCGAGCAGCATCATTTTTTTGGCGTTTGAAGCAAAGGGTGAACCGTACATGTTCTCATTACTCCTCTTCACTTATGAATTATTTCTATGTAGGGGGCAGCTTGCAGCACTGCCCGTAGCTCCCGGCGAGCATGGCTTGACAATGACCGGGGTTCACCACAGGCCGCTATACCGCCCCGATAAGCAGCTTCCGCAGCACCTGCGCCATCCGCTGCGGAAGCTCTTCAATGCGGGGGACAATGACAGCTGAACGGCCATATATAGCCCGCATCATTGCCCGGTCCCCATCGGTAATGCTTCCGGCGGCAAGGAATACGCCGAACACCTCAATTCCGGCCCTGCGCGCCTGCTGGACAGCCGCAAACGTATCCGGTATTCCCTCCTGCTCATATTCCGCCGCCGAAGGCCGTCCGTCGGTAAATACGATTAGCACCCTGTGCTTCTCCGACCTCGGGATGAGCCGGGGCAGCAGGCTCCGAATCGCAAAGCCGTCCCGGTTATCCTGCTGCGGCTCCAGCTGCAGCAGCTTTGCGCCGCTATGCGGATGGAAGCAGGCTGCATGATCCATAATGACCTGAAACGTATTAGGCCAATCATGCGAGGCCGCAGTGTCCGTGTCTTCCCAGAATCCGATAACCTCATGCGGGATGCCCAGCGCTCTCAAGGTTTCGTGCATCAGCGCCAGGCCCTGTCTGGTTTGAAGCATTTTATCGGCCATGGAAGCCGAGCAATCCACCAGAAGCAGGAATGCCGCGTCAACCTGCCGATCGGGATCGTGTTTTTTGCGGAACAAGCGGGGCTGGACTTCCGTATACAGCCGTTCCAGCTTCCGCCCCGGACGCCCGAACCGCCGATGCTCATTCACAGCCGTACGCCGGTGCTCCAGCAGCTGCTCAATCGTCCGCTGCAGCTTGCGCGCCAGCGGCCTGACAGGAGGCAGCAAATCCAGATACTGCGAACGCTGCAGGGCGGTCGGAGCCGAAGCGGCGGCAAATATGGCACGCGCATGCCGGTTAACCATTGCCATATGAGCCTCGGCCTCCGGATTTGCGCCCCCCTGCATTGCGGCAAGCAGCGCTTCCGGATCGGCAGGGTCCGGCTGCTTCCCCTGGCGTACACTGCCTGTCGCGAGGGCCAGCGCCTGATCACCCTGATCGCTCATTCGGGCGGGGCCGTTCACCTCCAAATTGGAGGAGAGCCCGGCCTCAATTTGAAACCGCAGGAAGCTGGTTTGCTCCAGCTGCTGCTCAGAGGCATCGCTCCACAGCTCCTGCTTTTCCTCGCGCACATCCGCTTGCTTCGGATCGTCAAACTGCTGATCTCCTTCGCTGACGAACGGGTTGTCCCTTGTCAAATCATCGTAAAGCAGCCCTTCCTGCTGCGGCTCCGCATCAGACTGCTGAACCTCATCGAGCCCAAGGGCAAAATAATCACTGCGCGTATCGCGCTCCACCATGCCGTGCACGCCGCGTTCCACTTGCAGCTCCCGCAGCACCGCCACGAAATCCCGGCAGGCCTGCACAAGCCCGTCTATACCGGAGGCCTGCCGAATCCGCCCCTCGGCAGCAAGAAGCGCCGCAGCTATTGGCGCAGACAACCCTTCGTCCTGTTGTGTGCGCACTGATTCCGCGTCATACAGCAGGGCAAACAGTTGAAACAGCACAAGCTCTGCCGTCTCCTCCCGATCGGCATGAAGCCTGCGCCGATCGGCGTAATAGGCCAGCAGCGTGGCCCGGCGCACCTCTAGCCATTCCGCCGCTCCGGGCCTTTCACGCCGGCAAAGCTCCTCCAGCCGCCACATTTCAGCCAAAGCCAGCAGCTGATTGGCAAGCTTCTCCAGCGGCTGTCCTTGCTGCTCCGAATGGTATGCCTTCACAAGCTTTGTATCTGTGTACCGGCTTGCGCCATAGGCGAGCAGCACCACCTCGCTAAGCAGCCCGGCCCGTTTTACCGCATCAGGAACCATATTCCACAGCTGGCTGACGGTTACCCGGCAGCTGTATCCGGGACTGGCGGTTTCCCTTTGCGAACTGGCATGTGTCGCCGTTATTGCATCCTGAATGGCCGCAGGCTTCAAGCCGGAGCGATCAAGCCTTGCCACGAGTCCAAGCTCCAGCTCCAGTCCGGGGTCTCTGGCCAGTGCCCTGGCCAAATCAAGCAGCTCCATCTGGACGAACGCGTCAAAGGACGCTTCCACAAACCGCATCGGCGCCGCCTCCTGTCCTGTTGTCCTGTTGTGTCCGTTTCATTAGAACAACGTTTTGGCCAGATGGCGCACGGCCGCCTGCTCGCGTTCATCGCTCAGCTTGGATACCATGGCCCGTTCAATCGCTCGCAGCGGCGGCAAGTAAACCGTTAAGTCGCAGGCATCAAGCAGCGCCCGAATGGACGCCGCCTCGTCCGAAAGCTGTCCCATCGCGCAAAGCTCCAAAATATCGGAGGACAGCTGGACAAACCGTTCCAGCTGCTCTTCTCCGGCAAGAGCGGACTGCTCGCGCAGCAGACGCTTCAAATCCTCTCCTTGCAAATACGGCACATCAATCATGACAAAGCGGTTCTTCAGCGCTTCGTTTAAAGGCAGCGTCCCTACATAGCCTTCGTTCATCGCCGCAATGACGCCGAAGCCCGGCGCAGCCCGGACCAGCTCTCCGGTGAACGGGTTCGTCAGCGCACGCCGGTAATCCAGAGCCCCGTTCAGAATCGGAAGTGTCTCCGGCTTGGCCATATTAATTTCATCAATATATAATAAGTGCCCGTGAGTCATTGCCTTCACAATCGGTCCTGGCACATATTCAATCTGCGCCGCTCCTTCGTGCTGAATCAGCGTCTTAAAGCCAAGCAGGCTTTCCGCATCCAGATCCACCGAGCAGTTCACACTATGCAGCGGCTGTCCAAGCAAGGCGGACAACGATTCCGCAAGCTTCGTCTTCCCCGAGCCCGTCGGACCTTTCAGCAGTACGTTTTTGCCGAGCAGCAGGGCTGTTAAAGCATCAAAAGCTATCGCTTCTTCCGGGGCCCGGTAGCCCGGAGTACCGATGAGGGAGCTCCACTTGGCTGAAGCGGCGGCGCTCCCCTCTCCTTCCTTGCCGTCCCTTATTCCCGGCCGCGATTCCGGCCAGACCGACCGCTCCGCAGCCTGCTGACGTTCCGTAAGCAGCCGCTGCAGGGCAGCCGGCAATTGCAATTGTTCCACCATGATTTTCTGCTCCTATTACACCGGCAGCCGGAGCCTCCGGTCTCCTCGTATGTATCTTGATGTTAATATTGTACAATCGTCTCGACGGTTGTCCGATCCGCCGCCTTCACAAGCTGAACAAGCAGCTCCTTGGCTGCTGCGTAATCATCTGTATGGAGAATGGCCGCCGACGTATGAATGTACCGGGAACATACCCCGATGACTGCAGACGGAACGCCGATTCCGTGCACATGAACCGCCCCGGCATCGGTCCCGCCCGGAGACACGAAATACTGATACGGAATACGGTGTGTATCCGCGGTATCCCGGACAAACTCGACCATGCCCCGATGTGTAATCATGCCTTTGTCCATGATGCGCAGCAAAGCCCCTTGGCCAAGCTGGCCGAACGCCTGCTTGTCCCCGGTTGCATCATTAGCGGGACTGGCATCCAGTCCCAGGAACAAATCAGGCCGGATTAGCTCTGCCGCCGGACCCGCACCGCGCAGGCCGACCTCTTCCTGGGCCGTCGCCCCCGAGAAAACGATATTCGGATGCGGCGTTCTCTCAAGCTCCTGCAGCAGTTCGATAGCCAGTCCCACGCCATATCGGTTGTCCCATGCTTTAGCCATTATTTTTTTCGGATTGGCCATTGGAGTGAACGGGCAGATCGGCACGATTTGCTGGCCTGGCATCAATCCCATGCTGCGGGCATTCTCGGCATCGTCAGCCCCTACATCCAGATACATCGCGCCGATCTCAGGCGCCTTGCCGCGGTCCGAATCCTTGAGCAAATGCGGCGGCACAGAGCCGATAACCCCGATAACAGGACCTTGCGGAGTAATGACCTGCATCCGCTGCGCCAGCAGCACCTGATTATTCCAGCCGCCCAGCGGTTGAAACTTGATCAGCCCGCTGCCGGTAATTTGAGTGACCATGAAGCCAACCTCGTCCAAGTGACCGGCCACCATGATCCGCGGACCGTCTTCCGCTCCCTTTTTGACGCCAAAAATCCCGCCGATCCGATCCCGGATGATTTCATCGGCATACGGTGCAAGCCGCTTCTCAACAAACTGCCTCAGCTCCCGCTCAAATCCGGAGGCAGCCGGAAATTCGGTCAAGGCCTTGAATAGCTCAAGGGTTTCTTTATTCATCTGTCATCCTGTCCTTTCTCCAGACTCAGGAATGATTCCGCACCTCAATAGGCCTATCCTGCAAATGAGAATCGTGCTACAGAAAAAACAAACAACCGCCAAACAACAGCTAGCGCCCCGAATCGTTGTTCTTGTCCGCAGCAGGATCTTCCTGATCAGGAATCGTCCCTTCCTTCTTCACACGATCAAGCCGTTCAAACAGCTCGCGGACCTTGGCCTCGCTTTTATTTTCTCCCTGCTTGAATTCCAGCAGCAGTTGCTTGATATCCTCACCCATTTTCTCATACCGATCGGCTTCCTGTGAAGCGCCCGGATCAAACCACACGTAATTGCCTTCCGGCCCGTTGCGCAGGTAAGCCCGCTTCCAATTCACCGGATAACCGAATTCCTGCTCCCCAAAGATGAGGCCCAGCACATCATCGCTTTCTATCGGCAGAAGGTGATGGTACGATTCCTCCTGGTTGCCCTCAGCTACATTCACATGCAGGTATGCATAGTGCAAATAATGCTCCCCGGTCTCTTGGTCCTTTACAATTTCATACAGCTCGTTCGTATCGGACTTCAGCTCTTTTACCGTCTCCAGCCGGGATTGAATCTGTTCACCGGAAACGAGCTGCATTTCCTTGAATGACATGCCTGCCGCTCCCTCTCTATCGTGTATTAAGCTCTAAAATACTCCCGCTGCAAGGCCTCCAGCTCAGACACAGACCGTTCAATCCAGGCGGCCGTTTGACGAAGCCCCTGTAATTCCTTTTCAAGCGCTTGTCTCAGCGAAGCCTGATAATCCGGGACTGCAGCTGACCGGTAAGGACGAATATCAGAAAGCAGAACGTTGCACTTCTCCCGAAAAGCAAGCGCCCGCCGCTGGTGAAAAAATGCAACCTCCGCCTGCATCGGCTGGTGCAAATCCCCTTGTGTCGGATGCTTCACGACAGCCAAAATTTGAACAAGCGCGCGCGGAGAAGATACTTCCAGCAGCTCAGCTACATATTCACCCGTTTTGTAAGACGCTGTCACCAGCATCCCCGGCTGTAAATCCACACTATTCACCGCCAATTCCTCCTATGTACGTCTTCTTTGCTATCTTACCATTGTCGCCCAAAAGAAAAAAGCCCGCCCGGAAGGAAGGACAGGCTCGCTTGATGCATTCCCTTGTGACATGTTCATTTTGCAGCTGACAGCCCTGCATTCAGCTCACGATGGTGCAAACCAGCGTTTCCTTATCCCTTTATCTTTGTCGCCGGTGAATGCCGTGTACAATCCGCGAAATTCGGCGGTACAGCCCCCGTTTGGCGTGGTACCGGAATAACTCGTACCTGGGATTCGTATTAATTTCAAGCAGCCAGATGCGCTGTCTTCGATCAATGGCGAAATCAATGCCCATTTTGCGCGTGCCGTCATATTTGCGGCGGAATCTTCGGGCAATATGCATTCCGAGCCGGTTCATCCGGCGAAGCAAGCTCCTTCTGGGCCGAGCCCGTAAACCAAGACCAGCCTTCAATGCTCTGTCCCAGGTTAGCGGACGTCCGCCACTGCTGAAATTCGTTACGATTTTGCCTCGTGCAGCCAGCTTGCCCATCGTACCCATAATTTGCCACCTCCGTCTCGGACGCAGCAGAAGCAGTCTGAAATCTATCGGCCGTCTGCCCATGGACAGCAAGGAAATCCCGCGTTGAATCATGTAAGAGCGGCCGCCGGTATATCGGCTAACCATCTGAACAACCTGCTGCCGACCGGCAACGGTTGTTTTGCGTGTTCCACTCTGCACTGTATAGCCTGCCCGTCCCCGGCTGATACGCAAAATTCCTTTGCCGAAGGAGCCGAACACAGGTTTTACGAATACAACGCGATGACGACGAAGCGCGGACAGCAGCGCTTGGCGGCTGTACAAACTCGTTTCCGGGATATGACGGCGAATACGTGAATCACGACTCAGAGCCTGATGCCGCCGCCATTTGCTGCGGACATGCCAGCGGGGTGAATGTCCCTTCATGATGTCTCTTCCCTACCTTCCTGTATCCTAGCGCAAATAAAATACCTCATCATTTTATTCCGGCAGGCAGGTCAAGGTATGGTCGGCTGTGGATAGTGGCTATCAAATTCCGCTTTACGGGCTCCCGCCGCTTCATCTGAAAGGGCGTGCTGTCGGCCTCGATATCAAAATCCCATCCCGTTCAACGATTTTCCTTGATTATTCAGGGTACACGTTACCCGATGCTGAAGGCTTTCCAGCATTTTGCAGGCTGAGTATTGCGTTCATCCATGCCCCAGCGTCAGACGCAGCAGGCTGAACCTCCTGAAGCAAGGTGTACATATCCGAAACCGATCGAAGCGCATACTGCTTTTGAACAATCCGGCGGTCGCGGATTATGAGCAAGCACGGCACACTTTGAATTTGCCACTCGGCTACAAGCTGCGGCAAATACAGCACATTCCCGCTCACAATCCTTAAATCAGGCTTTGCTTCCAGTACGATAGACAGCATTCGAGCCGCCAGCTTGCAGGTACCGCAAAATGGGGTATACAAATAGAGCGCCCACGGCGCTTCACCAGATCGCCAGTACAGCTCCCGAAGCTGAGCTTCATTTAAATCCGGCATTGTGAGGGATAGCGGATGTTGATTGTTCGTGCTCATAAGCGGGCACTCCTTTCTTTCTGCAGCTGCTTACGATGTATAGACAAAAGGATTTAACGCATTTGTTATCCGGGAAAAAGCCGCTGATTTAACATGCCTGAAACAGAGAAAAACTCTTTTCCACCACAGGTGAAAAAGAGCCTTCAAATCCGATTTAGAGCCGCGTGTCCGGTTACCCGTCAGCTGATGGAACAGTCGGCGCAGCATCGTTTCCGGAGACATGCTTCGCGGTCGAAGCCGGCTGAGCCGAAGACGCTTGACGGGATTTGCGCCGCCGAACCGGAAGCAGCACCAAGTCAAGACCGTCAAACGATCTGCCAAGCCGCTGCAGCTTAAGCTCCGCTTCTTCCCGAGCCATCGCCTGACCGTATGGCTTACCGCGATAAGCAATGAAATATTTCATTTCATTCCGTCCTTTTTCTTCAAGCCGGCGTCATTGTGATTTGCAAGCTAATGTGTGACTGGGCCGATGACAGCAAGCCCCATCCGGTCCCCTTACTCTGCCGGGTATAAGGTTTGGCGCAGCTGCTGAATATCCGGATTGGACAAATATTCATCATAGGTGCACATCCGGTCAATAAGTCCGTTCGGCGCAATTTCAATAATACGGTTTGCAATCGTCTGCACGAACTGATGGTCATGCGAAACGAACAAGACGGTTTCCTGCGTATCGATCAGGGAATTATTGAGCGCCGTAATGGACTCCAAATCCAAGTGGTTGGTCGGCTCATCAAAAATAAGCACGTTGGCGCCCGTCAGCATCATTTTGGACAGCATGCAGCGGACCTTCTCTCCTCCGGACAATACGCTGGCTTTTTTCTGGGATTCTTCCCCCGTAAACAGCATCCGGCCCAGGAAGCCGCGGATAAAGGTCTCGTCTTGATCCTTGGAGTACTGACGCAGCCAGTCGACCAGGTTGATATCCTGACCGTCGAAATAATCGGAGTTGTCCTTCGGGAAATAGGCGTTTGTTGTCGTTACGCCCCATTGGAAGCTGCCTTCGTCCGGCTCCAGCTCACCGGTAATAATTTTGAACAGGGTGCTTTTGGCAATCCCGTTCGGTCCGACAAAAGCGATTTTGTCTCCTTTGTTCACCACAAAGCTGACTTTATCCAAAATTTTGACACCGTCGATTGTTTTGGAGATGTTTTCCACGGCCAAAATATTTTTGCCTGCTTCACGGTCCGGCTTAAAGTTGATGAACGGATATTTGCGGGTGGACGGTTTAATGTCGTCCAGCTGAATTTTGTCCAACGTTTTCTTACGGCTGGTCGCCTGCTTGGATTTGGAAGCATTGGCGCTGAATCGGGCGATAAACGCTTCCAGCTCCTTAATCTTCTCTTCTTTCTTCTTGTTTGCCTCGCGGGCAAGCTTCAATACGAGCTGGCTTGATTCGTACCAGAAATCGTAGTTACCGGCATACAGCTGAATTTTGCCGAAATCGATATCGGCAATGTGCGTGCATACTTTGTTGAGGAAGTGACGATCGTGAGATACGACAATGACCGTACCATCATAGTTAATCAGAAACTCTTCCAGCCAGTTAATCGACTCAATGTTCAAATGGTTGGTCGGCTCATCGAGCAGCAGGATTTGCGGATTGCCGAACAAGGCTTGCGCCAAAAGAACCCGGACCTTCTCGTTGCCGTCCAAATCTTTCATTAATTTGTCATGCAATTCCGTCGGAATGCCTAGACCGATAAGGAGCTCGGCTGCATCCGATTCGGCCTGCCATCCGTCGAGATCCTGGAAATCGCCCTCCAGCTCGGCAGCGCGCATGCCGTCTTCTTCAGAGAAATCCGGCTTCGCATACAGCGCGTCCTTTTCCTCCATGATTTCATATAGGCGCTTATGGCCCATAATCACCGTTTTCAGAACCGCGAATTCGTCGAACTCATAATGGTTCTGCTTCAGGACAGCCATGCGCTCGCCCGGGGTCAAATGCACATGACCGCTGGTCGATTCGATTTCACCGGACAAAATTTTCAGAAATGTGGATTTGCCCGCGCCATTGGCCCCAATTAGACCGTAACAGTTGCCTGGGGTAAACTTAATATTAACATCCTCAAACAGCGCCCGTTTTCCGTAGCGCAAAGATATATCCGTTACTGTTATCATTACTATACCTGCCTTTATTCTCGAAATAGATGCTCTAAAGGTACATTATACCATAATCGCCTGAGCTTGACGAACATGGGTTTGCGATTCTTGTCCCGATGCACACCAAGCGGCCGTTTACCGGTTTTGCTTATTTTGCTCGATAAGCTCGACCAGCTCGCTAAGCTCCGTCCAGCGGTCCATGGCTTGCTCCAGCTCCGTTGTCAGCCGCTGCTGCTCTTCATAAAGCTCCCGGACCTTGTCATAATCGCTTCCTGTCGTTTCAATCTGTGAAGCAATGCTGCCCAGACGCTCCTCCAGCCCAGCAATGCGCTCCTCAATTTCATCCCATTCCTTCTGATCCTTGTAGGAAAGCTTCTTGGGTACTCCGGCCGCAGCAGACGCTGCGGCCGCGCCTGCTTGTACGGGAGAAGCAGCGCTTTCGTCCTGCTTTGTTTGCACGGACCGCTTGTTATGGCCGGAACCGACGGGAGCTGAATCCATGCTTGTGCGGAACCGCTCCACAGCTTCAGACGCCGTGCCCAAAAAATGCTGAATGCTGCCGCCGGGCTCCATAATAAATAGATGATCAACTGTACGGTCAAGAAAATACCGGTCATGCGATACCGTAATGACAGCACCCGGGAACGATTCCAAATAGTCTTCCAAAATAGATAGCGTCTGGATATCCAGATCGTTCGTCGGCTCATCCAGAAACAAGACGTTCGGCTCCATCATTAAGGTGCGAAGCAGGTACAGCCGTCGCCGTTCCCCTCCTGACAGCCGGCCAATCGGTGTCCATTGAACAGAGCCCGGGAATAGGAACCGTTCCAGCATTTGACCTGCGCTAATCACATCGCCATCCTTGGTCCGAATTTGCTCGGCCACCTCTTTAATATATTCGATGACCCGCTGCTCCGGCTTCATCTCCTGTGCTTCCTGAGTGTAATAAGCCAGCTTGACGGTCGGGCCCGTATCCACCTCGCCCTGATCGGGCTCCAGCCGGCCTGCAAGCACATTCAGCAGCGTCGATTTGCCGCTTCCGCTCGGACCGATAATTCCGATCCGGTCATCCGGCAAAACAATATAGTCAAAATTTTTGAATAATGCCTGACCGTCATACGTTTTGGAAATTCGCTTGGCTTCAATGACCTTCTTGCCCAGCCTGCTTCCCCCGACCGCCATGTCAAGCGCTTCCTCGGGAGCAGCCACCTGCTGGTCGCGAAGCGTCTCTGCCCGATCAATACGCGCCTTCTGCTTCGTTGTCCGTGCCTTGGGACCCCGCGCCAGCCATGCGAGCTCCCGGCGCAGCAGGTTTTGCCGTTTGCTCTCCGACGCCGCCTCCTGCTCCAGACGCTCCGCCTTTTTGTCCAGGAACAAGCTGTAATTGCCTTCGTAGCTGTACAGCTTGCCGCGGTCCAGCTCAAACATGCGGCGAGCCACCCGATCCAGGAAGTAGCGGTCATGCGTCACAAACAGCAGCGCGCCCTTGTAACGCTGCAGTGCCTGCTCCAGCCACAGCACGGTTTCATAATCCAAATGGTTCGTCGGCTCGTCCAGAATCAAAAGATCGGCGGGCCGCAGCAGCGCCCGGGCAAGCGCCACACGCTTGCGCTGACCGCCGGACAGCTCACGCACCGGCTTGTCATAATCCCGAATCCCAAGCTGCTGCAGTATCGTCTTGGCTTCTGCCTGCGCATCCCAGCCGTTCAGCGATTCCAATTGCTGTTGCGCCTTAAGCAATAACTCCTGCTGCAATACGCTATCGGGCTCCGCTTCAAGCGCAGCCAGTGCGTGCTCATAGCTGCGCATCACCTTCATCAACGTGGAATCGCCGTAGAATACTTGTTCAAGGACTGTCGAATCCGGTTCAAATTCCGGCTGCTGAGGTAAGTATTCGACTTGAAAATGCTTGGCATGCAGCAGCTTTCCTTCATCCGGGGACTCCTTGCCGGCCAGCAAGCTGAGCAGCGTCGTTTTTCCGGTACCGTTGACGCCAATAAGGCCGATGCGATCTTTTTCATTAATATGGAAGGAAACATCCGAGAGCAGCACTTTTGTACCGTAGCTCTTGGATAAATGCTCCGCTGATATGATATTCAACCTGTTCAACCCCTGCAAAATTTGGTAAAGTGCGTTTACTGTTGTACAATGTGAAGGGGCTATCGCCCGTTAACGGATTAAAACCGCATCAAGAAGGAGGACATTCCATATGTCAACAGCCGCATTGCCGCCTAAAACCTGTACCATCGAACGTCTTGTCACCAAGCAGGAGGATATCGACCGGGTGCTGCGTGGCGAAAAAACCGCTACCCGCCGCAACGGCCGCTATGCCGATCCTGGGGAAAAGCTGGTGCTCGGCAGCCAGACGTTCGAGGTCACCCGTGTCTATCAGCAATCACTTGGCGAGCTGACAGACGAGCACGCCCGTACAGAAGGCTTTGCCACCATGGAGCAGTACAAGGAATATATCTTGTCTCTCCATGCCGGCATGCCCTGGATCCCGCAAGCAAAAGTATGGGTCCACGAATTTAAGGCAATTTAGCAGAATCCGGCGTCATGTCTCGCTGTTATTGCAGCTAACCGCCGTCATGCAGCAAGCACCAAGCACCGTGTGCCATTAAGCTGCGCTTAAGCGGAGAAGGCTTGACGTCTGACATCCTCAACGTCAGCTCCATCGTTACTCAGCGACAGTGCATTCCGCGGAAGCGGATGTGCTGTCCATCTATTTTATAAAAGGAGGAAGCTCTTCGTGTATTCGGTCTTATTGTATATTCATATTCTCAGCTCTGTGCTCGCGATAGGCCCGTTTGTCGTCATGTTTCCGCTGGTCCGCAAGATGCGCTCCGACACGGAGCCGATGCTTGAGCAGTCGGTGCAATTGTTCCGCTTCGTGGTCCAGCTGTCCAAGCACACCGGCCATGTGCTGGTTATTTCGGGCATTGCGCTGGTCATGCTGCAGGGCTGGTCGTGGAAAACCCCTTGGATATTATGCACCATTATTTTGCTGATTTCCGTATTATTTTTCATGGCCCGTGCTTTTTCACCGACGCTCCGCCGCCTGCTTCAACCGGAATTTCAAGACAAACGCCCGATGCTGCTGGATAAGCTGAACCGTTCGTTATGGCTGTATCTGCTTATTTTGCTGCTGCTGCTCTGGCTCATGGTTGCCAAGCCGAATTTATGGTAGAAGCCGTCCCCCTTCGGGAAACGGCTTTTTGTTTGGCTGCAAATCGGAATTGTAGACCCGAACCGGGCTTCCGGGGAGAAACGGACAAGAGCAGCCCCCTTAGGGCTGCCCGTCACCATTCCCGTCTGCTAGAATTGACTACACCTCGTAATCTACGCTGATGGAAGATTCTCTGTGCTCGGTCATATATTTAATTACTTCCTGATGAACCGGATGGGAATTGTATGCTTTCAGGTCATCCAGAGAATGGAAGGTTGTGGTCAGCGCGATATCATAAGAACGCTCGGAATGAATCACATCTGTTCCTACCTCGATCGAGAGCAGTTGAGGGATCTTTCCTTCCATATCCTTGAGCAGCTGCGCCGCTTCCTGGACGCTAGCAGCGCTGCGGTCTTTCAGTTTGAACAAAACAATGTGCCTAATCAAACGCATCTCTCCTCATCATTGATGATATACAACTATTGTAACATCAAACCCGGTAGAGTCAAACGATTGCTAGTCATTCCTCACCTCATACACCGAATGGACTATACCGAGCCGGTCTCCGCTTTGCAGCGGATACAGCTTGTACGGCGCCATGGTTTCGCCATTAAGCGTCGTACCATTGACCGAGCCGAGATCCTTGGCATAATAGACCGGCCTGGATTCAACCGGCATTGGCACCTGCTCCCGGTGCTCCATGCCCGCTCTATTGGCCTGCGGAGAAGCGTCTCCTGAGGTCGGGGATGCTTTTACAAGCTCCAAATGGGCGCGGGACACCCCAACGGTATCATCAATAATGTCGGCATTCGCTTCATCCCGGCCGATAATAACACTGTCTTTCTCGAGCCGGATAAGCTGATCCTCCTTATTGTTGCAGACAAGGAACCATCCTGCCTCCCTCCGCGCAGGGAACGGCTGTGCCAGCATGCCCGGATGCAGCAGAACGGTTTGTTCAGTCGGGACAATATCCGCAACGGATACCGGCGGATTGGCCTTCTGTTCTCCTCCCAAAGCCGAATAATTGGCCCCCTCAGGGGCTAGATCTGCATTAACGCTTGTCAGACGGCCGGTTGATAGCCCTGCCTCAGCCGATTTCTTTGTACGGGACTCGTTATCAAATTCCCAGTCAGGCCCCTCCGGCTCCAGATCGGAAAGCCAGGTCCGGCGAGGCTCCTTACCGGAAATAACGGGTAACGATGCCGATAATGCCCCATCTCCGGGTTCCGGCTTCATCTCATCACGCAGAGCTGGAATAAGGCGAACCCCTATCCAATGCCCCTGCAAATGCTTCACCCAAATAAAAGCCACATCCGCAATCAGCACCGTCACTCCGGCCGCTGTATACAGCATACTGCTTGTCGGCATAAAGCTGAACAAGCACCAGACCAGCGCAATCATCAGGACCGCGATTACAACCACCCGGCTGCGGACTGAGGAATGCAAATGCCCGTTTGCCATTCCAGCGTTCTGTTTCTTTCCTTTTGCGGATATCCCGGTCTCGGGCGAGGAGGCGGCAGGAATCGAATTCGTTCTTTGTCCCTGGACAGCCGGCTGCTGCAGCTCTTGCTGCCGTACACCGGGAGGAGGCTTGACCCCTGCAGAAGCGCCAGTCCAGCCGAGTCTTTCCCCAGAAACCGCGCCTTCTTCCCCTGCCCCGCTCCGCTGCTTGGTCTGCTTCAACAGCCCCGCCAGCATCATTTTGAACTCCTGCAAATCGAAGCTCCCGCCCTGCAGATACCCCACGATACGCTGCATCATATCACCGCGCATATTATCAATTCGGGGCAATAAACCGAAGACCAGCTGCCGGAACTGCTCCGCAATCGCCGGCTGATCGTCAAACTCCCGGCAAGGGATATACGTTAAGGACAAATCCAGTCCGTCATGCGCGATAAAAATAAATCGTTCGTCCAGCACGAAACGCTGGGGATGAAGCATATAAGTCCGGCTGGTCAGCATGATATCCGTTATTTTCATCAGAAGTCTTACCGTTTCCTCCACACTCATCCGATTAGCTTTCAAATGCTGTCCCAGCATCCGGCGCATGGATAAGCTGTAATGGAGGCGAACCCGATTATCCGTATGCTCAAATTCAAGCGGCAGCAGTCCCGGAACCGGATTCGATTGCAGCATCCGCATTTCGATATACACCAAGTCTGCGGCAGTAAGTCCTTGCGGCTTGTCCAGAACCATTGCCGCTCTGCCGTCTGATACATAATCGACCTCAAATCCCCATATCGTGGCGTTCATCCCGTTCCTCCTTTATCCATGCAGCATCCAAACGGTGGTTACAGCCGCTGGAGCTACTGCGATCATAAACGGAAACCGGAGCATCTCTGCTCTTTCTCCGGGGGTAAACCACTGTACCTGCCGAAATACCGCTAGATTGGCAAAAAATCCGAAAACCCTGATGATTCTGCCCCAAAATTGCTTCCGAAGCACGATCCAGCCAATGCCGGCAAAACCGGCGTAAATAATCGAATACATCATGCAGTGCAGCGTCCATTCAGTCCCGCAAATCGCTCCAATCGCAGCGAACAGTTTCACATCGCCCCCGCCGATACCACCCAGCAAATACAAGACCAGCATAATCCCGAATCCGGCGGCAAGACCGACAGCCGAATAAGCGATTCCAATCCAGCCGTCAGCAAGGGTATGATAGATCAGCCCGGTCAGCATCCCGCTCACAGTCAGCATATTCGGTATAATACGCGCCTTCATATCCGTCACAAAAGCCGCTCCCACAACCGCAAATAGCAGCCATATCGTCCAATCCATCCAGGCCCCGCCTTTCCTTCAGACAAAGCTGCCCGCTTACTCCCCTATCCACACCCGCTCAGCCGCTCGCTCTTTGAGAATAACGGTTTTGGAAAAAAAGGGAATGGGGAGCTTCACCTCAAGCTCTGCTTCCAAGACAAACTCATTCTGGGTATGAAAAAATAAGTCCGGCATCTCTACGTTGGTAACAACCATCCTCTGTCCGGCTTTGGTACCGGAAATTTGGCCGGCCAGATAACGGATTACTGGTGTTGCAGCCTGGTTCAAGGCGGATTGAAGCACCTCCTGGCCCTGGCTTTCCAGGCTTTGCCGAAGCTCCTGCTCGCTTAGCATCAGCTCCACAACGGCGTCCGGCAAATAATCCGCATACTGCTGAACAAAATCCTCAGCCGCCGTTACTTGATTACGTGCTGCCTTGGCCTTGTCCAGCGCCGCCTTAATAGCAGGCTGGTTCCCGATTTCTTGAACCAACACCTCTGCAGGATACCAATGGCTTGATACCTGCATGACAGTTCCCGTGACAGCCTCGTGCAGTGCCGATTGCGCCGATGCCACAACAAACATTGAATTTAACGCAAGCACCAGTGCGAGAAAGAGAGGCAGGACCAGCGCGGCCTCAAGCACAATCCCGCCCCGGTTATCCAACCGCAGCATTGACTGTCCTCCTTCTTTAGCCCCAACACCCTAAAGGGCTGCGGCAAAAAGATTAATACGTCCATTCCTGCTTTTGCTCCATAACAAACCGTCCGTCTGAAGTCCGGCCCTTGAGCACACCGCTTATCGAGAGCAGCTTCATGGCGGCAGGGACATACCAAAGCCTGACCGAGGTTTGCGTTTCCGCCCGCATATACGTGTAAGCAGTCATTAAATCCGCACCGGTATTCAGCTCGATTAGAGCCTGCATCCGGGCGTATAAATGGCGATCACGCGTATGCAGAAGCAGGAACAGACGCAAATAATCGCGATAGTCCAGCTTCAGCTGAGCCAGCTTGGCCGTAAGCTCCACATCGCCGCCCCCGATAAGCTGCTCCACATCGACGACGGCCAGTCCGGCTCCCTGCGCCAGTGCAGCCAGCACTAACGCCTGCGGCCCGAGCGCACCGGCCGCTTTATTTTTCGGATCAAACAACGCCTCTACGGTACGGACAGCCATTCGCACCAGAAACAGCTCACTGTAAGCCGCCCCCAAATTCAATTGGCAGTCCGGCAGCCCGTAAATTAAATATTCCGTCTCCTGCCCCTTTAACACATGCTGCGACGGCTCCGACAAAGACAATTTTTTATCCGCAGCGTGCACGAGATCATAGGTCCGATAATTGAATTGCAGCAATGCATACTCATTCACGAACAGCTCATTGCGCAGGGAAGCAAGCATATCTGTTATTGTGAGCAATCCGGTTAGCTGGGGAGTCAAGCTCCGATCCGGCGATGTATTCAAATCGGGGACCGTGGGGGAGGCTGCCGGCAGCTGCCCGTTATTAGCCGTTACATATTTGCTGAAAGAACCACCGGCTCCCTCCAGCTTGGCATAGCTGGCCGGGTCGGCGCTTCCGCAAACCGCCCCGGCTTTTTTCTTCGCTTCCTCCTGCTTGTCTTTTGCAATTTTTTTCGCTTCATTCTGCGCTTTCCTGCGGTTTTCCGTACTGGCCTGACGCTGCTGCTCCGCCGCTTGCCTTGCATTTACAGCAGCAGTGAGCGCATCCGCGAACCGGTTCAGCTTCTCTTTCAGCGAAGCGGAGGCTTTGCGGCTGTGTCTCGGCAAATCCCGGAGAAACGGGTCAAACAATTGAACCGCTGCGACGGCCTCTTTTTTGTAATCATCGAAATACGATTGTCCGTAAACAGGCAGCTCCTTCAAGGTTTCATACGGGTCCAGCTCCCCGGGCTCCGGACTACTGCCAGCAGCGCCTGCTGCAGATAGCTCGTTGCGAACCCGTTCATCCGCAATGGCTGCAAGCCGCAGCGCAGCGTCAAGCTTGTCGAGCTCCGTCTGCATGTCCTGTTTATCCTGCTGAGCGGAGTCCGCCGTATCATCCAGATAGTCGTTGTATTTGTCCCGGGCTTTATCTACTTGTTCAGCCTCCACATTGGCGTCGTGTTCCAAGTCTTCGATTTTCTCCTCCAGCTTGTCCAGACGCTCCACGGCGCTGTCATACGAGCTTTGCAGAGACTTCCCCTTTTTTTGAAGAGCTAGCAAAATAGACCACGCCAGATCCAGCTGTTCCTCCCGCTGTTCGTTCCAATCATCCAGCCGGTCCGCTGATTCGGCAAAATTTTTCCCGGCTTCAAGCTTGGCTTTCAGCTTGCCCCATTTATCCATCAGCTCCCGGGTAAATTCAATCGGGGCCACATACTTCATTTCCTCCAGTATTTGCCGCTCAAGCACCGTATGGCTGCCCAGATGGTAGAGCGGTGTCAGCCGGGCATCTCCTTCCTGCCTCGTATCCAGCACAGAGAAGGACCCGGCTGCACCGGCGGCTGCCGGAGGCATATTCAATCCCAGCACCCGTCCGAAAATTTGCTGCTGCTTCGCCTGATCAGCAGTCAGCCCGAATAACCCATATTCCTTCAGCTTCGGATTAAAAGCGGACATCGTAGAACGAAGCGCCGCCTTCGCCGCTGTTTCCGATTCGCGCTCCGCCAGCTTAATACGGACAAAATCGATTAAAACAGCCTGAAACATAAAGACAGCCAGCAATATAATGATAAAATATGCAGAAACCGAGCCCTCTGCCGAACGAAGCGGCCATTTCATTTGTTCCCCTCCTCCGGCAGTTCAATCATGAACCATGACAATAATGCCGTTCCGTTCAAGCTCCGCCCGAAGCGGTCCGGAGGGACCTGCTTTTCCGGTCCGCCCGCTTTTGTAAAAGTGCCACACCACTGCCTTCACTTGCCCGGATTGCAGCAGCTCCACATCCTTTTGCAGCTGATCGTTCATGCGCTCCCCGTTTTCCGTGGCACTCGTGCGGTTAGCCTGATATCCCAAAAAAGCCTGATGCGCAGTGCCGTCCTGATCCAATGCATCCACCAGGCGCTTTTTACCGGAGGGGGTGGTCAACGTTGTTTCAGTGCCGCCTACAGTCTGCTGCAAATAAACGCGCGCTTCGGATTCCTTATCGAATGATCCGGCCTGAGGAGCTGAGCCCGCACTGGCCTGGCCGAATACGGATGGATACGATTTGAAATGCTGTACAATAACCGGCAAATACGAACGTGTAAAGTCGACATTCCGCACAAATTCAACCGGGTCCGCAGCCGACGCGGTTCCGCTTGCCCTGACTTCCGCAAGCCCCCACCAATGATTAAACAGCTGCGGAACCCGCAGCGGGCGGTTCAGCGTGACCTTGATGCTTCGCTGCCAGGTTCCCCTGGAGTACTGGAGATCGGCTGTGACATCCGGGGGGAGAAAAACCCCCGCGCGCTGCAGCTTCAATTGCGGGAGACTGCCTCCTCCCTGCGTGGACGAAGAAACGGAGGCTGCGTTCACCTCGGCTGTTACCTCGCCCCCGAGGAACGGAAACCATTCCGGCAGCCCGTCCTGAAAAGTGCGCCAATACAGATCATCGTGACTGGAAACCGGAACGCTGCCTGTCACCGGGTTAGCGTAGCTGTTCGTCCACACGGCCGCTATCCGCTGTGCAGCCTGCGAGGCCTGAAGCTGCAGTGCCGCCTTCTCATACATATACAAGCCAAAAAACAACAAGCCGACGGAAAGCAAAATAATTACCGGAAATGCCATCGTTGCTTCAATTGTGAAGCTACCCCGATTGTCTTTCAATTGATGGACGTTCACCGGGATGCGTTAAGGTGCCGTGATTCCAGTATTATTGAAATCCGTGACACCTGAATCCGCCTTAGTAAACAAGTCGTTAATCCACTTCGTGATCCACTTTCTGAACGCGACGGCAATGACAACAATCAGGGCAACAATTAATATAATTTCCAGCGTCCCCAGACCCTGCTCATCACGCCAGAGCTTCTTAGCCGCTTTTTTTGCCTTCCTCCGCATATCCGCCAGCTTCGCTATACCCCATGTCTGATTCATATCGATTCCTCCATATAAATAAATTCTTTGTTTGTTTACCCCATAACCGCTATCGCCGGATAAGCGACAATAACGAGCACAACAACAAAAATTAATACCATCGGAAATACCATCCTGGACGAGGCTTCCTCTCCTATCGTCCGAACGCCTGCTTTGCGCCGCTCCCACAGCTCCCGGTTCAGAGCCGCCAAGGCATGAGTCAGCTCCTCGCCGCCACGCTTGTAATTCAGCAGAAGTGTTGTAGTCAGCATCGCTACTTCTTGTATCCCGCAGCGGGCGGCAAGCTGTTCCAGCACTTGGCTGAACGGCAGCTGATTACGCAGCTGAATATCCGCAGCAGCGAGCTCCCGCTGCAAAATACTGCCGGGCTTCGTGCCGCTCAGCTGACGGATGCAGCGGAGAAGGGCCTTTTGAACCGTCTCCCCTGCGCCGATGAGAAGCACCAGATTGCCCAGCAGCTCCGGCAGCTCCATAGCGATTTGCCGCTTTGCAAGCATGATCCGCCGCAGCACACTCCGGTAGCCGAGAAAGGGGACAATGGCGGACAGCAGCACAAGTACCGGCAGCATGACCGGGTCCCCGCCCGGCGTCAGGGCCAGCAGCATTCCAAGCCCCATGACCAGGAAGCAAAACAAAGCTTGTCTGGCGTAAAACTGCTTCATTCGCGCTTCCGCCTCTGACAATCCATGCAGGAAGGCCATATGCTGAATGAGCTTGTCCGTCGTTTTGGTCAGCCTGGAAGGAAGCTGAAGCCGTTCAATAAGCGAAATCGCCAACGCTTCAAGAGATACATTACTCACAGCTTAATCTCCGTCATCTTCTGAATAATTACTAATCCCGCCAGCAGCAGCAATAACGCAATCGTCATAATAATGCGGCCAACACCTTCATATAAAGGCTGCATATAATCTGCTGAACTGAAGCTGAGCAAGCCAACAATGCCGAACGGGATGATGCCCATCAGCTTGGCCTCGAATTTCTTCTTGGCGACAAGCACCCGAATGTCCAGATCCATTTCCATCTTGTCCCCCAGAATCCGGCTGGTTCGCCGGATAACCTCCACCAAATCGCCGCCGGTCCGTTTGCAGGTCGCAAACACATCCGCAAAGCTTCTTACATCCTCAGACCCGCTCCGCTCGGCGAAATTCAGCAGCGCTTTTTCGATTGGCTCTCCATTCCTGATTTTGTTGCGGATTAGCTCCAGCTCACAGATCATATCGGAGGCTCCCGAGGGGTACAGCATGCGCATATCCGAGGCTGCTTCAGCAAACGCGTTCTCAACCGATCTTCCGGCTGTCAGCGACACCGAGAGGGACTGCAGCAGCTGTTTGAATTCCAGCTCCAGCTGGCTAATCCGCTTCCGGCAAAGCATCGCGGCATAATACTTGGGCGCGAATAATCCGCCGCAGGCAGCGATCAGGCTTGCAACCGGCTGCTTGTAAAATAAATACGCAATGACAAACAGCACTGCGCCGCACAAAAAGCATGCTGACATTCGTTGAAGCCGGCTGAGCGTATAAACCGTGTAGCTGATCTCGGAGGCTCTCCCCCCTGCCGGATCGGGTCTGCCCGCTGTCGCTTTCGCTTCAATGCTCACAATCCATTCCTGATGCATTTGAACCGTTACATCTGTATGAGCGGCTTCTGCGTTCTGTTGAACATGATCAGGAAGCAGCTTGCCCTTGAGCCGTTTCCCGCCAGATGCCCGCCGTTCAAGCAAAACCAGAACGAGCCAGCCCATGATTCCAACGATCAGGCAAATCAGCAGCAGGTTCATCCGCCGTCCCTCCTTTCTCCAGCAGCCGATGCCTGATTAGGAAGCCGGAGACCTGCCATCTGGAGCTTTTGCACACGTACCAGCCGGTGTTCGGTTTGCTTCAGTCTCCCCAGAACGAAACCGTCCGGCGCGGTGCCTTCCTCCTGAAATTCAAACAGCGGCTTCAGCACAATCTCGCCGTCCCGCATATCGGCAAGCTCACAGATCGCCGTCACCTTCCGGGACCGGTCCCGGAACCGGCTGACATGGACGATCAAATCGATAGCGGAATAAATTTGCTTGCGCACCACCTCCACCGGAAGCGAGGCCCCGCTGAGCACCATCGTTTCCAGACGGCTCAGCATATCGTGCGGAGAGTTTGCATGCCCCGTACTGAGGGAACCGTCATGGCCTGTATTCATAGCGGCCAGCATATCCAGGCATTCCGCCCCGCGAACTTCACCTACAATAATCCGGTTCGGCCGCATCCGAAGCGAGGAACGAATAAGCTGGCGCATCGTAATTTCCCCTTTGCCCTCCGTATTCGCATTCCTTGTCTCCAGGCGCACCAGATTATCGACCGTCTGAATTTGCAGCTCGGCGGAATCCTCAATGGTAATAAGACGCTCATCCGAAGGAATAAAGCCGCACAGCGCGCCGAGAAATGTCGTTTTGCCCGAGCCGGTGCCGCCGCAAATAAACAGATTGTACTTCGCTTCGACCAGTGTCCGCAGCACTTCTCCCGCTTCCGCCGTCAGCGCTCCCCAGCTTATCAAGTCGGCCATTGCGAGCGGCTTTTCCGGGAATTTGCGGATCGTCATGGTCGGCCCCTTCAATGCAATTGGCGGCAGCACCACATTCACCCGCGAGCCGTCCGTCAGACGCGCATCTACAATCGGCGCGCTTTCATTCACAACCCGGTCCACCTTGGCCACAATGGATTGAATAATATCGTTCAGCTTGGCTTCGCTCTCGAACCGCACTTCACTGCGGAACACCGCCCCTTGCTTCTCCACAAAAATTTCCTTATGGCTGTTGACCATAATTTCAGTAATCTCGGGGTCCTCCAGAAGCGGCTGAAGCACATCAAGCCCCCGAAACGAGTAAAAAATGGATTTCACGAGCCGGTGCTTCTCTCCCGCGGTCAACCGATGCAATCGCGCATAGTCAAACACATCCGCTTCAATGCGCTCCATCAGCACCTCATCGCTCTCCGATTGCGTCATATCAAGCTTGAGCCGAATTTGCTCTCGCAGTAACACCGCAGCCTGCTCATCCATGCAGCATCAGCTCCGCGCCTCTGGTGGTGCTGTCGAGCCACTGCTGCAGCGCTTCTGTAAAAGCGGCGGAGTACCGCAGCTGCGCGCTTCCTTCTCCCGCGGTCATCCATTCCCGCACAAAAGGCAGCACAGCGGTAACGGGAAAGCCTTGGTCCGGGTACAGATGAGGCGCGATGTTCCCTAGAGAGCGGTTGATAATGATTTCGCTGTGTCCAGCCCCGAAGCTGTCCAAAATCGCCTTTGACCTGTGTTTGCCCGCCGTATCGCCACTTGCCAGCCAGACGAACCGATCGCAGGCTTCCAGCAGAACCGGAATAAGCCGGGTCAGGCTAATATGAATATCAATCAGGACAGCATCATAGCTTTTGGCGTCCTGGATAGCCTTAAGCAGCCGTTGAAGCTCTTCCGCTGTCATCTCCTGCCGTTCCCGCCAATCCGCTCCGCACTGGATATAATCGAATTGGCCGGCAGGGTCTTGACGGATGAATTTGGTCAGCTTGGTCCCGCTTTGATTCGGATGGGCCTTTACGTAATACATGCACTCGGAGAAATCATGCTCCCCGCCTGCAGGCAGCAGCACGGCTGTCGAGCTTAACAGCTCCAGGTTCAGATAAAATACGGAATCGCCCTGCTCTGCCAGCAATCGGGCCGTTTGGAGTGCGACCGTTGTGACTCCGCTGCCGCCGGAGGCGGAGCTGAACGCTATCAGCCGGGCCGGGCCCCTTTGCTTCACCGACGGAAGCCGGACAGCGTGCTGCTCCGTATAGCTGGCTACCGTCTGATTCATAAGCTGGTTCAGCGGCTGATACTTGTATACTGCCGGATACGACAGCTGCTGTGTCATGAGCAGATGCTCCGACAGCAGCACGACGCAGCCGAAGCGCTCCACAGGCAATCCCGGCAGCAGATGGGACTGAACAAGCAGAATATGCACCCTTGGTGCAGCCGCCATAAACTCAAGTACCTTTTCTTTTTGCGAAAAAGCATGGACTGACACGCCTGAAGCCGTATTTACCGAACGAGCGTAAGCGGCAAACAGCTCCATATAATGCACATCCTCATCCAACATGACAATATTCAGCATGGAATTCTCCTCTCTGCATCGATCATTTCATCCAGCCGCCGATGATGAGCACGACCGCCATTACTGCGATAATAACGGCCAGCCGCAGCTGTTTTGAGGCATCCAAACACATCCCTCCCCGAAAAACCTGCCCCGACTGCGGATTGGATAAAAAGACAGCGGTTGAACCGCCATGTACGGAGCGATCGTCCTTATCCGGCACTATATCCCCAGATGAAGTGACACTTTATAAGTCCGTTGAAGCCCGCCCGAGACAACAAAAAAAAGCACGCACAAACCGAACAGACATAAGTGCCTATTCATGTTTGCGGTGCTTCCGCAGTCGGTACAAGTTATTCATTTACGCCCATTATAACCACATGCTTCCATGTTGGCAACACTTTTTTCACGTTCGGCTGGGTTTGGGACCTTGGTGAAGAGAACTGTCGTTTCCGGATAAACCTTATTTCGAATACCATTTCATCGCATTTTTATATAAAATTTTGTCGACCTGCTCTTCGCCAAGTGTGCTGTAAATCAATTCAATATCCGAATGATTGTAAGGTCTTTTTGCTCTCGTTGACGGCAAGTCCGTCCCAAACATTAAGGCATCCGGATTCACCGACATGATGGATCGAAGAGCCTGTTCTACATCAAGCTCAACCCTGCCGAACCCTGTGGCTTTCACTTGAACGCCTTTATCGACAAGAGTGAGAAGATGATGAAATCCTTCTTTCGATAAGCCTAAATGGTCTATCGACACTGCGGGAAGCACTATTAATGTCGCTGCAATTTCAGGTAACGAAGCAGAGTCGATATACAATTCCGCGTGCCATCCTGCCAGCTCATAGACTCTTCTTGCAAAATAATCCAGACGGGAGATATCCTCGGCTCCCCCACGCTTGACGTTAAAACGAATCGCTCTCACACCACAGCGGTGAAGCCTTATAATTTCGTCATCCACCGTATCATGGGGCAGCTGGGCTACACCAACATCATTGGGACCAAGCTTTTCTAAGGCGTCAACTAAATACGTTTGGTCAAATGCCTGGAATGAACCGGAAACTACGGCACCGCCGACAATATTTAAATCACGCACCTTGTCCAAATAGTCTTGGCAGGTGAAAGCATCCGGTAAAAATCCTTGATTTTCTACCAGAGGAAACCGGGGATCGATGATATGCAAATGAGTTCGAATACTGTACGCATAACGATTCCTTTCCGCTCATCCATATATTTTGATCATGAACGCAGCACTTTATTTCATTGTATGAAACTTAGTTTTATTTAATAAAATTAAACCTCATCGTCATTCAAATGAGAAGTCTAATTCCTGTTGGCGATTAGTCCGATAAAGAAAAGCCATCGTTCGCCGTGGACGATGATTGTCTGTTTGTTGAATGATCAAACAGCAATCTAGAGCTTTTTACCGGATTATCTTATTTTTACTCTAAAATACTACTCTCCCTCAAGCAGCAATGGAATTGCATCCTTCGGCTGCTGCTAATCCGCTGCAGTTCCTGGTCCCAAAAAAAGAGACGGGCTATTTCGCCCGCCTGCGTTTAAATGGAAACCACCAGCTGCCTGTTGATCTATGCATCCCCTGGTCCGCTGTTTCGCAAATAGCTCCCAGCAGCGCTTGCAGCGCTTCATCCAGCCTGGGCGCAATCTGCGGCATGTCGGCGAAGCACCGGCTTTTCACCTCAGCCTCTAGAAGATCCGCATAATCCAGAGCCGGAATAAAAGCTGCCGGCTTGGAAGGCATATAATCCGTCCAATCCGCCTGGAACAGGCTGAGGACATGACGGTTTGCCGCAAAGTGCAGCTTCGGCGCTCCCCTTACAGAACGCTGCTTCCCATCCGGTTCAGAGCCACCATCCACCGGCAAAAGACCGGCCAGACTCCGCAGCACACGCTGCACCTGTATCCGCTGCAGCTTCGCCGGAAAAACGTCCGCTACATAAATGACATGATCCGCGTACCGGCTCAATGCCACAATATCCTCTGTCCAGTGGCTGGAAACGTCAAGCAAAACAAGTGGCGCAGCCAAATCCGCCAGCGATTCCAAGAACACCTCCACCGATACGGACGGTGCGGAAGCTGGCTCCTCGCCGGCAGCTTCCCGGGTCAGCCAGCGGGTGCAGCCGTCAATGACCGGTGTGCAGGTTACCGATGCTGCAATAGAATCGCTATAGGCCAGGCTTATTTTTTGCCCTTTTCGCTGCGCTTTGCCTGTCCATTCATGCAGCACCGGATAAGCTAAACCGGGGTATTCCAGCACCGTATGGGCAAGACCGGCCCGATTCAGGCTCCGGGCAAGCGCCGTTGTCACGAAGGTCGACCCTGCACCGGGGTACAGTCCCCCGATAACGATCAGCCGCGTTCGCTCTGATTTTCCCTGCTTTGCATTTCCGGACTCCTCAGAAACGAGCCTTCCAATACCGGTTCGCCCCGCTGCAGTGTGAAGCCGGACAAGCTGCGCTTTTACTTCTTCAGCATCCTGATAACGATCCTCCGGTCGTGATTCCAAAAGCTTGTCCACAACCATACTGAGGGCGGACGGTACGGCTGGATTTTGCAATGGCTTCTGCACGACGGGGTAATATAGCCCCCCGCTCAGCAAGTAATACATCAGTGCGCCAAGACCATACAGATCGGTGCGGGCATCCGTCTGCCGTCCGGCAAACTGCTCCGGGGCCGCAAAGCCAATCGTGCCGAGCTGGACCGTATCGGTGCTTTGCTCTGCTTTGAAGCTGCGGGCTATCCCGAAATCTATCAGCCTGACATTATCCTGTTCATCAATCATCACGTTGGACGGCTTCAAATCCCGGTAAATAATCGGCTGCGGGGATAAGCCGTGCAGATAGGCGAACAAATCACTGAGCTGAATCGCATACTTGAGTACCGCTCCGCTTTCCCACGGCTCCCGGCCTCTCCGCACAAACCTGCGATCCAGCGTCTCCCCCTGAATATAATCCATGACCAGATAGCTTGTTCCATGCTCATCCGGCGCGAAATAGTCTACGATTTGGGGCAAATACGGGTGATTCAGCCTCACCAGCACCTCTGCTTCGGCAAGCCAGGCGGACTGCTGGTCCGGCAAAGGACGCGCAGCCTTGACTGCCCATTTTTTCCCCGGCAGCTTCACATCCTCAGCCAAAAACACGGTGCTCATGCCGCCTTCACCAAGACGTGAAACGATGCGATAGCGCTCCCCGAGCGTAGAACCTTCCCTGCAAATAAACGGCTGTGCAGGCTGGCGCACGTTGATTCCCACCTTTTCCCATTGATGTTCAACAGTATAGTACCGTTCGGGCAAAAAGAAAAGTGCCGCGAATGAAATCGCTGCACTTATGGGGTACTATAGCGCCGGGCGCCCGCATATTCAATCGCATATTCCGGGGTATGGAGCGGAATGATTTCTACCGCGCGCTCTGTCTTGGGGGAATGAATCATTTGCCCGTCTCCGTAGTACATCGCGACATGGTGAATGACGCCCTTCCGGCTGCCGCTCTGATATGCGAAAAACAGCAAATCCCCCGGCTGAAGCTGATCCCTGGATACCGGCTGTCCGCTCAACGCTTGCTCCGCAGCATCCCGGGGAATCGCGATCCCATGGAACCGGTGAACGGAATAGGTAAAGCCCGAGCAGTCAAATCCGAAGCCTGACATGCCGGACCATAAATACGGCAGACCCACAAAACGCCCCGCCGTGCGGACAAGCGCGGCTCCGGTCGCCTGCTGCCCGTAAGCAGCCGTCCCGGTTTCATGGACAACCGCATCCGCCTTCGGCAGCCACTTCAGGCCGTCGCCGGGTGTCATCACCTGAAGCCATCCGTCCTGTTCTGCAGCATACGGCAGGCTGGTGTTGAAGCTTACGCTCCGAAACGGAACTCCGTCCGGTGCATCCCGAAGCGTCGTTTGTCTTGCCGCCACTGTAACCTGCTGAAGGCTTTGATCCCGGGCCGTCTGCGTCCAGTCCGGGGCGAGCTGGCTTTTTCGCAGCCAGCCCGGATAACCGTCCTTGCTTTTTTTCGTGGTTTGGCCTAAAGCAGCCACCTTGACCCACTCCCCGTTCACCTCCAGCAGCTTCACCTGCTGCCCGTACAGGACCTGTGTTTCCAGCTTGCCGACCAGCCACAGCTTCTCCTTGATCGACATGCCCGCCAGCCAGGACTCCAGCCCGTCCGAAGCAAAAGACGGCGCGTCCATGTCCCGTTTGCCTCCCGGCTCAGTCCAAAGTGTCGCCACACCGGCTCCAACGGTATACAGCTTTCCGGTCTCCCATTTCAATACCGCCTGCTGCGCAGACTGTGGTTTGGCCGGATCTGCCTGCGGCGCGCCGGATGCCGGACCTCCGGCCGAAGCCGCCTCAGAGCGGCTGGACTGCTGGACTGCTGTGTCCTGCGCGCGTATCGGTGTATCATTTCCCTTTTCCAGCCCATCCGGCTTTTCGCCCGAATCTGCGGCAGGCTGTGCGGCGTCCGGAGGTGCCTGTTCCACGCCGGAATAACTAACCGCGATTGGGTCCGGTGTCTGGGGCTTGACACCCGTAAGCAGCTTCCATCCAAGCAAGGAGGCCGCTGCCGCTACAAGAAGGGCGGATGCCGCAGCATACCGCCGTTTATGTTTATGTTTCTTTTTCCGGACCAGGTCAAGACCCTCCCGCAAAATACTTAATTGTATTAATTATTTATTTCGTTAATATTTAATTCAATCCATTATAATGAAATGGCAGCCATCGTTTGACTCAGCAAAGGCAGCTTCATCAAATCGATATTGCCGCCGCTCACAATCACCGCGGTGTTTGTTCCGCATACAGCTTTTTCATTCAGCACAGCGGCTAAAGCCGCCGCCCCCGCCCCTTCAGCAAGCATCTTGGTTCTCTCCAGCAGGACGGCCATGGCGGACAAAATTTGCTCTTCCGATACGGTCACCATATCATCCACCAGCTCCAGCATGCAGGCCAGCGGAAGCTCGCCGGGCGTCTTCACCGCCAAGCCGTCCGCAATGGAGCCCGGCTTCTCGATGCTTACCCGGCTGCCGGACCTCCAGGAGCTTACCCCGGAGGACGCTCCCTCCGGCTGCACGCCGATGATGCGTACACTCGGCTTGAGCGATTTCAGCGCCGTGGCAATGCCGCTGATTAAACCTCCGCCTCCTACCGGCACGACCACCGTATCCACTTCGGGCAAGTCCTCAAGCAGTTCAAGCCCGATAGTCCCTTGACCGCTGATGACAGCCGCGTCGTCAAACGCATGAACAAACCGCAGGCCGTCCGCAGCCGCAAGACGTCTGGCTTCCTCATAGGCCTCGTCATAATTGCATCCATGCAGGAGGACACGGGAGCCGTAGCTTTCCGTTGCGCGCACCTTGGCGCTTGAGGCGGATTCATGCATCACAACTGTAGCGGGAATTCCGAAATGCCGGGCGGCAAATGCAACGCCCTGCGCATGATTGCCCGCCGAGGCGGTAACGATGCCACGGACAGGTCCCTGCTGCATCAAATCAGCCACTTTATTGAAGGCGCCCCGGATTTTGAATGCACCGGTTTTTTGCAAATTTTCAAGCTTAGTATACAGGTTGCAGCCTGTCATCTCACTGAGCGAACGGCACAGCTGAAGCGGTGTGCGGTGAATGTGTCCGGACAGCCGGAATCGGGCCCGCAGCACTTGTTCCAGTGTCACTTGTTTAACTTTGCGATCCCCATCGAAACCACCTCATTTTAAATGATGTCATACCATTCATTCCGTTGTTATTGTCATTTCTTATCCAATCGGATCACCGCCGTCTACCTCAGGAATGGACGATGCCGCTTATCGCTATCCTTAGAACCGCATGTATCCGGTTAAACGGCCCTTACACTCTACCATGAAGGAACGGTCCGTTTATCAGCTGATTCCGAATGAAGGCGTGTGAGCTCTCCAGCACCACCATTCATGCATGGAACATGCAAAGCAGGCTCCAGAATAGCAAAAAAGCCCCGTCCCTAAAAAAGGGACGAGACGTTTCTCTCGCGTTACCACCCTTGTTCCGAATGTATGAAGCATCCGGCGCTCAGTCAGCATACCATCATATGCTGTTCCTTGTAACGGTGGACATCCGGCAGCGCCTACTACAGCTTCGGGCTGCGCCTCCGAGGTGATGTTCGGCATGGGCTGTTCATCGGCTCTCAGCAATCACCGACTCTCTGGGGAACAGGCTTCCTTACGTACTTTTCCTCATCACAGGTTTGGTAAGAATCATATCAAAATATTCAGACTTTGGCAAGGGAAGATTTGGCAGTCATAATTTCCCACTATCTTGACTATGCGTCTAGCGAATCATCGCGCACTGCTAATCCCTTCTATTGGCAAAGCCTGCCACAGCAAGCTCAGGAAGGCTACCTCCCTGGTAATGGTAATGAATTAAAACCGCAAGCCGTTATTCCTGAGCCTGTTCCCCGGTCCGGACCATATGCAGTGTCAGCTCGTCCCGGTTATGGAACAGCTGCTTGGCATGGGCAAATTCCAGAAGCGGAGAAAACGCGCGAATCGCGTCCTTCAGCGTCTGAAACGGCTTGCCGTGCATAAGCTTGAGCGTGATAATTGCCGTCCCTCCCGGACACAGCGCGTAAAGCAGCTCCCGGACAAGCCGTACCATCTGCTTGGGGCTCCAGCTCATATCGCAGACCAGCAGATCGAATTCGTTGTCGCGAAACCGAACGTCGGCTGCGTTTTTGCGCAGCATAGTCAGCTTCGGATGGCGCCGCAGCGACGGATGCAGCTCTCCGGGGTCCACGGCTGTTACCTGTGCCCCCCGCTCTAGAAGCAGGGATGTCCAGCCGCCGGGAGCCGCTCCGATATCCAGCGCTTTATGAACAAGCGAGAAATCAAGCCCGAAGCGGCTCTCCGCCTCCAGCAGCTTGAACTTGGCACGGGAAACCTGCCCCTCCTCCCGGCGGAAACGGACCGCGCCGCCTGCCCAATCGCTTAAATTGTCCGCCGTCCTGGAGCAGCCTGTATACAGCTGCGTTTGCGTAATGAAAACGGAAATCACCGCTTCCGCCTCCTGAACCGCGATTTGCGCTCCTTGATGCTGCATGAGCAGCTGCTCCAGCGCCTCCCGCAGCCCGCCGAGCGGCACAGCGGGTTCCACGCCGCTGCTTTTGCGCAGCTGGACCGCCGCCTTAACGTTTGCAGCTATCCCAGCCTCCACCTGAGCGAAAATCTGCTCAGCCAGCAGAACCGTTTGTTCAGCCGAGGCTTGTTCTTCCTCCTCCTGCTCCTGTCCGTTATCCGGCTCAGAATTACCTTCGATACCGCTTAAAGGGCTGGACGGCATATCCAGAATCGCAGTCACCGGATGCAGATGCCGGATAAAAACCGGTTCATTCTCCCGTACTGCCGCCAGCACCTCCTCGGCTGCGCGCGGAAACACAGCCAGCTGCACCTCCTCAGGCTCCAGCTCGGTAAACGTAACGCCCGGACACAGCTTACGCAGCTCGTCTTGGGCATAACGGTGCGATCCGCGGTTGGAGGTGACAATGAAACGGGAAAAAACCGGGTGCCCTGCACCAACAGTTAGATTACTTTCAGCCATGGACGATCCTTCTCCCATTCCAGCCTGACCGGCACGTCGAATACTTGCTGCAGCAGCTCCGTCGTAAGCACTTCCCGCTTCGGACCGGCCGCAAGTACAGCCCCCTCATCAATCACCGCCACATGTGTAAACAGCGGAATCATTTCCTCAATGTGATGCGTGACATAAATAATATGAATGTCTCCGGCCATCTCCGTCAGGCCTTGCAGAAACTTTTCACGCTCAAACAAATCCAGCCCGGAGCAGGCTTCGTCCAAAATAAGAATATCCGGCGCCGTCATCAGAGATCGGGCCAGCATGACCTTCTTGCGCTCTCCTTGCGAAATCGTGCCCAGCGGCTGCTTGGCTACGTGGCCGACTCCCAGCTTGTCCAGCATACCGATGGCCTTGTCCTGAACCTCCTGAGGAATATCCTGATAAAAACGCAAAAAGGCATACTCCCCCGTCGCGACCACCTCCCACACCGGGTCTGAGAGGTTTAACTTCTCCAGCATCGATTGGCTGATATAGCCGATCCGCTTGCGTGCTTCACGAATATCGCATTGCCCGTACACATTGCCGAGCACCTCGACGCTGCCCGTGCTGGGAAACAAATACCCGTTCAACAGCTCCAGGATGGTTGTCTTGCCGGAGCCGTTTTTACCGAGAATAACCCAGTTCTGGCCCTTTTCCATATGTAAATTAACATTTTCCAAAATACTGCGCCCATCGCGCCGCAGCGAGATTTGTTCCATATGTATCATGTTCGTTTCTCCTCCCATAGTGCATGCCTGTGCAATATCATTGCTGCCGGCTTGGCCGAATACAGCAGCTCAAACATCCGTCTGCGTCCGATTTCGCTGGAGCTGTGCAAATATACCTCGCGCGGGAACAGCGCTTCCCGGACGATAGCGGCCGCAAGATCCGTCCCGTTCGGCTGTCCCCAGCCCATATCGTGATCCAGGGAAAGCACATTCACTTCGCATTCCCTCAGCAGCAGCAAGCATTCTTCCACGGTACGCGCCAGAGTAAACCCGTCCGGGCACGGACGCAGGTCATCCATAAATACGTTGATCATTGCCGTTTCCCCTTTTCCCGCTTCACGGCTTTGCCGTTACCGTACTGCATCCGGATAAAGCGAGCTCCGTAAGCTTTTCATTTGCGCTTCATGCCCGTAATCCGGCTCGCTTGGCGTTTCCAGCACGAGCGGAAGACCTTCAAACAGCGAATCGCGAAGCAAATCGCCGAGCATTTCTTGCCCGATATGGCCTCGTCCCATGGCAGCGTGCCGATCCTTGCGCTTGCTCCAAGGATACACAGAATCGTTGACATGAACCGCTTTCAGCTCGGCTCCGTACCCCGTCTCAGCCATTAGAGACAATAGCCCGCTCGTATTACCGGGCGTCCACAGGCCGCTGGCAAACGCATGGCACGTATCGAGACAAAAGCCGACGCGTTCCGGAGCCGAACACAACCGACGGATGTTTACCAGCTCTTCCAGCGTTGTTCCCATCAAGCCGCCTTCCCCGGCCTGATTCTCAAGCAGCAGCAGCGCTTCGCCTTCCCATACCTTCAGCACGTTATTTATACATTGTATAATATTTTGATAGGCTTGCAAAAGGTTTGCTTGAGCCCGTTCTCCGCTGACATGGCCGAAATGAACGACAACCCCGATAGCCCCGCAAGCTTCAGCGATGACCAGATCGCCAAGTAAGGAAGCCACCATCTGCCGCTGCAGCTCCCCTTCCTCCACGGCCATATTGATTAAATAGGCGGAATGGGCAATCGATTTCAGCCCGTGCTCCCGGCAATAAGCGCGGCAGGCCGCAGCATCGTGCCAATCGGGTGTTTTTAAAGCCAGGCTGCGCGGGTTTTTCGGGAAAAATTGAAACGATTCCGCGCCCATCCGATGTGCCTGCCGGGCCGCGCCCAAATAGCCCTCACGGATGCTGACGTGACAGCCTACATACGAAGCCATATCCGCTCCTCCTTCGACGTTCCGCCGGCGGCTAAATTTTGTAACACGCTGAAATGGCTGCTTCCAGCAGCTGCCCCCGCACGAGTCGGGAAACGGCGTCCTTTTAACCGCCTTTTTTACAACCGGCGATGGATCTGCAAAGATCCGGGTCCGCAAATGTCATTAAAATGCATGTCTCCTAGCCTCTAGTGCTGGCAGCCGGGACAATAAAACAGCTTTCTTCCGGCCAGCTCCGTCTGCACAATTGACTGCCCGCAGCGGTAACATGCTTCGTTTCCCCGGTCGTATACGAGACAACGGCTGTTGTAGCCCCCCGTCAGCGGGTCTCCTTTATACAGCGGATCTTCCATGTATCCGCCATGCCCAAGCGCCTCCAGCAGCACGCTGCGCATACAAGCCAGCAGCCGGGACCACTCCGGATCATTCAAGGCTGGAATTGCCCGGTCCGGCCGAATACCGGCTGCATGGCACAGCTCGTCACCGTAGCAATTGCCGATACCCGCAATAACCTGCTGATCCGTAAGGCCCTGCTTCAAGGCTCCCCTCCGAGCCCCGAATCGGCTGCGCAAACCTCCGCTGTCCAGTACTGTATCGAAAGGGTCCGGGCCTAGCCCGTCCAGCTTCTCTTGCAGCTCCTCCGGCGTATACAAATGCAAATATCCGAGCCGCAGCCCGATAAAAAACAGATGCTCCTCCCCGAATGAAAGCTGCACCTGTACAGTACGTTCCGGCTTATCCGCCATGCTGCCGAAAAACATCCAGCCGCCGAGCATGAGGTGTGCCAATAAAACCTCCCCGCTGCCCAGTCGGAACAACAGCTGCTTTCCCCGGCGGTCCACCTGCTTCACCGTCTGCCCCCTTACCCGCAACTCCAGTGAAGGGCTGCTGACGTTCAGCGATTTCTCCCGACCGATGCTAACCGCCGTAATTGGCTTCCCTCCGACAAGCCGATCCAGCTCGCGTCTATAATGCTCCATCTCCGGCCATTCCGGCATACACGTCTTCCTTTCTGTCTGAAGGTTTATTCCATAGGGTTTCATCCAGAACAGCCGTTTATGCCCAGTGCCTTCATTTCATGCGCCCCGCCCGGCAGCGATTCCTACCCATCATAATCCGATATGGTCCGGTTTGGCAATGGCAGCCAGTAAGACTCCCCGAAACTCGGACGAAACACCGCGAGACATCGGCAACCTTGTCGGAGCGAAGCGAAATCCGGCTCGAAAACAAGCTCAAATCCGCTCGTGCACTGTCACTTCCTGCGTTTTCCCGGGAAATGGACTTTCAAGACGCACATATTTCCCTTTTTGAACCCGGTAAAAACCCCCTGCTTCCGTTCACTGTAAAGCAAAAAACAGAACCTCACATCAAGAAGGTTCTGTCCGCGGCTGCTCTCCAGCTCTTGTCATTTCCTGCGATTTCCCGGGAAAAGCTTAACCGGACGAGTCATCCATGTCATAGCGGAAGCCGTCCGACAGGGCAGCGGGCCGGTGCACCCGCATATTGGCGCCGCTGATGCCGTGAAGCTTATCCAGCACTTCGCGGTAGCGGTCTCCTTCCGGGCTGTCCTCATGGCTGTTCATGGCAAAATACAGGGCTTGCTCGATAACCTCCAGCTCTTGTTCCGTCCAGTTTCGGTTCATGCTCCCGCCTCCTCTTAAGCATTATCCGCTACCTACTATATCCAGGCGCAACTCGAACTATGCAGAGGCATGTTTCAAACCGGAATGAAATATAGTACAATAAGAATGAATATAGACTCAGAAGGTGATGATAGCATGAGCATGAACCTGGAAAATTTATATAAGCAGATCCTGATGGATCACTATAAAAAACCGCGCAACTACGGAAAAAAAGAAGGCATTCTCACACTGCCTTACAAAAATCCGACCTGTGGCGATGTTATGGTGCTTTATCTGAATGTGGATGAGAGCGGTAAAATTCAAGACATTTCATTCGAAGGGGAAGGCTGCTCTATCAGCATGGCCTCCTGCTCGATGATGACAGAGATCATCAAAGGCAAAACCGTAGCGGAAGCCGAGAAGCTGATCAGTCAGTTCAACGCCATGATTAAGGAAGGCGTCATTGAGGATGAGGATGCGCTCGGAGATGCCGTGGCGCTGAGCGGCGTTCACAAGCTGCGCGCTCGTCATAATTGCTCCCTGCTGGGCTGGAACGGACTGGAGAAAGCCATCAAGCAGCGCGCCGAAACCGTTAGCGGCACGAACTCGCACTGCAACTAATCCGTGAATGTGAATAAGGGTGTTCTTCAGGTCAGAGGGCCTGGAGGACGCCCTTTGTTTATTTACAGCCGTGCTATGTGCAGATCTAAGTGCGATGATTCACTGCAATATGGTCGGTCAACCTTCTTTTACAGTTGAACTACAAGCAATACAGCCCAACAACGAAATAATCTCTGCCATTCTAGTCCCTCACCGGTTGAGTAGCAGCTCCGCTCGTTGATGTTTCTATGCGCTTTAATCGGCAGGAGGCCTATGCCGCTGATCCTGCAGGCTTTTTAACTCGGCCTTTTTGTTGTGCGATTAAACGTTCATGACATTTGGATGAACATCCATTTTCCCGCATAGGATGATATTTTTCCGCTGAAGCTCTAATCCTCAACTCGTCTTGCACGATTCTTGAAATAATTTTACTCCGCTATTGAAAAATAATTCAAAGTCAGATATTATATATTCCTGACGAACGTTCGGAAGGATGGTGCTGATTTGACTGCCGCCCTCATCAAACAAGTTGCATTAAAGCAGTTCGCCGCCCACGGCTACGAAGGGGCCTCCCTAGCGCTAATCGCCGAGGAAGTCGGAATTAAGAAGCAGTCTATTTATACGCATTTCAGCAGCAAGGACGACCTTTTTCTTGATGTGCTGAAGGAAGCCGCCCGTCAGGAGCTGAGGTTCACAGCGGATTATTTTACGCGTCATACTGAGATGCCCTTCCTGGAGTGTCTGCTTGGATTTCTCAAGCATTACAAGGAGCGGTACAGCCAGGACGACCAGAACAAGTTTTGGCTGCGCATGATGTACTTTCCCCCGTCACAGCACCGGGAGCCCATCATTGCCTATGGCTATGAATACATGGACCGGCTTCAGGCTTATCTTGTCCCGCTTTTTATCAAGGCAATGGATGAGAATGTCATCGGGCAGATCGATGCCGCTTTAGCGGCTTCTGCATTTTTCGGCGTGCTTGACGCTGTTTTGGTGGAAATGCTGTTCGGAGGCGAAGAACGTTTTACGAAGCGTCTGGAGGCTTCCTGGTATATGTATTTGCGGGGCTTATCCTTACCGGAAAATGAACACGCTGCACAATGGACAGCAAAGAATGGAGCTTGCTATGAAAAAGGAATGGACGTTGATTCTGATAGCCGTCGTCTTTGAAATTATATGGGTCAGCGGCTTGAAGCATGCCGACAGTATCGTGCTGTGGCTGCTTACAGCCGGCTCGATTATTATCTCGTTCAGCGTGTTTATCCGCGCTTCGGCCAAATTGCCGATCGGGACGCTGTATGCCGTATTTACCGGACTGGGCACAGCCGGGACTGTTGTAGTTGAAATGCTCGTTTTCGGCGAGCCGTTTAGCTGGATTAAAATCGGGCTCATCGTTATTATGCTGTGGGGAATTCTTGGTCTGAAAACCGTTACGGGGCACTCTGAAGACAAAGGAGCGCATGCCTGATGGACTGGTTTTGTTTATTTCTCGCTGGCGGCATAGAAATCGCGGGCACCGCGGCATTAAATCAATTTCAGCGCACCAGAAGCTGGCTGATGATTATGGCGCTCGTCATCTGCTTCTCCACAAGCTTCTCCCTCCTGTCCTATGCGATGAACACCATCTCCATGGGAACATCCTACGCGGTTTGGACGGGGATCGGCACCGTCGGCAGCGCGCTCGTCGGGATGCTGTTTTTCCGGGAATCGAAGGATTGGCGGCGTCTTGTATACATGAGCATGGTCATCGCCTCCGCTATCGGCCTCAAGCTGTTTTCCTGAGCGCGCAAGGCACACGAAATTCCGGTTTTCTTCTGTAAAAACAGCTGCAGCATCACGAGGCAGCCATACTCTCCATCAACAAAAACACCTCCCGGCTGCGTCCATATCGAAGTGATGGACACAGCCGGGAGGTGTTTCCTTGTAAGACGCGTGCCGTATCCAAACGGGCGGCCGTCATGCCGCGAAACACTGCGCGCCGGGAGCTTCCGCCCCTCCTCTGCCTCTGCCTCCGGTTCGAATTACACAATCTGCTTACTGGCAAACCGTTCATCTGCGTTGAACCAATAGAACCAGCCGGCGGGATGCTCCCGGATTACCCGCTCCAGCCAGCGGTTCAGGCTGTTGGTGGCCGTTTCCCGCTCATGCGTGGCGAATTCTCTATTCAAGAATCGGGGCTGTTCAAAAATAAGGCGGTGCCGGAACATACGGTTCCGGTAGCCGTGACACGGAATGACCGGGGCCTCTTCCGCCAGTGCCAGCATAGCCGTTCCGCCGGGAGAACGGGAGCGTTTGCCGAAAAACTCGGCCTCCGGAAACGCCTCCCGGTAAAAATCACCTAGCAAAAACACAACCCCTCCAGCCTGCAGGTGCTTTCGCAGCGTCCGAACCAGCTCCAGCGGCGGCGTATGGTCATAATCGAGCCCCCGGCAGCCAAACGACCCAAACTGCTCATAGATCGGCCTCAGCTCAGGACTGCCTGCTGTTACCACAGTCATGCAGGAGTAGCGGCGCGTTAGCAGCAAATAGTAATAAAAGAAATTGCCGGAATGCGGCGCGAAAACGATGGCTCCCTTCCCCTGAGTGAGGGCATCCTGCAAATGATGCTCCCCTTCGGTACGAATCCGTTCCGGGCACAGACCCGGCTGGCCCGCCTGGCTTTCAAGCAGCAGCTCATAAAGCGTAACGGCCAGATTCAGGAAGTAGTCCTTCTCAATCTCCTTCAATTTCCAGGAATGACGCAGCTCGAGCAGCTCCGTCAGGTTGCGCCGGATGCGTTCCTTGATTTGTCGACCTGCGAACGTATACAGCAGTCTGGCGATCGTCCAGCACATACCGAAAGCAATCGGCTTCGGCATGAAGCCCGCTGCTGCCGCAGCAAACCGAATCCCTCTGCCGCCCTGCGTCAGCTGTCCTATCCAATTGTACATCGCGTCTCCTCCTGATCGCGGCCATTAGCCGTGTCCCAAGAAATGGCGGCGATAGCGGCGGGCGAGACGGGGCTTCTCAAGGACGATAAAGAAGTCCACCGTATTAAAAATCCGATCGTAAGCGGGATCGCCGCCAATCTCCGCACCTAGCCATTGATAGCCCTTCATCAGCGGCGGCAGCTTCCGGAAAACCTCCTTCTCTCCCGGAAGCTCATCCAGCAGCTGCAGCCCGCCAATCCGGTGAGAAGGCAGCGGAATTACTCCGTAGCTGTATGAAATCATATTTTTGCGGTGCAGAAATGTATACATTTCATTCAAATCGGCCTGGTACTGAAAATGTACACTGGCGCAGCCGATTAAATAGTGCAGATGATGCTGGCTGATGTAGTCGGCAATCCCTTCCCACAACAGCTGAATGGCCCTGCCGTTCCGATAGGCCGGGGCAACGCAGCTTCGGCCCAATTCCAGAGCGTCGGGCTTGTATTCGTCGAAGCCGCTCAAATCAAATTCGCTTTCCGAGTAAAAGCCGCGGCTCCCCGCCGCGCGTTCGCCGGGCAAAAGCCGGTACGTGCCTACACAATCGCCGCTTAGCAAATCCTGCACAATCAGATGATCGCATATCTCATCGTATTCATCCTGTTCCAGTCCGCTGTCGTTCATCAGACGGAAGTTTTTTTCCTCCACGGCAAAGACCTCATAGCGCAGCCGCAGCGCCTGCTCGATTTCCGCAGAAGTCCGGGCCAGCTTGACTGCCAAGGGGGAGGAGGTTAAACCGACTTGCTCTGCTGTCAGATTCATAGGGCACCTCGCCTTTCGTTTGAGAGCTCTTACTCTCACAGCATAGCAGTCAATGATTAAGGCGGCGTTTGCTGGCTGTTAAGGTTTTGTAAGCCCCTATAGCTGCAGCCACCAATACAGCGGCAGAACCAGAACGGATGTAATGATTGCCGCAAGCCCCATGGCGAAGCCGCTTACGCCCCCTTGAAGCTCGGATTCGCGAATCACCCGGGATGTCCCGATACCATGCGCCGCTGTTCCCACCGCCGATCCGATTGCGATATCCTCCCGTACACCCGCCAAACGCAGCAATGCGGGTCCAATCATACTTCCCAGCAATCCGGTAAGCACCGTCATGACTGCCGCCAGTCCCGGTAAACCGCCGAACAGCTTCGTCAGCTCAATCGATACCGGTGCCGTCACTGATTTAGCCAATACGGACAGCATAATATTTTGGGGGCCACCAAGCATCCAGACGAGGCCTGCCGAAACGACAATTCCGCATAGCGAACCGATCGTGATGCCGCTGCATATGGCCAAGGCATAACGTTTGATGCGAGCGGCATTTTTGTAGAGCGGCACAGCCAGAGCAACGGTCGCCGGTCCAAGCAGCAGTGTAAGCGCCTCTCCGCCCGGCCGGTACGCTTCATAGGGAACTCCGCCGAATAAGATGAGCCCGATTAACAACAGCGAGGTTACAAACAACGGGTGGAGCCAAGGCCAGCGCTTGTTGAGCAGCTGCGCCGCCGTATAAGCGAGAATCGTGGCGCATAAACCGAACAACGGATCATTCAACCAGACGGAATTAGCTTCGGTCAAGCTGTTCTCCCCCTTCCTTCCGGCGGCCCATTACCCATTGAACCGTCCACCCTGTCACCAGCAGGACCAGAATCGAGCCGGCAACCAAACTGCCCGCAAGCGGGATAAGATGCTGTCCAATCAGCGGGGCCATTGCAATGGTGCCTACAATCAGTGGCGCAAACAAAACCATCATATGCTTCATCAGGAACTGGGCGCTCTCCTCCACCCACTCCAGCTTGACCCACTTCATAAACAAGGCGATAGTCAGCAGAATAAGTCCGATAATGCCGGAGGGCAGCGGAAGCCCCACCACTTCATGAAGCAGCATTCCCATTAAATAGAAGCCGCAGAGCACTGAAAATCCAATCATGAGGTATCCCCTTTTTGCGCAAAATGATGTAGAAAAACTGAAAACCGCAGCTCCAAGTATAGCATAGTTTCAAACCGCACCAGTTCATTTGGGCTAAAACTGCAACCCCCGCGCCGGCTGCTGCGTAATGCATGATGAAACACTTGCCAAATAAAGGAGCCGATAAAAAATGATTATTACCACCACCCCGACCATTCAAGGGAAGACGATTACGTCCTATCAGGGCATTGTTAATGGCGAAGCTATCATGGGCGCGAATATCGTCCGCGATTTGTTCGCTTCCATTACTGACATTGTCGGCGGCCGCTCCGGCGCTTACGAGCAAAAGCTGAAGGAAGCCCGTGAAATCGCCATTGAAGAGATGTCCAATCAAGCCCGCCGGCTGGGAGGCAACGCGGTCGTCGGTGTAGATATCGATTATGAGGTTATCCGTGACGGCATGCTGATGGTTGCCGTAAGCGGCACGGCCGTGGTTACCGACTAACTGCTGATCAGCAGCTGTGGTCGACCGACCGCCGTCATGCAATGAAACACCGACCGCTGGAATCTGCGCGCGATGCGGAAATTAGCCGGGCAAGCACCGTCTCATTCTTCAGCCTCAACAAGTGCATAAATGGCTGCAAAATCAGCCATCTTAGTATTCGGGCTCTCCGATGAGCCGTATACTACATTAACCATCTTGAGGAGGATTACCGAATGGCGAAGCCGGATAACCGCGCTGACAACGTAGCAAAGCTGAAAGATTCCATTGATAATACGCTTGCCAACCTGAACGAAGCCAAGGATTACCTTGACGAACATGCCGATGAAATCTCATCGCAGGAATTATCGGCCATTCAGGACAAAAACGCCCGCCGGAAAGAAAGCATTGAAGGCTTCCGCAGTGAAATAGCCGACGAGGCCCAGGCTCAGCAGGACGCCGATTAATTCAGGCTCTCCGCTGATAGGCCGCATAAAAAGTAAAAGTAAGCCCTGGAGCCGGACCTGTACAATGCAGGATCGGCTTTTTTTGTTAGACTGACGATAGCATTCGTAATCTACGCGGTATATCAAGTTGCAACAATTAGGGCCGCCTAATGTTAATCACCTTCATTTTTCACCTGCTAACCTGCCCGCTCTTCCGTTGTATAGAAAAAACCGCCTCCCGGATTTGAACCGCGCCCCGCCGGTTAGACACAATCTAACGATGGGAGATGCGGATTAATCAGGGAAGGCGGCCTCTTTGTTAGGCGCCGTACACAGCTAGCAGCACACTGATAAGACGCTGCGTGATGGCAATCCAGGATGCTTGCTTTTGCAAAGCCGCTCCTTGCCCTCTGGCGCCGGGTACAGCATTTTATAACCTTGCAAGCTTTTTACGTGCTCAAATATCAAACTGGCTAAAATCATGCGCCAGCTCCGTGTTGCCGAATACCTGCTTCGCATCCAGCAGCAGCTGCTCATGCCCCTCCTCCTGATAACGCGAGCTGATATGCGTCAGTATAAGCCGCTTTACGCCGCTTACATGCGCCGTCTGAGCCGCTTCAAGGCTGGTAGCATGGTAATAAGCTTCCGCCAGATGAGGCAGCTCTGCGCCGAACGTAGCCTCATGAACAAGCACATCCGCCTGCTGAGCAAGCCGCTCCGCCGCCTCGCAGCGCCGGGTATCGCCCAGAATGGCAACTACCTTGCCCGGAATAGGCTTACCGACAAATTCGCGGCTCGTCAGCACACGCCCGTCCTCCAGCACGACGTCCTCACCAGCCTTCAGCTTCCCAAACAGCGGACCCGGACGCACTCCAAGCTCCTTCAGACGCTCCACGAGCAGCGGACCCTCCTGATCAGCCTCCACTACACGGTAGCCGTAGCTGTCAATCCGGTGGTCCAGCAGTGCGGCTTCGACGGTGAAGCGTTCATCCTGGAACACGATTCCTTCCTGCACCTCAACGATTTCAAGCGGGTACGAGAGCCGTGACTGGCTCAGCGATATTGTCAGCTCAATCCAGTCGCGAATGCCTGCCGGGCCATATATAGTCAATAAGCCTTCCGCTCCTTGATTGGAACGGCTGGACAGCAGTCCGGGAACACCGAACAAATGGTCACCATGCAGATGCGTAATGAACAGCTTCTCCAGCTTGCTCAGCTTGAGGGGCGCATGCAGCACTTGATGCTGCGTGCCTTCCCCGCAGTCGAACATCCAGAAGGTTCCCCGCTCGTCATACAAACGCAGTGCAATCGACGTGACATTGCGCTGTTTGGAGGGCATTCCTGCCCCCGTGCCGAGAAAATATAAATCCAATCGCGATCACCGCACTTTTTCAACGTTAAAATACTGCGCAGACGGGTGCGCAAATACCATTGCGGAGACAGATGCCTCAGGCTCCATCATGAAGCCTTCCGTCAGCTCCACCCCGATATCCTGCGGCTGCAGAAGCCTGAACAGCGGCTCCTGATCCTCCAAATTCGGGCATGCCGGATAGCCGAACGAGAACCGCTGCCCGCGGTAGCGCGCGCCATGAATTTGCTTCATCGTCATTTCTGCTGGGTCCGGGAAGCCCCATGCGCTGCGCATCATCTGATGCACACGCTCCGCAAGCCCTTCTGCTGTCTCCAGCGCGACAGACTGCAGCGCATGGGAGCGAAGATAATCCCCTTGATCCCGCCATTCCGTAGATTTCTCCCGGATGCCTTTGCCCGCCGTAACGACGAAAAATCCAACATAATCCATCACGCCGCTGTCTACCGGCTTCAAATAATCCGCCAAGCAGAGGAACGGCTCCATCTCCTGCCGCGGGAAGGAGAACTGATGCAGCACCTTGCTGTGATCCTCAGGGTCGTATATCACGATATCGTTGCCGGAGGACTGTGCCGGGAAAAAGCGGTATACGGCATTGGCTTCAATCAAGCCGCCTGTCGCCGCCTGCTGCAAAATTTCATCGACGACCGTTTTCAACTGAACGGCCTTCTCATTCCCTTCAGCGAGAAGCTTCTCAACACTGCCCTTCAAGCCCAGGTGATGACCGAGCAGCATCTGCATATTGATGTAAGGCATAATATGCGTGATCGGATACTTCCGAAGCACGTGACGGTCCAAATCCGGCGGAATTTCCGGCGCAACATCGGCTACCTTCGCGCTGCGGGCCCGGGTTACGGCCGGCGCGTTCGCCACAGCGGTCTGCTTGCCGGCATCCATGACGTCCGATTCCTTCGCTTCCCGCAGCTCCTCAATAATCCGGGCGCGCTGCTCGGGGTTACTGAGCTTATTGGCCAAATCCAGTCCGTCCATCGCATCCTTGGCGTACAACACGATACCGTCATACTCCGGTGCAATCCGCGTCCGGGTGAATTTGCGGGTTAATGCCGCCCCGCCGACCATAATCGGCACATCAATGCCCGAAGCCTTCAAATCCTGAGCCGTAATGACCATTTGCTGCGCGGATTTAACAAGCAGCCCGGACAAGCCGATGGCATCCGGTTTTTCCTTATGGTACGCCTCAATCAGCTGCTCCGGCGGCACCTTGATCCCGAGGTTAATAATTTTGTAGCCGTTATTCGACAAAATAATCTCGACCAGGTTTTTGCCGATATCATGCACATCGCCCTTCACCGTCGCGAGCAAAATTTTGCCCTTCACTGCTGACTCCGCCTTCTCCATAAACTGCTCCAGATGGCCGACGGAAGCCTTCATGACCTCCGCGCTTTGCAGCACTTCGGCAACAATCAGCTCGTTGTTATTGAATAAGCGGCCGACTTCCTCCATGCCTTTCATCAACGGACCGTTAATGATTTCAAGCGGGGCATATTTGGTCAGCGCTTCGTTCAAATCCGGAATAAGCCCTTCTTTTGTTCCCTCAACCACATAAGAAGCCAAACGCTCCTCCAGCGACAAATTGCTGACCTTCTCGGCCTTCTCCACCTTTTTGACCCGGAAAACAGCGACGAACTCAGCCAGCGTTTCGTCATTGGTATTAAAAATCAGATTTTCCGCAAGCGTACGTTCTTCTTCGGGAATTTTGGCATACCGTTCCAGCGTCTCGGTATTGACAATCGCATAGTCCAGGCCAGCCTTCGTACAATGGTACAAATAGACCGCATTCAGAACCTCCCGGCCGGCCGGCGGCAAGCCGAAGGATACGTTGCTTAAGCCCAAAATCGTATGCGTTCTCGGCATCGCCTCTTTAATCAGGCGAATCCCTTCTATGGTTTCCCCGGCAGAGCCAATATACTGCTCATCTCCGGTACCGACCGGGAACACCAGCGGGTCAAAAATAATATCCTCCGGCTGCATCCCGTATTTTCCGGTAAGCAGGTCGTAAGAACGCTTCGCGACTTCCAGTTTGTCTTTAGCTGTAATAGCCTGCCCCCGTTCATCGATGGTCCCGACTACGGCAGCAGCGCCATATTTATGAATGAGCGGCACGACGTGCTCAAACTTCTCTTCCCCATCCTCCAGGTTAATGGAGTTAATGATCGCTTTACCCTGGGAATATTTGAGCCCCAGCTCGATGACGTTGTAATCTGTTGAGTCGATAACGAGCGGCACCTTCACCTTTTTGACGACTTCCTTGAGGAAGGTTTCCATATCGGACATTTCATCCCGGTCCGGGTCCTGCAAGCACACGTCAATGACGTGCGCGCCGCCCTTCACTTGGGCACGGGCAACCTCCGACGCCTCTTCGTATTTGCCCTCCGCAATAAGGCGTTTAAACTTCCGGGAACCGAGTACGTTTGTCCGCTCCCCGACCATGTACGGGCGGTTCTCTGATTCAATATAAACCGTCTCAATCCCCGACACTGCCGGCGGGTGAGTACCGTTAGCCTCCCGAGGCTTGTATTCCTTCATAATCTCAGCCATCGCCCGGATATGATCCGGCGTCGTTCCGCAGCAGCCGCCTGCGATATTGATCCAGCCCTGCTCGGCAAAGCCCGCCAGCTTCTTGGCAAGCGAATCGGGTGATTCATGGTACTTTCCGTTTTCATCCGGCAATCCGGCATTCGGATAGCAGCTGACGGCTGTAGAAGCAATACCGGACAGCGTACGGATATGGTCCCGCATAAACTCAGGCCCGGTAGCACAGTTAAGTCCAATCGAAATCGGCTTGAGATGCTCAAGCGATATATAGAACGACTCAATGGTTTGACCGGCCAGTGTCGTTCCCATCGGCTCAATCGTACCGGAAATCATAATCGGAAGTGTTACTCCCGTTGCTTCAAACGCTTGGCGAACCCCAATGCTGCCCGCCTTAACGTTAAGGGTATCCTGTGAGGTTTCGAGCAAAATCGCATCGACACCGCCCTCGATTAAAGCGACGGTTTGCTCATAATATGATTCAACCAGCTGTTCAAAGGTTACGCCCCCGGTAACCGACAGCGTTTTGGTTGTAGGTCCAAGTGCGCCTGCAACATAGCGCGGCTTCTCCGGTGTCGAGTATTTTTTGGCCGCTTCAACAGCCAGGCGGGCTGACGCCAGATTCAACTCCCGGGCCCGTTCCGGTACATCGTATTCAGCCAAAACGACACTAGTCGCGCCAAACGTGTTCGTCTCCAAAATGTCTGCTCCGGCTTCCAAATACATCTCATGAATGCGGGAAATGACATCCGGCCGAGTTATGGACAGCAATTCATTGCAGCCGTCAAATTCTTCTCCGCCAAAATCTTTCTCTGTCAAATCAGCGGCCTGAATCATCGTGCCCATTGCGCCGTCGAGAATCAGGATTCTTTTTTTCAACTCTTCTTGAATGGGTGGTTTGCTGCTCATGAACGTCCTTCTCCCTGCTTCCGTATGCAAATTTTGATAAATTTTAGTGTAACAGAATTGTTCACCGAAGTGAAGTAAAGCATGGACAAACGCCTATTTTCGTATGAGAATTCCTGAAATTTTCTTTTAATTGGAAAAACAGCCGTTATATGCGGCATCTATATCCGCCGACTCCATTGGACAGAAAAGAACCGGGCGATGGGGGCGATGGCTATCTTTGTTCGCTGTCGGTCGCATCATACGGCTTGCGCTTCTTTCCGCACCGCGTCGCAGTTCCCAGCGCGAGGTGTTTCGCTGCATGACGGCGGTCGGTCGACCACATCCGGATTTTCGTCAAACCGGCTGTAATAAGCAAGCAGGCTTCCGCTGCAGCTTTGATTAGCCGTCCCAATCAGCTCTAAACAGCGAATGCTTCAAGCTGCCCCGCTCTATTCTGTTCTTCAATCTTTATTGTGATTACAACCCTCATGCGACATGCGACGCCACACTGCGCACCGGGATCTGCACGCATAGAACTCGACGCATTTCATGAAAGCAGCAATACGCCGATCGCGCTGTCCCCCCTGGTGGTGATTTCTAACGTCATAACGAATTTACCGGGGCTTTATCGACATCCTGTTGCCGGTAATCGTCCAGATTAAACTGGTTCTTCTCCTAAAGTAAATTCGTTCGTTTTCATTGTAAAATCGCGCTGCAAGCTTAAGTATATTTTTAAATATGCTAATCGACAACAACCCGTTTTTACACTATAATCAAAGTAGACTAGTTATACTATACATTTCCGATTGGAAAGAGAGGAATTATCCATGGCTGAAATTCGCATTCGCAATACAAATGAGCGCATCACCGGTGAAGCTGAGGTAAGAGCGTTCCTGCAAAAACACGAGGTATTGTATGAACATTGGGACCCAAGCAAGCTGCCTGCAGAATTGCAAGAGAAATTCGTTCTGACCGACGAAGAAAAGCAGCAAATTTTATCAACCTTTGATGCGGAAATCCGCGATCTGGCTGCGCGCCGCGGTTACCGTACATGGGACCTCATCTCCTTGTCCGACGCCACGCCGAACCTGGAAGAGCTGCTTAAAAAATTCGAACAGGTGCACACGCACACGGAAGATGAAGTTCGTGCGATTACTGCCGGCAAAGGCATCTTCGTAATTAAAGGCTCTGAAGAAGTGGGATATTTTGATGTTGAGCTGACAGCTGGTGACGTTATCTCCGTTCCGGAAGGCTTTGCACACTTCTTCACCTTGATGGAAAACCGTAAAATCGTCGCAGTCCGCTTGTTTATCGAAACTGAGGGCTGGATTGCTCACCCGTTCGAAGACCCAACGTTCCAAAAAGCGTAAGGCCGTCTAACACCTGACGTCATCTGGGCAGCAGTTAGCTGTACATGACGTACGCTGCTTTGAATCAGGCTGGCCGGTGTCATGAAAAGCGCGCCGAACATTCGGAATTACGAGCACGGCACGGAAAAGAACAAAAACCCGATCCGCTTGCAGCGGATCGGGTTTTTGTTGAATACGCCAGACTTATTCAATGGCGCCACAACGCGTGCTTGCCGGCTGCTTCTAGCTGCCACGCTCATGCCAAGCCGCTCGTTTCAAGCCGTATTCATGTGAACAAGCAGCCCTTTTGTCATCAAGGTCAAGCGGAAGACCGTCTGATTTCTACACCGAAATACCGACGTTTGGTGCTTGATCATCATTACATGACGCCACATCGGACAGCTATTGGCCTGATCTTGCCATTCCAGACCTGGAACTGAAGGCGCTAACCGCCGGTTACGCTTAGGCCAAGGACTCAATAATGCCGAACAGCTCAGACAAGTGTTTAACTTCATATGCCGGAACAATTTCATCCGAACGCTGTGCGCCGTGACGATTGACCCAAACAGAATGCATTCCAACGCTATTAGAACCAAGAATATCCGTGGTCAGCTTGTCCCCTACCATTAAGCCTTCTTCCGGAGTAATTTGCAGCAGGTTCATAGCATGATAAAAAATGGACGTATCCGGCTTCCCTCTGCCAAACTCCCCGGAGATGATAATGTGGTCAAAGTAAGGCGCAAGCTCAGGCACGCCGGCCAGCTTTTCCTTCTGCAAATCAGGCGAACCATTCGTAAGCAGGAGCAGCTTCACTTTTCCCTTCAAAGCGTTAAGGACTTGGAATGTCTCTTCCTCGTATATGTAAGGGCGTTTACGGCGTTCTGCCGGAAACATCTCAGCCAGCTTCGAAGCCAGCTCGCGGTTGTCCGTACCGAGGGCTTTTAAACCGCGGTACCAGGATTCTTCGCGGTACACCGGAGCAAGCTTGCGCAGCTTCCAGAATTCCTCCTGATCCCCTTCGGCAAAATTTGCCCACAGCCCTTCAAACGGGTTAATCCCGATCATTTTCGTAAATGGAAAGGTTTCGTACGACTCATACAGCGCGCGCGCTTCCTTACGTACGCTCTCTTCCAAAGCAACCGCATTTAAGCCTGTTTCTGCGCTTCCCGTCTGACAAGTGGCTTCAAAGGCTTCTTTTACACTTCGGTCATCCCACAGCAGGGTGTCATCCAAGTCAAATAATACTGCTTTAATTGCCATTGTAGCTTAATCCCCTTTTGATTGTTTCAGTTCATGATGGACATAAACATGATGTCATATTATTTTGTTACTTCCGATACTTCAATGTGATTTCGCTCTGCAAACTCGCGCAAATCCTCCGTCATGCGTTGAACAGGAAACAGGTTGAAAGGCTTGCTGAACACCCAGCGCTGACCTTTTCCTGCCGGTTCAATCTGAACGTAGCTTGGCGCAAGCACAATTTTGGCTACTTCTGAAGCTTCAATCCGTTTTTCCCGGTTCCATCGACGTGTCGCAAGGAACGCCTTGCCGATTTTCAAATAAGGACGTTTCAGGAAAAAGATAAACAAACCAAGTAAAAAGTAGGCGATAACCGTAAACCAATACCAGCCATCCTGCAGTTCCGTTCCGACGTAGGCTACAAACATGAATAAGGAGACCCCCCACAGCAATACGCTGTAAAGAATACTCCTTCCCCGATGGATAATTCCCCCGTCCGCAGCTTTGCCGCTTTGGATCGCCTGCTGGCCTGATTTACCGCGCACTTTATTGACTTGCTTTGTATTTTTTTGAACCATTCGTTCCCACTTGCGAGACATACCGTTCCCCTTTCACTGCGTTCATTGCTTCCCTTAAAGCGCTGCCTTTTTGCTGAAAGGCCCTAGAAATCCTTAACCACAGTCTTAATGCGGCTTGACATCATCAACAATTTCAATGTTGTCCAGCTGATTCTTTAACGATTGCCGGATGCCCGCCAAGTACTGGCGGCGCAAATCATCCCGCTCAGCAAGCTCTTCTTTGGTAAGTCCTGTTGTTTTGGCTTTTCGGGCCAATTCATTAATACGTGCGATCTTTTGGTCATCAATCATTGGCTTCCTCCGTTACACAAGATATACCTTCTTACTCTGACATGCCGCAGCGCTGCTTGTCAAGTTTTCTACCCGTGTAAGCCGTACTTCTTGTGCTTTCGTTTCAAAATGGAAGAACAAGCGTTTGTCCGATAGTTATTGTGCTTCCCTTCAGCTTGTTGATGCGCTTCAGATGATACACGCTTTCCCGGATATCCGCATCCTTCGGACCGTATTCCCGGGCAATCGACCAGAGCGTATCTCCCGCCGCCACAATCACTGCTTTTGAATGTCCATGGGGTGTGGCGTGTCCGTTCTTATCTGTATCTGAAGCCTCGCCGGGAGCTTCTTCCTGCACCTGCTCCACCGTATCGGACTGCGCCTCTCCGCTTTCACCGTACGCCTGCACGAGCGCCCCGCACAAAAAGCTGAGCCCTATCATGCAAATAAAGAAAATAACCTTCAGAATATGTTTATTACGCTGTGCGTTTATGTGTTCCATTTCGCTCACTCCAAACAAGTGTTCTTATTAACTCTTGTACATATCCTAACAAGAACACTTGTTTCCGTCAATATAGTTACGAACATATTTTCGCATTTTATTTCACGTTTTTGGCGCGTTTAAAACACTTTCTACTTATTAGAACTTATGTTTGTACGAACTCCGGTTCTGTGGTATACTTTGGATATAGTACATATGTTTGGGGAGATGGCTATGGGTAAAATATCAAACCGTCAACAAGCGATTCTTGATTTTATTAAGAACGAAGTACGCGAGAAAGGCTATCCGCCCTCCGTTCGTGAAATCGGAGAAGCCGTCGGCCTAGCCTCCAGCTCCACCGTTCACGGACATTTGGACCGCCTTGAGAAGAAGGGACTTATTCGACGCGATCCGACGAAGCCCCGCGCTATCGAAGTGCTGAACAACGATGATGCATTCGGTGACTTTGCCCTCTCCGTTTCTCGAGTGCCGATTCTGGGGAAAGTCGCTGCAGGGCAACCAATTACCGCCGCCGAGAACATCGAGGATTATTTTCCGCTTCCTGCCGATTTTACTCGTGATGAAGAAGTGTTTGTCTTGAATGTTGTCGGGGATAGTATGATTGAGGTCGGCATCCGCAACGGCGATATGGTAATCGTACGCCAGCAAGCCACTGCCAATAACGGGGATATCGTCGTTGCTCTGAATGAGGATGATGAGGCTACCGTCAAGACGTTTTACAAGGAAAAGGACCACATTCGTCTGCAGCCGGAAAATTCAACAATGGAGCCGATTCTTTTGACGCAAGTCACCATTTTAGGTAAAGTCATTGGCTTGTTCCGCGATTTTCGCCGGATGTAGCACATAAACAAGCACAAATAAACAAACACCCGCCAGCATAAATGCCGGTCGGGCGTTTGTTTTGCAAGCAGCGTTAACCTGGAAGTGCTGCATTACCTGTTCATCTATCATTTTTTGGTAGTTTTGTTTGATAGTGTTGTTTCATTATAATTAATGACCAGCACTACCCGCTCTGCTGCCAAGGCGGTGCAACGCTTGATGCGTGTCAATTGCGGAAAGAAGCGCCTCAAAGTAATGGCGTGGTAATCGCGTAGTAATCGCGCCTTGCCTTATCAGGCAGGGCGCTTTATGCTTTTTCCTCTATTCTTGGCATTCCCCTGCCACACTTCCATTTTTTCGGACTGTAAACTAAACCATCGGACTTGAACAAACAGAATCCCCGCCAGCCATCAGCTAGCGGGGATTCCATTTGTTCATCACAATTATCCATGCTTGGAGCTGCTTGTATACACTCCCGACATGAAATGTCTTAATACAGCGTCAAGTATTGGTCACGTTCCCATTGATGCACTTGGGTACGGAATATATCCCATTCAATTTCCTTCAGCTCGTAGAAGTGAGCCAGCGCATGGTCGCCCAGAGCTTCGCAGATGACTTCGTCTGTCAGCAATTCGTCAAGCGCCTGCTTCAGATCGAGCGGCAGGCTTGGAATGCCTTGCTCTTCGCGCTCTTCTTCCGTCATAACGTAGATGTTGCGGTCAGTTGGCGCCGGAAGAGCCATTTTATTCTTGATGCCGTCAAGTCCTGCGAACAGCATAACCGCCAGAGCCAAATACGGATTGGCTGTCGGGTCCGGATTCCGTACTTCAATCCGAGTGCTGAGGCCGCGGGATGCCGGAATACGAACCATCGGGCTGCGGTTGCTGGCAGACCAGGCTACATAGCAAGGCGCTTCATAACCAGGCACAAGGCGCTTATAGGAGTTGACCGTCGGGTTGGTTACCGCTGCAAATGAACGGGCATGCTTCAAAATACCTGCCATAAAGTAACGCGCCGATGCACTCAGGCCGAGACGGTCTTTCTCATCGTAGAACGCATTATCGTTGCCTTTAAAGAGTGAGATGTGGCAGTGCATTCCGGAGCCGTTCATGCCGAACAGCGGCTTCGGCATGAACGTTGCATGAAGGCCATGCTGGCGGGCCACCGTTTTTACTACCAGCTTGAAGGTTTGAATTTGGTCGGCCGCCTTCAAAGCATTGGCATATTTGAAATCGATTTCATGCTGTCCCGGCGCAACCTCGTGGTGAGATGCTTCGATCTCGAAGCCCATTTCTTCCAGTGTGAGCACGATTTCACGACGGCAGTTCTCGCCAAGGTCTGTCGGCGCAAGGTCGAAGTACCCGCCTTGGTCATTCAGCTCATTGGTCGGATTTCCTTTTTCATCGGTTTTGAACAGGAAAAACTCCGGCTCCGGGCCGACATTCATTGCCGTATAGCCCATTTCTTCCGCTTCCTTCAGACAGCGCTTCAAAATTCCGCGCGGATCTCCAGGGAACGGGCGTCCGTCCGGCAAATAAATATCACAAATCAAACGTGCCACGCGATCCTCTGTCACCCATGGGAATACGACCCAAGTATCCAGATCCGGGTACAGGTACATATCGGATTCTTCGATCCGGACATAGCCCTCAATGGAGGAGCCGTCAAACATCATTTTGTTATCAAGCGCTTTCTCCAGCTGGCTGACGGGAATTTCAACGTTTTTAATCGTTCCGAGCAGATCGGTGAACTGCAGGCGAATAAAACGTACGTTTTGTTCTTTGGCAATGCGCATAATATCCTGTTTTGTGTAAGCCAAATGCAACGCCTCCTAGGGTGGATATATTCCTTTATCTAATGCTAGATTGTCGGCCTTATCGCCCTTTATCGCAGGGACGGGCCTGTGTGCGAGCCAAATCGAATGGCGGAGCAATTCGCACGCATACGGTCTAGTGGAAAAACCTCGACAGCTCTCCTTGAATCAGTGAAACCTGGCCCGGCCGTTTACCGGTCAGCAGCTGCTGCTTCAGCATCTTGTGCAGCTGGGAATCCGTCAGCTCCCTGCGCTTCACCTCGGTTTGTTCATTGATGACAGTCGCTTCTTCGGATTCGGCGTCCATTGGCTTGACGACCTGCTTAATCCCGGCGATATTGACGCCTTTTTCAATCAACGCTTTAATTTCCAGCAGCCGTTCAACGTCGTTGAACGAGAACAGACGCTGGTTTCCGGATGTACGGGCCGGAATAATTAATTCATGTTGTTCATAGTATCGAATCTGTCTTGCCGTTAAGTCGGTCAGCTTCATAACAATACCAATCGGGAACAATGCCATATTACGGCGTAAATCGTCACTCATTTGCACCACTCCAAAACTGTGTGATAACTACATTGTAGCGTTATATTTTAAATGTGTCAAGGAATGTCAGGTTTTAAATGTAAGAAATTGTTACATTTGTGATAAAAGCCCGGACCGCTGCATATTCCCCAGCGCTTGAATGATACCGAATTTGACGTGAGAATACGTAAGTCCACCCTGCATATACGCAATGTACGGCTCGCGGATCGGCGCGTCGGCCGACAGCTCCAGACTGCCGCCCTGAATGAAGGTTCCCGCCGCCATAATGACAGGATGCTCATAGCCCGGCATATCCCAAGGCTCAGGAACCACGTGGGAATCCACCGCCGCAGCCATCTGTATCCCTTGTACAAATGCGATCAAATGCTCGGCACAGGTGAAGCGGACGGCTTGAATCAAATCTGTCCGCGGCACCTCCCAGGATGGTGAGGTGGCGAAGCCCAGACTGTCAAATACGCCTGACGCCAGCGTTACGCCTTTGATAGCTTGTCCGACAAAGTGCGGGGCAAGAAACAACCCTTGAAACATGCTGCGCAGCGTGCCCAGCATCGCCCCGACCTCTCCGCCGATGCCCGGGGCAGTCAGGCGGTATGCCGCCAGCTCCACGTAAGGCGATTTACCGGCGATATAACCTCCGGTGAGAGCTATGCCTCCGCCGGGATTTTTGATCAAGGAGCCTGCCATAATATCGACGCCGACCTCCGTCGGCTCCAGCCGCTCTGTAAATTCCCCGTAACAATTATCTACGAATACAATCAGATCGGATCGGATGGACTTCACAAACGCCGTCATTTGTCCGATTTGCTCAACGGTCAGGGACGGACGCCAATCATAGCCGCGGGAACGCTGAATGCCGATGACCTTCGTTTCCGGACGAATGCTAGCCCGTATCGCTTCATAATCAGGGGCTCCCTCCTCGGTTAGCGGCACTTCCCGGTAGCCGACGCCCCAATCCTGCAGCGATCCCGTGCCATCCCCGGGTTTGCCGATAACTTTATGCAGCGTGTCATACGGGCGTCCGGTAATGTACAGCAGCTCGTCTCCCGGGCGCAGCAGCCCGAATAAGGCTGTGCCGATCGTATGTGTACCGGATACGAAGTGCGGACGCACAAGCGCAGCCTCCGCCCCGAATGCATCCGCATACACCAAATCCAGCACCTCGCGCCCGCGGTCATTATAGCCATACCCTGAAGACCCTGCGAAGTGGTAATCACTTACTCTATGCTTTTGAAACGCGCGGATGACCTTCCATTGGTTCGCGTCAATAATCCGTTCAATTTCCCCGAAACGGCCGGATAGGCGGCCTTCTATTTGCTCTACAAGCTGTTCCAGCTTCTCCATGCTGTATTCCATTGTCGTTACGCTCTCCCCTGTGCCTCTTCCTTGGTTGTTGTAACCTCATAGCTGCTAAGCTTGTAGCCAAGCTGCTCATATTCCTGCTTTTTGACCCGGACCTGAAACTCCAATTGGTCGTCCTCCGCCTGCTGGTCAAGCACGTCGCCAATACGATAAAGCAAGGAAATAATATCTCCCTTTTCAGCCGGAATGCGGTAAGATACGATATCTCCCATCAAACGGTCCTCAATGGCCCTTTTCAGACGCGCCAAATCGTCGTCAAGGTATGCGTTCACCAGAAGCGCATCTTCTCCGGCCGGTAAAAGCAGCTGCTCTTCGACGGGAAGCGTGTCAATCTTGTTATATACCGTCATGCTTTCTTTTTGATGGGCGCCGAGCTCCTCCAGCACCTGCTGGACGACGGCCATATGTACTTCGCGCAGGCTGCTGCCGCTGTCAACCACATGCAGAATAAAATCGGCCTCCGCCGCCTCCTCCAGTGTAGCGCGGAATGCTGCGACAAGGTCGTGCGGCAAATTTTGAATAAAGCCGACCGTATCGGTCAGAACAATCTCCTTGCCCCCCGGCAGCTCCAGCAGCCGCGAGGTCGGATCGAGCGTCGCAAACAGCTGGTTCTCCACCAGCACATCCGCGCCTGTCAGCCGTTTGAGCAGGGTCGATTTCCCCGCATTTGTATAGCCGACCAGAGCAACCTGGTACGCACCGACCTTTTTGCGGCGTTCGCGGTGAAGTCTGCGGTGGCGCACAACCTCCGTCAGTTGAGCCTTCAGCTCGCTAATCCGGTCGCG